>JBOGIQ010000005.1:0-60673 GCA_050742535.1 Vicinamibacterales bacterium | reverse complement strand
GACAACGTGTCTGCGACCGTGTTGACCGCCATCTGTTTCAGCGAGCACCCCGGCGCGCCCGCCGCCGCCACGATCAGCAGAAATCGAACGAGACGATGCACGGGGCTCAATTTACAACGGCGGGGCCGACAGGACGGCTGAAAAACCCTGAATTGGGAAAGATGGGTGGCTGGGTAGCCTGGGTTGCCTGGGTGGCTGGGTTGCCTGGGTGGCTGGGTTGCCTGGGTGGCTGGGTTGCCTGAGTGAGTTCGCGGAGTGACGCAGGCAACCTAGGCTACCCAGTCACCTAGGCAACCTAGTTCATCGAACATGATCCCGGGCCGCGTGGATCGCCACACGATCCGCACGCGCCGAGCGGGACCTGCGTGGCCCCGGCGGCCGGGGCGGACGTGCGCGCGGCGAAGACGGACTGACGCTTTTCCAGGTCCGATCCGTGGCAGGACGGGCATTCGGGCGCGACGGCGCCGCGCGTCAGCCATTCAAACCGGTGATCGCAGGTCTTGCAGGCGTACTCAAACAGCGGCATGCGCTTCGCTCTCCAGCGCGTGCGTGAGCACGAAGCCCAGCGCTTCCGCGCACTGCGGGTCGAACTGCGTTCCGCTGCAGCGTCCGATTTCCTCGACGGCGAGACGTGGCGGCATCGCCGGACGCTGCGTATGCGGATGGGTCATCGAATCGTAGGCGTCTGCCACCGCGAGCACGCGTGCGGCTTTCGGGATTCCCGTCGCGGCCAGCCGCCGCGGATACCCCGTGCCGTCGTACGCCTCGTGGTGCGCGAGCACCATCTCCGCGGCATCGGCAAACCGCGGCTGACTTCGCAGAAGATCATAGCCGACCTGCGGGTGCGTCCGCATGATGCGCCACTCGTTCTCGTCGAGCGGGCCGGGCTTCGAGAGGATCGACGCCGGCATGTCCAGCTTGCCGATGTCGTGCAGCAGCCCACCCTGTTCGAGCACCTCGAGCTCCTCGTCTGTGAACCCCATTTCGTCGCCGATGGCGACGGCAAGCCGTGCCACGCGCGTTGCGTGCCCGCGCGCGTCGCGCTCGTGCAGCTGCAGGATCGCCATCAGCCCCTCGAGCGCCTGCTGCGGCGTGTCCTGCGCTTCGGCGAGCGCCGCCGCCACCGCCGCACGCCTGGCGCGCAGACGATCCTGCAACGCATGGTGGAGCCCTTCCTGGGCGATGGCGGCGTTGTGCCAGTCCCGTCCGAGGGCGAGCGCCTCGCTCAGACGTCGTTCGTCGAACGGCTTCAGCAGGTAGTCGACGACCTGATTGCGCAGGCTGGCGACGGCGATCTCGACGTCGCGGCCGGCGGTGGCCATGATGACGGCCGTGTCGGGGAATCGATCGCGAATCTGCGAGGCGAGCCAGAGGCCATTGCGCCGGCCACCCCCGAGCCTGACGTCGCAGATGGCGATGTCGGTGACCTGTTCGTCGAGTGCCGCGATCGCGCGGGTGGCGTCTCCCGCGTCACGGACCTGATGGCCGAGCGCGGCAGCCCATGCGCACATCTGGTCCCGAAGCGCCACCTCGTCATCGACGATGAGCACAGACGATCTGTATGCGAGCGTTCGTGTAGTCACTGTATTGATGGGTTTTTCCGGCGCGCTGCGCTGAGACATTCAAAAACAGAATTCGTCGATGAGCAAGGGAAAGTGCACGTATTGCTGAGGCGATCCTGCACATTTGTGCTCAGCCGCTGACTGCGCGCTGACTCAGCCGCCGGTTAAACTGCGCGTCATGCGCTTGCGCGCGCTGCGGCGCCACTGGAACGAGTACGGGCGAAGCGACCCGCTCTGGGCGATTCTCACCGCGCCGGACAAGAAAGGGAACCGGTGGTCGATCGACGAGTTCCTGCAGACGGGGCGCGACGAGATCGATGCGCTGATCCGGTACCTGGATCAGCGCGGCCTGGCGACGAACCGCCGGCGTGCGCTGGACTTCGGCTGCGGTGCGGGGCGGCTCACACACGCTCTGGCAAATTACTTCGACGAGGTGATCGGGGTGGACATCGCCGCGTCGATGATCGACGTGGCGAAACGGCTGCACGCCAGGACGCCGAACCTCGAATTCCGAGTCAATACGTCCAATCGGCTGGAGTCGATCGCGTCGGACTCGATCGACCTGGTCTACACGCTCCTCGTGCTGCAGCACATCCCGCCGCGCTACGTCCGGGAGTACCTGGCCGAATTCGTCCGCGTGCTCACCCCGGGTGGCGTGCTCGTCTTCCAGCTGCCTTCCGGAGACGCGCTGCCCGTGAAGGTCGAGGGTCACGGGCTGAAACGGCTGTTGCCGCACCGGGCGATTTCCGTGATTCGCGCGGTGCGCCGGTGGCGCGAGTTCCCGCGCATGGAGAGCCACGGGCTGCCGCGCCGCGAGGTCGAGCGGCTGCTCGCCGATCTCGGCGCGTCGGTTGTCGACGTGGTGGACGATCAGGCACACGGTACCGACACGCCCGGGTTCCGCTACTGCGCCGTCAAACTCGGTTGGAGGTAACGGAGCGTGCGGAGGCAACGGATTCACACCGAGAGACGGAGGCACGAACGGCCGGATCCCCTCGTGGTCTTCGTGTCCTTCGTGGTTGAAAAAACTCCGTGCGTCTCCGTGGCTCCGCGCCTCCGTGTGAACCCGTTTCCTCCGTCGGGCCTCGACGGCTCCCCGTGAGCGCTACTGGGCGTCGTAATACGTGATTGTGCGCCGCTCGATGTTCGATTGGCGGAACTCGCGATCCGGCGCAACGCGAGCGAACGCTAATGTCTCAGTCCAGTTTCCACGGTCGTCATACCGGTATTCGTTGTTCGATGTGTTCTGGTGACGGCACGACCGGCCCTGATGACTCCTCGGCCGAGCACCAGGTGCCGTCAAAGGCTTCGCCATATAGCACTCTCTCGCGGACGAGCCGGTTCCGTTCGTCGTACTCGAGCAGGGTGCGGTGCAGAGGCTTCTGTTCAGAATTGCGATACACGACTTCAACGGGCCGATCGTTCCGGTCGTAGCGGGCCAGAACGTCACATTTCACGTTCGCGTCCATGCAGATGCCATATTCCAGGCCTCGCTGACGCGGAATTCGAGGTCCGAGCGGACTCACGGTCGTTCGAAGGCCCTGCGCATCGAACGTCGTGATGGTCGCTTCCTTGTCTCTGACGCGTCCTTCCTGGCGTCCATCGCGATCGAAGGTGAATGTCGGCCCCTGCTTCGCCGGTTCCCAGTCGTTCGTTTCCGGATTGATCGACGCCCATTCGAGACAGAGGGTGCTCACTGGTCCGTGCAGGTGATGACGCTCACGGTCAGTCATACACAAGAGCGTATGCGATACTGGGAGGATGTCTCCACACCGGAAGTCGCAGCAGATCGCCAACCCGCTCCGTCGCAATGTGGCGATCGTCGCGCACGTCGACCACGGCAAGACGACGCTGGTCGACGCGCTGCTGCGGCAGAGCGGGGCGTTCCGCGCGAACCAGCAGGTCGCCGAGCGCGTCATGGACAACACCGACCTCGAGCGCGAGCGCGGCATCACCATCCTGGCCAAGAACACCGCCGTCCATTACCACGACCTCCTGATCAACATCGTCGACACACCGGGACACGCCGACTTTGGCGGCGAGGTCGAGCGCACGCTGTCGATGGTTGACGGCGTGATGCTGCTGGTGGACGCCTCGGAAGGGCCGCTGCCACAGACCCGCTTCGTGCTCCGCAAAGCGCTCGAGCGGGGACTGCCGCCGATTGTTGTCCTGAACAAGATCGACCGGCCCGACGCGCGCGCGAAAGAGGTGCTCAACGAGGTCTACGATCTCTTCATCGATCTCGATGCGACCGAGGATCAGATCGAGTTCCCCGTGCTGTACACGAACGCGCGCGATGGCTACGCCAGTACCGAATCGGGCACGCGCGGAGAAGATCTGCGTCCGCTCTTCGACGCGATCGTCGAGCATGTGCCGCCGCCGAAAGGCGACCCGGGTGCGCCGCTGCAGATGCTCGTCGCGAATCTCGATGCCAGCGATTACCTCGGACGCATTGCCATTGGCCGCATCTTCAACGGAACCGTCCGTCTGAATGACGACGTGGCTGTCATGAAGCTGAACGCCGCACCGCAGCAGACGCGCGTCACCAGGCTGTTTGCCTTCGACGGCCTCAAGCGCGTGGAAATCGAATCCGCCGCCGCAGGCGACATCGTCTGTCTCGCCGGAATCGAAGACATCACCATCGGCGAAACCATCTCCGACCCGGAACATCTGGTGGCCATGCCGCCGATCGCCGTTGACGAGCCGACGGTGTCGATGATCTTCGGCGTCAATACCTCGCCGATGTCCGGCAAGGACGGTCAGTACGTGACGTCGCGCAACCTGCGCGAGCGGCTCGATCGCGAACTCCTCGGCAACGTCTCGGTACGCGTTGAAGACACCGACAGCCCGGAACAGATGAAGGTCATCGGCCGCGGCGAGCTCCAGCTGTCGATTCTGATCGAGATGATGCGCCGGGAAGGGTTCGAAGTGCAGGTGTCGCGGCCGGAGATCGTGACCAGGGACGTTGACGGCGTGAAGATGGAGCCGGTCGAGGAGCTGGTCATCGACGTGCCGGAGGACTTCCAGGGCGTGGTGATTGCGCAGGCCGGAACCCGGCGCGGCGTCCTCACGAAGATGGTGAACCACGGCAGCGGACGCGTGCGGCTCGAGTTCCGGATTCCCACACGCGGGCTCATTGGATTCCGCTCGCAGTTCCTGACCGACACCAAGGGCACCGGCATCATGAACCATCTGTTCGCGGGATGGGAGCCGTGGCATGGGGCGATTGGGGCCCGTTCGACCGGCGCGCTGGTCGCCGACCGCATTGGCGTCGCGACGGCGTATGCGATCTACAACCTGCAGGAACGCGGCGAGATCTTCGTCGATCCCGGCGTGACCGTCTACGAAGGGATGATCATCGGCGAGAACGCGCGGCCCAGCGACATGGACGTGAACGTTACGAAGGAAAAGAAACAGACCAACATGCGCGCCTCGACGGCCGATGAGGCCATTCGCCTCATTCCGCCGCGCAAGCTGAGCCTGGAGCAGGCAATCGAGTTCATCAATGACGATGAGCTCGTCGAAATCACGCCGAAGAACATCCGCCTGAGGAAACGGATTCTGGCGGCGAATCAGCGCCCCAAGCCTGAAAGGCCGACTTGAAGGTCGGCCTTTCCCGTTTCGCGTTCAGGCGTTTTGCGTCGGCCTTTCTCTTCCGTGGCATTTTCCTTGCCTCACGAACTGAGGGAGGACCATATGAAACGCCAGAAGGGCGATCTGCAGGATCCGCTCGGCATCGCGGATGAGCCGGTCGCTCAGAACCCCGAAGATCACCTGCCCCATGGCGATCACGCCAGCCGCAAGCGGCGCATCCGTGCGCTCGGCGAGGACGGCATCGACCACCGTTCGACCGGCCTCGGCGACCTCAACACCGAGCACGACGGCGCGACCGGGATCGATATGGGCTACGGGGGATCAGGAACGGACATCAAGCGCGGCAGCTAGCTCTCGATCCACTCGGGTGGCGGCTGGATCGTGGATTCCGGAGTCTTCCCGGGATCCGGCCGGCCGCTGCCTTCGAGGCGGCTGATGGCGCGCAGCGTCATGTCGTGGTCGCACACGATCTGACACGAGAGCCGCACACCCTGGAGACCTTTCTCCTCGAGCTTCATCTTTTCGGCCTGGGTCATTCGCGTCGGTTCGCCGCTCACGAACACCACGCGGCACGTGGTGCAGCGGGCGTTGCCGCCACAGGCGTGCAGGATATCCACGCCGGCATCCTGTTCGACGGCAAGCACGAGTCGTTTATCGGACGGCACTTCCACACTGGGGAACCCCTCAACGGTCAGCGTCGGCATGTCGGTATGGTAACTTAGCGCCGCGACACCCAATGACGGACAACGACCTCCAGGGAATTCCCCGACCCTCACAACTGTGGAAACAGCTCTCGCCGGAGCGCAAGCTGCAGGCGGCCGAAGCGTTCTGGAGCGACGGGAACGCGTCGGTCGAGCACGGCGAAGCGATCGTCGCGATCGCGCAGCGAATCAAGTTCCGCCCGAAGAGCGTCGTCTCGCTGCCGGTGGAAAAGAAGGCGAAGCATCTCGTCGCGATCGGCGGCGTATCCGAGCTCGTGGCGGCGCGGCTGCTCGTGACCTACCACCTCGCGCACCAGCGTCCGATGATGGCGGCGTTTCTCGATGCACTCGGCATCGCGCACGAGGAGGGCCTGATCAACGACGAGGAGATGGAGGCGCCTTCGGCGGAGCGCCTCGAGCACGCTGCGAAAACGCTTGGCGCCGCGTATCCGGCCGAGGACGTCGCGCTCTACCTGACCACGCTGATGTGGCAGGACCCCGACACGTGGGGCGGTCTCGAGAAGGTTCCCGAGAGCCGCGCCGTCGCCTGACACAGTACCCGTGCTCGATTCTCTGTCGCACTCGTTCGACTGGGTCTCCAGCCCCGAAGGCTGGATCGCGCTCGGCACGCTGACTGTTCTCGAAATCGTTCTCGGGATCGACAACATCGTCTTCATTTCGATCCTGGCCGGGAAGCTGCGCGTGCAGGATCGGGAGCGCGCGCGGAAAGTCGGGCTGTCGCTGGCGATGTTCATCCGCATCGCGCTGCTCTTGTCGATTACGTGGGTGATGGGCTTGACCGAGCCCCTGTTCACGATTGGGAAGGAAATCTCGGGCCGCGATCTGATTCTGATCCTCGGCGGCCTGTTCCTGATTGCCAAGAGCACGCACGAGATTCACGACAAGCTCGAAGGAGCGGAGGGCGGCGCGAGCGCGAAGGTGGCGGCGTCGTTCGGCGCCGTCATTCTCCAGATCCTCCTGCTCGACATCGTCTTCTCGCTCGACTCGGTCATCACGGCCGTCGGCATGGTGGAAGACGTGTCGGTCATGATTCTGGCGGTCATCGTTGCAGTTGGGGTGATGCTGGTCTCGGCCGGGCCGATCAGCGAGTTCGTCGAGCGACATCCGACGGTGAAGATGCTGGCGCTGAGCTTCCTTCTGCTGATCGGCGTATCGCTGATCGGCGAGGGCCTCGACCAGCACATCCCGAAGGGCTACATCTACTTCGCGATGGGCTTCTCGATCTTCGTCGAGATGATTAACCTCCGCGTGCGGAAGAAGTCGGAGCCCGTGCACCTGCACCAGAGTTACACTCCGGACTGAACGAATATCCGATCAACCCGTGTGGCGACCTATGCCAACGCCGCGGCGTGACCATGTCGCGCGCCTCACTATTGCCGGCGTTTTGCCCATCCTGATTGGGTGCGGCAGCACTCCCGTCGCGCCGTCCCCAGACCCGACTCCAACGAATCCGCCACCCTCGAGCACCACGCTCACAATTGCCGCCAGCGAGCCGATGGAAACCGTGCCTTTCCCCTTGCCGTTGCGTCCGCATACCTGGTCGGTCGCCGGACAAACGGCGCAAATGCGGGCGCTCTCCGGGTCGACGGACGTGACCGCGCTTCCGGTACCGGCGCTTCAGTGGTCGGCGGTCAATAGCTTGCCAGCGAAAGGGTGCGAAGCATGGAGCTGACACAGCTTGGCGCACAGACATATCCCGCTGAAGGGGCACCACGCGCCGTGTTCGTGTTCGCCCACGGCGCCGGCGCGGGGCAGCATCATCCGTTCATGGCCGGCGTGTCGCGCGGGCTGGCGGCTCGCGGCATCGACGTCGTGACGTTTGATTTCCCCTACAAGCGGCTGCAGAAGAGCGCGCCCGATCGACCGCCTGTCCTCGAGCAGTCGTTTCGCGACGCCGTCGCCGCGGCGCGGAAGTGGAGCAAGGCGGACCGACTGTGCATCGGCGGCAAGTCGATGGGCGGACGCATCGCCACGCATCTCGCCGCCCAGGGGCTGGACGCATTGTCCGGCGTCGTCTGCTTCGGCTATCCACTCCATCCACCGGGTAAACCGCAGCAGCTGCGCATCGAACATCTGCCATCGATCACCGTGCCGGTGGTCATCATTCAGGGCGAGCGCGACGCGTTCGGAACGCCCGCCGAACTGCGGCCGCATCTGGAGGCGATGAAGGCCGATGTGCGCCTGCACGTGATCCCGCGCGGCGACCACTCGCTGAGCGTGCGCGGCACGACGCCCGCCGAGACGCAATCGGAGCTTGCCGAAATCGCCGCCGCCTTCATCGCACCTCCGCCAGACGCTTAAGCTCGGAAGCCGAGCGCAGTAAGGCTTGAGTTGACCGGCCCGGGTCCTGTCGCCGGGTTTCCCCACTCCGTCCTCGGCGCCAAAAGCGCGGCCACGGGAGAGGCGCCTGCGGGCGGAGTGGGGATGCCCCTCCCGGCGCCACCCGCAGGAAAGTACGGCTGCCAGCCAGGCGACAAGACCGGGCATGTCTTCACTTTGTCGCCGCCATCGTTCACGGCGACGTTTACGACCGCCACGCACGACGTCGAGCCCGTATATCGCGCGTTGTCTGCAGCGGACTTACTCGTGCGCAGGGAGGGCCTGATTGTCTGGGAAGAATTGGTGTCCGTAGCGCCGACAGTAACGAACGACGGTATTTTGCTGACAGTCGCGGAAACTCAAGAGTTCCTCTGCTCGGACCGCATGAACTACCCGCGATACGCCCTGTCGGTGAGGAGTGGAGGGATTTGGCTGCGTCTGTGGCCGACTTTGCGACTCGACCTCGAGCCGGGCGATTACGAGAAACGTCTCGCGCCGGCGCGTACGTTGATCGAGAGGATGATCGACAGAAAGTGACCTTGGCGGCCGAAATCGCGGCTGCCTTTATACACCGACCAGCTACCCTCATCGCACCTCTCGCACCGACCAGGGTCCACCTCGCACCGACCAGGGTCCACCTCGCACCGACCAGGGTCCACCTCGCACCGCGCAGCGAAGAAACTTCGCACCTAAACTAGAGACCGTGGATCTGAGAGACCTCGGCTGGGACGACGCGCTGCGGCATCAGTTCGAGCCGTGGGCGGCGAAGCCGCACGTCCAGCCTGGGCGCGTCTTCATCGAGTTCAACTACATCTTCCGCGTCTACATTCACGGCGGCGAGATCAACGCGGTGCTGGCCGGCCGGCTCAAGCATCACGCGACCAGCCGGGGCGAGCTGCCGGCGGTGGGCGACTGGGTCGTCGTGCGCACGCGTCCATCGGACGAGCAGGGGAGCATCGTCGCCGTGCTGCCGCGGCGCAGCCGGTTTTCGCGAAGGATGGCCGGCAACGTGACCGACGAGCAGGTGGTGGCGGCCAATGTGAACGTGACCTTCATCGTCATGGGTCTCGACCACGACTACAGTGCCCGGCGGCTCGAGCGGTACCTCCTCCTGGCGCGTGAAAGCGGGGCGGCGCCGGTGGTCCTGCTGACCAAGCCCGACGTGGGCGAAGACGTGGACGCCCGCGTCGGTGAAGCGCGGGCGATCGCGGCGGATTCACCGGTACACATCCTCAATCCGAAGGCGGGCGAGGGGATCGAACAGGTCATTCACTATCTGACCCGTGGGCGTACGGGCGCGCTGCTCGGATCGTCAGGCGTGGGCAAGACGACGATCATCAATCGGCTGCTGGGTTCGGACGCCCGGCGGACGCGCGACGTCCGTGCGGCCGACTCGAAGGGCCGGCATACAACGACGAACCGCGAGCTCGTCGTGCTGCCCAATGGGGGTCTCCTCATCGATACGCCTGGCATGCGCGAGCTGCAGCTCTGGGACGTCGGCGGAGCCGTCCGCGAGACGTTCGAGGACATCGAGGAACGTGCGGCGTCGTGCCACTTCAGTGACTGCGCGCATCGCGGCGAACCGCGCTGTGCCGTCAAGGCCGCAGTCGAAGACGGCACACTCGCGCCGGAGCGGCTCGACAGCTATCTGAAGCTGCAGGACGAGCTCGCCTTCCTCGAGCGGCAGCAGGATGAGCGCGCGCTGCTGGAAGAAAAGCGGCGCGGCAAACTTGGCGCGAAGGCGGTGCGCCAGGCGCTGAAATTGAAGGCCGACCGGGGCTAGCAGATAATCACCCGCATGTTCGCGGTCGCGATGATGTTGCTGCTCGGTGCGCTGGTGAGTCCGCTTGCACCGGCGGGTCCGCCTAAAGGCGGACACTACGAACAGGCGGGTCCGCCTGAAGGCGGACACTACGAACAGGCGGGTCCGCCTGAAGGCGGACACTACGTACAGTCGGGGCCGCCTCGAGGCGGACACTACGAACAGGCGCGCGGCACGCAGAAGCCGGCGGCGCCGCCGCGCACGACTTTCTTCACGTCGGCCCTTCCCGAATCAGAAGTCCGCAACAAGCAGGCTGTTCTCGAGACCGCGCTCGGGACGATAGTCATCGACCTTTTGCCGGACGCGGCACGCACCCACGTCGCGCACTTCATCACCCGTGCGCGCGAGGGCGCCTACGACGGCACCACGTTCCACCGCGTGATCACGATGGGGATCATTCAGGGCGGCGATCCGCTGTCGAAGGACCCGGCGCAGGCCGCGCGGTACGGCACCGGCGGACTCGGCGTGCTTCGATTCGAGGCGAACAGCGAGAAGCACACGCGCGGCGCGGTATCCGCGGTGCTCGTGCCGGGTAACCGCGACAGCGGCGGCGCGCAGTTCTTCATCTCCGTCACCGATCAGCCGGCGCTCGACGGCCAATACACCGTGTTCGGCCGCGTGGCGGAAGGCATCGGCGTCGCGCAGAAGATTTCGACCGTGCCGGCGAACGCGAACGTACCGTCGGAGCGAATCGTGATCCGCAAGGTAACCATCCGCGAGAAGCCGGCCCCGGTACCGGAACCGTTCGTGTCGGCCAGCGCGGAGGAGATGGCGAAGCAGCGCGTGGTGCTCGAGACCTCGCTCGGCAGCATCACCATCGAGCTGTTTCCCGATCGCGCGCCGAATCATGTACGGCAGTTCCTGCGGCTGGCCGCCGCGGGCGTCTATGAGGGCACGTCGTTTCACCGCGTGGTCCCGGGATTCGTCATCCAGGGCGGCTACCTGGCGACGCGGAAGGAACCGCTCGACGAGCGGCAACAGGGCTACGTGCGCACGCTCGAGCCGGAATTCAACGCAACGAAACACGAACGCGGGATCGTCTCCATGGCGCGGGGCGCCGAGCTGGTCAGCGCGACCAGCTCGTTCTTCATCGTCCTGGCGCCGGCCGAATCGCTCGACGGAACATATACGGCGTTCGGCCGGGTCGTCTCCGGCATGGACGTCATCGAGGCGATCGAGGTCGCACCACGTGAGGGTGAAGCGCCAACCGCGCGGATCGACGTGATGCGCGCCCGTATCGTGCCCAACTGATGCTGAAAGGATCCCGCGACGCCGTCCTGCACCGGATGCAGCCCGTGAGCATTCACGGCCAGCTGTTCTACGACCTGCACTACCGCTTTGCGGACGAACCGGACAGTCAGATGCGCGTGGCGCGTGTCGGCGGCGAAGCGCTCGCGCCTGCCCTGCAGGAAGGTGATCGTGTGACGCTCGACTTCCTCGTCGGCGTCGTGACGGCGGTGCATCGGACTGGCTAGCGTAGAGTCCGCCTTCAGGCGGATTCAATCCGGCTGAAGCCGGACTCCACGAGTCAAAAAGGCAGCCGGCGCTGCGGCGGTTCCTCTTCCTCCGGTTCGATGCCATCCGTCAGGTTGTGGACGCTCACGCCCAGCAGCCGAATCGGCCGTCGCCCGGCCTCGGTCTTTTCCAGCAGTGCCACGGCCCGGCGGCGGATGTCTTCTTCGTCGCGCGTCGGCGGCTCGCTGTGGCTCCGCGTGATAGTCGTGAAGTCGTTGTAACGGACCTTGATCGTGACGGTGCGGGCATACAACTCGCGCCGGGCCAGCCATCCGGCCGCGTGCCCGGCCATTTCCGAGATCTCTTCCTGGATCGTCGGCAGGTCGGTCAGGTCGCGCTCGAAGGTGTTCTCGCTCCCAGACGACTTCGGCTCGTATTCGGCGACGACCGGCCTGTCGTCGTGGCCGCGCGCCAGCTCCTGCAACCAGTCGGCGAGCGATCCGACGGCGTCGCGGAGAACTGCCGGGTCTGCCGCGCGCACGTCGATCAGCTTGGTGATCCCGCGCTCGCGCAGCTTCCGCGCCGTCACCGGACCGACGCCCCACAGCGCATCCACCGGCAGGCCGTGGAGGAAATGCTCGACCCGCTCCGGCGCGATGACCGTGAGACCGTCCGGCTTCTGCCAGCCGGATGCGATCTTCGCCAGGAACTTGTTTGGCGCGACTCCGGCGGACGCGGTGAGACCGGTGCGCGCGCGAATCTCAGCCTTCAGCCGACGCGCCACGTTCATGCCGAGCGGCTCGCCCCACGCGTTCTCGGTCACATCGAGATACGCCTCGTCCAGCGAGAGAGGCTCGACCAGCGGTGTCACCGATCGGAAGAGGTCGAAGACCTGGTTCGACACGGTCCGGTATTTCGTGAAGTCCGGCCGGACGATGATCAGAGCAGGGCAGAGACGGACAGCGCGTGACATCGGAATCGCCGATCGGACGCCACACGCACGCGCCTCGTAGCTCGCCGCCGCGACGACACCGCGCTTGTCCGGCGCGCCGCCGACCGCGACCGGCTGCCCGCGCAGCTCCGGTCGATCGCGCTGTTCGACGGACGCGTAGAACGCGTCCATGTCGATATGCAGGATGCGTCTCAATGGTGATTGGTCTTCTGTGATCTGTGAGTCGTTGAGCGACTGGTGGTTGGTGATTTGGCGATCTGTCACGACCCGCGGCGAACGCCTCCCTCAATCACCAATCACCAATCACTATTCACCAAACATTCACTAATCACAGATCCGAAATCATCAATTCCTCAGTTTCCGGTCGCTCCAAAACCGCCGCGGGTCGCGGCCGCGACTTCGTCGACTTCCTCCCACTGGACCCGCGGCGTGGGCAGCACGATCCCCTGCGCCAGCCGGTCGCCCCGGCGAACCTGGATGTCGGCGGCGGTGAAGTTCAGCACCTGAATCATGACGTCGTCGGCCGGCCCGCAATAGTCGGGATCGATGATGCCCACGCCGTTGGCCACCATCAGTCCGCGCTTGAGCGGCGTACTGCTTCGGGCGAAAATCGCCAGGCAATGCCCGGTGGGAACCTCGATAATGAGGCCAGTGCGAATTAATACGACCCGGCCTGCCGGCACGACGACGTCGTGCGCCGCGGCGAGGTCGAATCCGGCCGCTTCATCAGTTCCGTAGGCAGGGAGGGGAATCGTGAGATCCAGCCGTTTGATTTTGAGCCGCATGCGCGCAGCATACCTCGCGCTCCTGGTGGTTGCGGGCACGGCTCTCGTGTCGGCGCCCCTCGACGCCGCTCGGGGCAGGCAGCAGTCCGCCGAACTCAACGCGCGGCTGCCGCTCGACAAGGCGATCCGCACCGGCACGCTGCCGAACGGCATGACGTTCTACATCCGCAAGAACAGCGAGCCGGACGACCGCGCGATGATGCGCCTGGCGGTCAGGGCCGGATCGGTCGACGAGGCCGACGATCAGCGCGGCCTCGCGCACGTGCTCGAGCACATGGCGTTCAACGGCTCGAAGCATTTCCCCCCGGGAGAGCTCGTCAAGTATCTCGAGTCGATTGGCGCGCAGTTCGGCCCGCACGTCAACGCCTACACCAGCTTCGACGAGACGGTGTACATGCTCGACGTCCCGGTGGACAAGGCCGGCGCGCTGACCAAGGCGTTCGAGGCGATGAGCGATTTCGCCGGCGGGATCGCGCTCGAGGGAGGCGAGATCGACAAGGAGCGCGGCGTCGTGCTGGAGGAATGGCGCGGCCGCCTCGGCGCGAACGAGCGCATGCTGCAGCCACAGATGAACGCGCTGTTCGGCGGATCGAAGTACGCCACGCGCAATCCGATCGGCACGCCCGAGAACCTCAAGAGCTTCCCGCACCAGCGGCTCCGCGACTTCTATCGCGATTTCTACCGCCCGGATCGGATGGCCATCGTCGTCGTTGGCGATATCGAGCCGGACGATGTCGAGAAGCAGATTCGCGCGCATTTCGGTGTGCTGCCGGCGGCCGCGGCTGCCACACGCCCGCCGGCGCCGATTCCGCCGCACCAGGACACGCGCTACGCCATCGTCATGGACCGCGAAGCGCAGGGGTCGTCCATCACGCTCTATCACAAGCGGCCGCGGCGCGATCTGGTCACCGTCGCCGACTACCGCCGTTCGCTGGTGCAGAGCCTGATGTATCAGATGCTCAACGCGCGGTTCGGCGAGATCGCGCGGCAGCCGAATGCGCCGTTCCTCGCCGCCTCCTCGGGCGACGATACGCTCGGCCGGACGCTGGAGGCGTTCGTGGTGTCGGCGCGTGTCCAGGATGGGGCGTCCGCGCGCGGCTTGAACGCGCTGGCACAGGAGATCGCCCGCGTCCGGCAGCATGGCTTCGGCGAAGCCGAGCTCGCTCGCGCGAAGGCCGGCATGCTTGCGCGGTATGAGCGCGCCTATAACGAGCGCGACAAATCGGAAAGCCCGGACCTGGCGGACGAACTGGTCCGTAACTTCCTCATTGCCGAAGGCGCGCCCGGCATCGAGGTCGAAGTGGAGCTGGTCAAGCGGTTCCTGCCGACCATCACGGCCGCGGAGACCGCCGCCATCGCGCGCGAGTTCATCACCGAGGGGAATCGCGTCGTCCTCTCAACCGCACCCGAGAAGGCCGGGTTGAAGCCGGTGGCCGAAACGGCGTTGAGCGACGCGCTGAAGACGGGCCTCTCGGCATCCGTGGAACCGTGGAAGGACTCCATCGAGGGGCGCGAGCTGCTCGCCAAGGCGCCGCCGGCGGGAACCGTCAAGTCGCGGCGCGAGATCGCGGAGATCGGCGTCACGGTGCTGACGCTGTCGAATGGCGTCGAGTTCTGGCTCAAGCCGACGACGTTCCGCAACGACCAGATCTCGTTCACCTCCTACGCGCGAGGCGGCCTGTCGCTGGCCAGCGCGGAAGACTACTTCAACGCCTCGCTGGCCACGTCGCTCATCGGCCTTTCCGGCGTGGGCGGCTTGACGCCGGTGGATCAGGGCAAGCTGCTCGCAGGCAAGCTGGCCGGCGTCGGACCCAGTGTCGGGACCTACACCCATGGCATGGGGGGCAACACGACGCCACGCGATCTCGAGACCGCCCTGCAGTTGCTGTACCTGAACTTCACCGCGCCGAATCGCGATGCGACGGCCTTCACGCTCATGAAGCAGCGGCTCGAAGCCTCGCTGGCGAACCAGGCGCAGAATCCGAACTCCGTGTTCAGCGAACGCTCGCGCTGCGTGAACACCGTCAACCACTACACCTGCCGGACGCTGAAGCTCGAGGACGTCCCGAAGCTGAACCCGGACCGGATGTTTGCGTTCTATCAGCAGCTCTACGCGAACGCCGCGGACTTCACGTTCTTCATGGTCGGATCGTTCAAAGTCGACGAGGTCGTGCCGCTGCTCGAGAAATACGTCGCGTCGCTGCCGTCGAAGGGCTCGGCGACGTCGCGCGCCAACGATCTGAAGCTGCAGTTCCCCGAGAAGGTCGTCCGCGAAGTGGTCTACAAGGGCCAGGAGCCGCGCAGCGTCACGGTGATGTCGTTTTTCGCCGACACGAAGCTGGAGGAGCTCGAGACGCATCGTCTCCAGGCGGCGACATCTGTCGTCGAAAACAAGCTGCGCGACATCCTGCGCGAGCAGTTGGGCGGCACGTATTCAGTCGGCGTCGGCTACTCGAACACGTCGCCGCTGCCGGGCTATGGCACGACGACGGTGCAGTTCGGCAGCTCGCCGGACAACGTCGAGAAGCTGCAGTCGGCGGTGATGGCCGAGATCGCGCGGCTGCGGAAGGAAGGTCCGTCCGCGGCGGACGTGCAGGCGGTCAAGGAGGCGGAGAAGAACGGCATCCAGGAAGGGCTGCGTGAGAACGGCTACTGGCAGGGCTCGCTGCAGGCGCTGCACATCCTCGGCCGCGACCCGCGCGGCATCCTGCGCCGCATCGAGCGCGCGGATTCGCTGAGCCAGGAGAACATCCACGCCGCCATCACGAAGTACTTCCCGGCCGAGCGTCACACGATCGTCACGCTGATGCCGGAGGCAAAAAAATAGGCCTCAGGAATCAGGCCTAAGGCCGAAGGGCTGTCTCAGGGAACAGGGCTCAGGGAACAGGGCTCAGGGATCAGGGATCAGTCGCAAGGGAGATCGTCGTGAAGCGAACCTCAGTTGCTCTGATGGTCACTGTCGTGGTGGCCCTATCCGGCGCGATGACCGGCGCCGGACAGCAGACGGCCGCGTCGTGCGTCGATCGGTCGAACGATCCCGCCGGCTGCCAGCCGAGCACGTTCGACACGCCGTTCGCGCAGATGCCGTCCGTCCGCGTCAACGCCGAAGGGAAGATCGATCCGTTCGCCTCCGAGGCGGACGCCCGGAAGGGGTTTGCGCTTCTCGAGAAGAATCTGCACCTGTTCCGGAATTTCGAACATCTCCACTGGGTCATCACCGTGCCGTCGGTGAAGGATCCGGCGACCGGCGCGTGGCGCGGCGGCGATCTCGACGGGGCCGGCGACGGACGCGGGCTCGGCATCGCCGGCAACTGCCTGTTCGTCGGCCACGCCAACGGCCCGGGCGTGCGCCGCGCGATCAACGTCTTCCGCATCCAGCCCGATCCCGTGAAGCAGCCGCCGGTACAGGTCGGTGAGATTCCGGCGCTGTTCCAGGGCAACCAGGGATTCGACGAGCGCGAGCTGCGCGCGATTCTCTACAAGAACGCGGCCGGCGAGGAACGATATCTCCTCATTCGCAATGCGGGCACGAACACCGTCGGGCAGATGGAGACGTACCGGATCGATCCCGCGACGTGCCTGCCGATGGGGAAGAGCACCACCCACGACTTCGGCGGTCAGTCGCACGAGTTCTTCCTCTGGCACGACCCGAAGAATTCGAACCGGCTCCTGGTCTTCATGACGATCTGGACGTCGGGGCTGCCCGACCCCGCCAATCCCGGCCTCAAGGTGCCGGATGCCGTCGTCATGGCCATCACCGACGAGAAGACCGGAGAGATGCTGCAGACGCCCGTCGTGCTCGCTGGTTTCATGCTGCAGGACGTCGGCGGCCCGCTGCTCGACGAGCGTCCCGACCCGACCGGGCTATTTGCCGACGGCCGTTTCCTCGACTTCAGCGATCAGAAGAGCCGCGCCGGGCAGGCCGGCAACTTCCAGAACCGGCAGCAGAACAAGCTGCATTCGCTGTCGGTCACGCCCGACGGCGAACGGGTCTACGTGGCGGGGACGACGGCCGGATTCTACGTGCTCGATACGGAAGCGATTGCCGGCAATACCAACGCATCGATTGCCGACGGGTCGGCGAACTGCAACCGGCGCTCGACGATTGCGGCCGTTGATGGAGTGATCGACCCGGCGAAGCTGCCCGATATCGCCAACGACTGCGTCCACATGGTCGTCAACAACGATCCGGGGCTGAAGGCGTTCCTTGCCTCGAGCGCGTCGCCGCAGGCCAAGGCGCAGCGGTACCTGGTCCTGCTGACCAGGTCGCGCTTCGACGTCTACCCACCGGTCAACGCGCAGCCCACCGGCACGCACAGCGCGGTGTTCGTTCCCGATCGTCCGGCCCTCGTCCGCGGCAACACGAAGCAGCGGCCGGCATATGTCTGGTTGACCGACGAGAACGGCGGGTGCCCGCTCAACTACGCCCGGATGGTGTCGGTGGAGTCCGAGATCGCGCCGTACATGATCGGCGCCTTCGCCGTGCCCGACAACCAGCCGGAGCAGTGCTTCGACCAGGCCATAACCGAGCCGAACGGGCAGCCGCGCCGGCGCATTCCGCAGCAGAATCACAACCCGACCGTCTTCAAGAACCTGATCTTCAACACCTGGTACGCGCACGGGCTGCGCGCGATCGACATCTCGATTCCGCAGACACCAGGGGAAGTCGGATACGCGTTGACGCTGCCGCACGGCATCGCGCGCACCTATCCCGTGTTTCGCGACGGCTTGATTTACTGGGTCGACAACGACACGGGCCTACACGTCGCGAGGTACACCGGTCCGCGCGCCAACGAGCTACCGGGCGCAGGATCGGGCGTCTACGAAGGGAACGCGACGAGCCCGCACCGGTGACCCCCAGTGACGACACACCGAGGCGCTGAGGCACCGAGACGGTTTCGATTGAGATCCTCACTGTCTCGGTGTCTCGGTGTGTCGGCTCTGATAGCTTTCGTCGGCGTCGCGGCAGTGGCACAGCGGCCGTCATTGGACCAGGCGGCTGAAACTGAAACGGCGTGGACCTGCCCGATGCATCCCGACTACACGATGGACATCGGCGGCAAATGTCCGCGCTGCGGGATGGATCTCGTGCGTGCCGCGGCGTTCGACGTGCGTGATTACCCGCTCGAGTTCGAGACCGTTCCCGCGCCGGTGCGGCCGGGGCAGCGAACGACGCTGCGTTTCAAGGCCTTCCATCCGGGCTCGGGCGCAGCGGTGACGAAGTTCGTTCCCGTTCATGAGAAGGAGTACCACCTCTTCGTCATCAGCCAGGACATGACGCACTTCGAGCACATTCATCCAGAGATGCGTCCCGACGGCACATGGACGATCGACGTGACGCTCCCGAAGCCGGGGTACTACAAGCTGTTGTCCGACTTCCTCCCGGCGGGCGGTGCGCCGCAGTTTGCCGCGCGCCCGCTCGTGACTGCGGGGTACGGCGGTGACCTGATGGGCGACAGCGCCAGGCTGGTGCCGGATCGCAGCCTCACCAGGCGGGTGGACGGCATTACCGCAACGGTCGCCTATGATCCGCCGACCTTCGTGGCCGGTGTCTACGGTCACATGAACTTTCACTTGACCGACACCGCCAGCGGTCGGCCGATCACCGACCTGCAGACTTACCTCGGCGCGTTCGGCCACACGCTCATCATGAGCGAGGACATGACCGATTACGTCCACTCGCACCCGCTCGATATCCTGGCGATGGCGGATGACGATGCGGCGGAGCCCAGGTTTCTGATTCCGCCAGGAGCCGACCTGGAAAGGCTGCGCGGTGGTCCGGACGTGACGTTCGAAGGGCTGATGCCGAAGCCCGGCCGCTACCGCGCGTGGACGCAGTTCCGGCGCAACGACAGGCTTCATACGTTCGCATTCACATTCGAGGTCGCGGCAGGACAATGACGGCAAGGCTTGTCCGCCGTAGCTTTGGCGTAGGCGGATCGTTTCTCCTGGCTCTCTTCGCAGGCGCAGGTTCGCTCTCGTCTCACGAGACGCTGACCACCACCGTTCTCTTCGACCGTGAGATCGTGCGTGTGTTGAACGCGCATTGCGTGATGTGCCATTCGGCCGATGGGCCGGCGTTCCGGCTCTCCACCTACGAAGAGACCTGGCTGAAGGGGCGCAGCATCCGCGCCGAGGTGATTGCGCGGCACATGCCGCCGTGGGCTGCGGTACCCGGCTACGGCGACTTCGCGAACGACAACGGCCTCACGCTGCGCGAGATGCAGTTCGTCGTCTCGTGGGTCGAGGGCCTGGGGCCGAGAAATGCCGGGCGCGTGTTCCTCAACGTGCAGGATCCCGATCGGCCCCGGCCGCGCGACATCCGGGCCGAGCGGCACGACGGGCACTGGCAGGTGGGGACGCCGGAGCTGACGCGCGAGATCGTGGCGGCGCTGCCGGCTGCAGCCAATGTGGCGCGGGTCGTGGTCGACCCCGGGATCACAGCGATCCGGCATCTGCGCGCACTCGAGTATCAGCCGGGCAACCGCCGTGCAGTGCGGGCGGTGTTCTTCACCGTCGAACAAACCGGACAATGGCTCGGCAGCTGGACACCCTGGTATGGGTTCGCGCAGCTGCCGCCGAATCTAGGTCACCGGCTCGCTCCCGGGGCGCGCATCGCGGCCGAGATCCACTATCGGTCCGGCGCCGTGCCGGCGACCGAGCGTGGAACGCTGGGACTCTTTTTCACGGACTCAGCCCGCACGGCGATGGACACCGATTTGACGATCGACGCGCGGACCGATCGCGGCTCCAGGGCGCGCGGTCAAGCGGCGGTGGCGACGGACACCTACGCCGTGGCGCTGTGGCCGGAAATACCTGCCGCGCTGACGGGCGTCGAGGTATCTGCGCGCTCGCCTGCGGGGGCAACGGAAGTGCTGCTGTTCGCGAAGGATCCGCCGGCCGAATGGCCGACTCCGTATGTGTTGAAGAAGCCTGTGCTGCTCCGCGCCGGGACGACGCTCGTCGTAACCGGCTCGTTTGCCGACGGGACCGCAGCGCCGCTGCGCGTCCGCATCAGCCGTTATCGCGCCGGCCGCTCGTAGCCGGCCGCTGGTAGGGCACCCCTTCAGGGGTGCCTTCGTTGTGCCGCCCGCGCAGGAGGCTTGCGTTTAGCCCGCGAGCGGGCGAACTCCCATCCCATGCGCAGCAGACCGCGAAGCGCGTCGGGCTGAATCTTCGACAGCCGCACGAGGACGCAGGAATATTCCTCGTAATGCGGCTTGAGGTAGTAGGTCTCCGGGTCGGCGGCGATCAGCTCGTCGCGGTCTGCGATCGGCATGCAGACAACGAGGGTGTTCGGCTCGGCCGCCTTGTTGATGGCCTGACACGCCATCATCTTTCCCCGCACTTTGAGCGTCGGTGCGCCCCACGACGTCGTCCGCTCGACGTCCGGGAGCACGGCCCCCATCTTCATGGCCGCGGCGATCGTCATGCCGCCGATCCTACCTCGCAGATATACTGAGCGGATGGTTTAGTCCGCCTTCCGCCTACGCGCTCGCGCGCTACGGCGGACAAGGAAGGCGGACACTACGAGTTCAATCCGGCTGAAGCCGGACTCCACACAAGCTGAATGCAATACATCTACACGATGAAGGGCCTCGGGAAGGTGCATCCTCCCGATGCGGTCGTACTCAAGGACATCTGGCTGTCGTTTCTGCCGGGCGCGAAGATCGGCGTCCTCGGCCTCAATGGCGCCGGCAAGAGCTCGCTGCTGAAGATCATGGCCGGCGAGGACAACGAGTTCATCGGCGAGGCGTACCCCGCCGACGGCATTTCGGTGGGCTTCCTCCACCAGGAGCCGCGCCTCAATCCGGACAAGACGGTCAAGGGCAACGTCGAAGAGGGCGTGGCGCCGATCAAGGCGCTGCTCGATCGCTACGACGAGCTGAACATGAAGCTCGGCGAGGACCTCTCGCCCGAGGAGATGGACAAGGTCCTCGAGGAGCAGGGCCGGCTGCAGGATCGGATCGACGCCTCGAATGCCTGGGAGATCGACTCCCAGCTCGAGCTGGCGATGGACGCGCTGCGCTGTCCGCCGCCGGACGCCGACGTCAAGACGCTCTCCGGCGGCGAGCGCCGCCGCGTCGCGCTGTGCCGGCTTCTCCTGACATCGCCCGACCTGCTGCTGCTCGACGAGCCGACGAACCACCTGGACGCCGAATCGGTCGCCTGGCTCGAGCGCTTCCTCAAGGAATACAAGGGCACGGTCGTCGCGGTCACGCACGACCGCTACTTCCTCGACAACGCCGCCGAGTGGATCCTCGAGCTGGATCGCGGCTCCGGCATTCCGTGGAAAGGCAACTACTCGTCCTGGCTCGATCAGAAACAGCAGCGGCTGGCCCAGGAAGAGAAGTCGGAGACCAAGCGTCAGAAGACGCTGCAGCGCGAGCTCGAATGGATCCGCATGGCGCCGCGGGCGCGGCAGGCGAAGGGCAAGGCGCGGTTGAATGCCTACGAGCAGCTGCTCAACGAAGACACGGCGCAGAAGCTCGAACAGGTTGAAATCTACATCCCGCCAGGGCCCAGGCTTGGCGACGTCGTCGTCGAGGCACGTGGCGTGCGCAAGGCATACGGCGACCTGCTGCTGATGGATGACCTGTCGTTTACGCTGCCGCGCGGCGGCATCGTCGGCGTGATCGGACCCAACGGCGCCGGCAAGACGACCCTGTTCCGCATGATCACGGGGCAGGAAAAGCCGGACGGCGGCACGCTGCGGCTGGGCGAGACGGTGGAGGTCGGCTGCGTCGATCAGAGCCGCGACGCGCTCGCCCCGAACAAGAGCGTCTGGGAGGAGATCACCGGCGGGGAAGACGAGCTGCAAGTCGGCAAGCGAACCGTTGCGTCGCGCGCCTATGTGTCATGGTTCAACTTCAAGGGCGCGCAACAGCAGCGGAAAGTTGGCACGCTGTCGGGCGGCGAGCGGAACCGCGTGCACCTGGCCAAGCTGCTGCAGCGCGGATCGAATCTGCTCCTCCTCGACGAACCGACCAACGACCTCGATGTAGACACGCTGCGCGCGCTGGAAGAAGCGCTGGTGAATTACGCCGGCTGCGCCGTGGTCATCAGCCACGATCGCTGGTTCCTCGATCGCATCGCCACGCACATGCTCGCCTTCGAAGGCGACAGCAGGGTGGTCTGGTTCGAGGGCAACTACCAGGATTACGAGGCGGACCGCAGGCGGCGGCTTGGCGCCGAGGCGGATACGCCGCATCGCATCAAGTACCGGAAACTCACCCGATGAACCACGAAGGCCACGAAGGTCGCGAAGACCGCGAAGAAGACATCACGACAGGTACTCTTCGCGCACTTCGCGTTCTTCGCGCTCTTCGTGGTTAAGAATCGTGTTCCCCGACCTCCGATCCTTCATCGACCTGCTCCGCCGTGACGCGGCCATCGTCACGGTGAACGCGCCGGTCGATCCCTATCTGGAGGTCGCCGAGATCCACCGGCGCGTCATCGCCGCCGGCGGTCCGGCGCTGCTGTTCACCAACGTCAAGGGTTCGCCATTCCGGCTGGCGACAAACCTGTTTGGCACCGCCCGCCGCGCCGAGCTCGCGTTCGGCACGCGGCCGCTGCAGCTGATCAAGCGCCTGGTGCACCTCGCCGAGACGCTGCTGCCGCCGACGCCGGCAAAGCTGTGGGATGCCCGCGACGTTGGCCGCGAGCTGTTCAGGGTCGGCACGCGCCGGGTCTCGACCGGTCCGGTGACGGAACGTGTGACGACGGACGTGCAATTCGGGCAGCTTCCCGTGATCACCTCGTGGCCCGAGGATGGCGGCCCGTTCATCACCCTGCCGCTCGTCTACACCACGCATCCCGATCGCCCCGGGGCGAGCAACCTGGGGATGTACCGCATGCAGGTCTACGATGCCCGATCCGCCGGGATGCACTGGCAAATCGGCAAGGGCGGCGGCTACCACTACGCGGCTGCCGAACACCGTGGACAGAGTCTCCCGGCCACCGTGTTTCTTGGCGGGCCGCCGGCGATGATTCTCTCCGCCATCGCGCCGCTGCCCGAGAACGTGCCGGAAATCATGCTGGCGTCGCTGATTGCCGGCGAGCGCCTGCCGCAGATCCACGGCCAGGGGCCGCATCCGCTGATCGCGAGCGCCGAATTCGCGCTCATCGGCGACGTGCCGCCACAACTGCGGCGGCCGGAAGGACCGTTCGGCGACCATTACGGGTATTACTCGCTGCAGCACGACTATCCGGTCTTCACGGCCGCGCGCCTCGCCCATCGCGCCGATGCCATTTATCCCGCGACGGTGGTCGGCAAACCGCGCCAGGAGGACTTCTTCATCGGCGATCTGCTTCAGGAGCTGCTGTCGCCGCTGTTTCCGATGGTGATGCCGGCGGTGGAGCAGCTGTGGTCGTACGGCGAGACCGGATATCACTCCCTCGCCACGGCGGTGGTGAAGCAGCGCTACAAGCGGGAGGCGATGGCCAGCGCGTTCCGCATTCTTGGCGAAGGGCAGTTGTCGCTGACGAAATTCCTGTTCGTGACCGACCGCCATGTCGACGTGCGCAACTTCCGCCAGACGCTCGAGCACCTCCTCGCGCGCACGCATCCCGAGACGGACTTGTACGTGTTCTCGAATCTGTCCATGGACACGCTCGACTACACGGGTCCGGCGGTCAACGAGGGGTCGAAAGGCGTCTGGCTTGGATTGGGCGAACCGGTGCGTGAGCTGCCGCGGCAGTTCAGCGGGGTCGCGCCGCAGGGCGTGACCGACATACGCGTCTTCTGCGGCGGATGCCTCGTCGTGGGCGCGCCGTCCTACGCCAGCGAACGTGGTGCCGCCGAACGGCTGGCGACGGATGCCGCCTTCGCGGGTTGGCCGCTGGTGGTGATCACGGACGAGCCCGCCCGCGCCGCGCGCAGCGACATGAACTTCCTGTGGACGACGTTCACGCGATTCGAGCCCGCGGCGGACATCCACGCCGCCGGGCGGCGCATCGTCCGGAACCAGATCGCCTACGAGGGGCCGATCGTCATCGACGCCCGCCTGAAGCCCGGCTTTCCGAAGGAACTCGTTGCCCGCGACGACACCGCGGCCCTCGTGACGTCACGATGGAAGGAGTATTTCCCGGCCGGCAGCGTCGACATGGGCGACTCCGATCGCGCCCATCTCGACTGACACGCGGCCTGGCGCCGGCGTGAGACGTCTCGTCGTCCTTCCCTTGACGTTCGAAAGGAACAACTGATAGCCTCCTTTCGTTTATCGAAGGGAGCCCACATGCCGAAGGAAAAGGGCGATGTGCTGCAGGGGACGCTCGACATGCTCGTTCTGCGGGCGCTCCAACTCGAGCCGATGCACGGCTGGGGCATCACGGAACGCATTGAGCAGTGGTCCGAGCGCGTGCTGCAGCTCGGGCAGGGCACGCTGTACCCGGCGCTCTATCGCCTCGAACGCCAGGGGTTCATTCATTCCGACTGGCGGGTGACCGAGAACAATCGGCGCGCGCGGTATTACTCCCTCACGCCGAAGGGACGCCGTCAGCTGACCGAGGAACTCGCGCACTGGCGCCGGATGACACGCGCCATCGACCTGGTGCTCGAGGCCGCCGTCGAGTAGCGGAGGACGCCCATGCGCAGTGTGATGGAGATCTGGCGGACCCTTCGCTCGCTGCGGAAGCGCGACGAGCTGGAGGCGGGCCTTCGCGACGAGATTCGATTCCACATCGATCAGCAGACCGAGAAAAACATTCGCGCCGGCCTGTCTCCCGACGACGCTCGGCGCCAGGCACTGATCACGTTTGGAGGCGCGGAAAGTTCCAAGGAACGCGTGCGCGACGAGATCCGCACGCCGGTCGTCGAGACCCTTTGGCGCGATCTCCGATACGCGGTGCGCGCGCTGCGCAGGACTTCCGGCTTTACGGCCGTCGCCGCCATCACGCTTGCGCTCGCCGTCGGTGCAACCGCGTCGATCTTCACAGTGGTCCAGCATGTCGTGCTGAACCCAATGCCGTACCCGGATTCCGACCGGGTGATCACACTGGATCACAGCGTGCCCCGGCAGAAGGTTCCCCGGTTCACCTCAATACCGCCGGGACTCTACTTTCACTACGCCGATCGAGCGCGGACTCTGGCGGCCCTGGCGTTATATCGGCCGGCCGAGATGACGATCACCGGTCACGGCGTCCCCGAGCGCGTGCCCATCGCCTACACCACTCCCTCTCTCGCATCCGTGCTGCGGGTTTCTCCAGCTCGTGGCCGCTGGTTTACGGATACAGAGGCGGCACCAGGTGCTCCTCAGGTTGCTCTCTTGTCGCATGGACTGTGGCAGCGCCGGTACGGCGGCGACCCGAACATCGTCGGCGAGTTCATTACGCTTGGCGGTGTCGCGACGCAGGTCATCGGCGTGATGCCACCGTCGTTTGCGTTTCCTCATTCTTCCGTGCGGGTCGAGGTGTGGGTGGCTGACCAGCTTTCACGGGCGGCCGGATTTGGGATTCTCACGCATTTTGGCGTGGCGCGGCTGCGGGACGGAATGACAGTGGACGCCGCGCGCGCCGAACTCACTCGTTTGATCGGCGATCTGCCGCAGGTCTACCCTGGCGACCCTTTCGCAGTCGGGCTCGTCACGGCTGGAGGGCTGATATCGGTGCCGATCACGCTGAAAGAGGCGACCATCGGCAGTGTCACGCGCGTCCTCTGGATCCTGCTGGCCTCTGTCGGCCTCGTACTGCTGATCGCGTGCGTGAATGTGGGCAACCTGTTCATGGTCCGCTCTGAAGCGCGGCAACGCGAAGTGGCGGTTCGCCGCGCCCTCGGCGCAGGGCGGATGCGGATCGCCGGTCAGCTGCTGACCGAGAGCACGCTGCTCGCAGTTGTCGGGGGGATGATCGGGTTAGCGCTGGCGTGGAGCGGCGTGCGCCTCCTCGTGACTCTCGGTCCACCGAACCTGCCGCGGCTTGACGAGGTCCGTCTCGATCCGGCCGGAGCGGCCTTCACGCTCGTGCTGAGCACGGCGGCCGGCCTCGTGTTCGGCGCGCTCCCACTCCTCCACCGCGTGCCGTTTGCGGCGATGTTGCATGACGGCGGGCGCGGCAATACCGCGAGCCGCAGCCGCCATCGCACACGCCGCCTGTTGATGGGCGGGCAGGTTGCGCTGGCTCTGGTGCTCCTGCTGGCATCCGCCCTGATGGTGCGCAGCTTTCAGAATCTGCTGGCCGTCGATCCCGGGTTCGACAGCGCCTCCGCGCTGACATTTCGCATCGGATTGCCGCAAACCGAATACACCAGCCGTAATGCCGCCGCCACCGCACATCAGACGATGCTCGACCGGATGAAGGAGATTCCCGGGGTCATCGCGGTCTCCGCATCGACGTGTCTGCCACTTGCCGGTGGATGCATGGGGAACACGATGCGAGCGGAGGGTCGCGTCGAACCGCCGGGGACGATCCCGCCGATTGTCTCGTTCCGGGCGGTTGCGCACGGTTACGTGGAGACCATGGGCATGCGTCTGCTGAAGGGGCGGGGAATCGATCGTCGCGACGTGGAGCAGCGCGAGCGGGTTGCAGTGATCAACAGCGCGCTCGCGAGTGCATATTTTCCGAATGCGGATCCAATCGGCCGGCGGGTGTCATTCGGGCGATCAGACGCCTGGCTCACTGTCGTGGGCCTGGTCGCAAACACGACGACGAGGGCGCTGAACGAGAGCACACCTGCCCCGAAGCTTTTCATGCCGATGTCGATCGCCGGCGGCCCTGGGATGCCGCCGACTGATCTCGTGTCAACAGGTCCCGACATCTCGGTCATGACTTACGTCGTTCGGTCGACCACGCCACCACTTTCCCTCTTCCCTTCTGTTCGACGCGCGATCGATACGGTCGACGCGAACCTGCCGCTGGCAGATGTCAAAACGCTGGGCGACGTTCTCGACCGAGCTTCGGCACAGATGGCGTTCACGATGGTACTGCTCGCGATTGCGGCGTCCGTTTCCCTGGTGCTTGGTCTGGTCGGCATCTACGGGGTCATGTCCTACATCGTGACGCAGCGCACTCGCGAGATCGGCGTTCGTCTTGCCCTTGGCGCCACCCCCGGCAGCGTCGCAACCGAGGTTGTACGGCAGGGCGCGCTGGTCGCCGTCATAGGGGTCGTTGTCGGCGTAACGAGTGGGGTGGCCGGCAGCCGCTTCATCGAATCCTTGCTTTTCCAGGTCAGTCCCCGTGACCCGAAAGTGTTCCTGGCAACCGCGTTGACGTTGATTGGCATCACCGTCGTCGCATGCTGGCTGCCCGCCCGCCGCGCGGCGCGCGTCAGCCCGCTCGAAGCGCTGCGTTTCGAGTGACAGCTTCCGCTGCGTGAAAGCGGGCGGCGTGTCGCGCCGATCCGCCGCTGAGGTGCACGGCGCGGCGTATAATCGCCGCCTGATTCGCTGATGTCCTCGGATTCAAGCGTCATCCGTCCGCTGCTGGACCGCACGGTCCCCACCGAAGCCGCCACGCTTGACGGTTTTGCCGCCGCGACGAGCGGGCCCGGCGTGGCGCTTCGCCGGCTCGAGCCGCTGACCGAGCTGACGGTGCAGACGCGCAACACCTCCTACCGGATCGTCGTCTCGCACGAGGCGGACATCGTCATCCAGGGGGGAGCGTTCTTCCCGGATCCGACGCGTGCGCACGTCGAGGGATCGAGCGTCGGCGGGAACCTGCTCAAAATCGGCTGGATCGGCGTCGGTCTGCGCATGGAAATCGTCGCCGAGGGCCGGCGGATCGTGACGACTGCGGTGCGGTCGATTGTCCGCCGCGACGACACCGCTCCGGTCCGCCCGCATTAGGACGAGCGAAGGATGACCCACGAGGAGATCACCGCGTTCTTTGGGCGGCGTCAGCAGGCGTGGGATCGGCTCGACGCCGTCGCCCTCGCCGCCGACTATACGGAGGACGCGACCGTGGAGAGTCCGCTGGCGGGGGGCTCGGCGAGCGGCCGCGAGGCGATCGAGAGGGTGTACGAGACCTATTTCGCGGCATTCCCCGATTTCAAGCTCCAGCAGGAGATGCTGCTCATCGACGGGGACACCGCCGCACAGATGGTGCGCGTGACCGGCACGGACAACGGCGGGTTCATGGGGATGACGCCGACGCGCCGCAAGGTGACGTTCCGCTGCGGGCTCTTTCACACGTTTCGCGACGGACGCATCGCCGCCGAGCGCCGTGTCTACGATTTCACCGGCCTGCTGATCCAGGTCGGCCTGCTCAAGGCGAAACCGGTCTGATGGACGCGCGTCTGCAGGTTACCGACAGCAGCGGCCGTCGCATCGTCCCCGTCGACAAGGCAATCTTCCTGATCGGCCGCCGTACTGCGGCGGATCTGCAGCTCGTCAACGCCGACGTCTCGCGCGAACACGCCGAGATCGCCCAGGACGGCGCGCGGTTCCTGCTGCGGGATCGCGGCTCGCGGTACGGCACGTTCGTCAACGGCGAGCAGATCACCGAACGCGCGCTCGAGCACGGCGATCGCATCCGTCTGGGCCGCACCGACGCCATCGAGCTGGTGTTCATGACGGAGGCCAGCTCCTCCACGCACATCTCCGGCTTGCGCGAGATCGGCTCCGATGCGGACCTGCGGCAGATGGCGGCGATTCTCAACGGCCTGCGCGCGCTGGGGTCCGGCCGCGTGCTCGAAGAGGTGCTGACGCTGGTGCTCGACTCGGCGATCGACGTCACCAAGGCCGAGCGCGGCTTCATCATGCTGGCACGGCCGGACGGGGAACTGGAGTTCAAGACGGCGCGGGGCAAGGGCAAGATCACGCTCCCCGGCACGTCGTTCACGACCAGCGCGAAGATTCCGCGTGAGGTCTTCCAGACCGGCGAAAGCCGCATCGTCGGCGACCTGATGGAAGGGAGCCTCGCCGGCCTGCACGACGGCACGATTGCCATCGGCATCCGTCACGTCCTGTGTGTGCCGCTGAGCGTCAGTCCGATGGTCGCGTCGGCTGACCAGGGCATTGTGCCGCGGGTGATCGGCGTGTTGTATCTCGACGGCCGCGAACGGAGCACGATCCTGTCGCAGCAGACGCGTTCGTCGCTGGAAGCGTTCGCCACCCAGGCCGCGCTGGCGATCGAAAGCGCCCGCCTTTACGCCGAAGCCGCCGAGAAGGCGCGCATCGAGCGCGACCTGCTCGTCGCCGCGCAGATCCAGCAGGCGCTGCTGCCGACCGGATCCTTCGAAACGTCGTTCGTGGATCTCGCCGCGTCCTCGGTGCCGTGCCGCACCGTTGGCGGCGACTTCTTCGACTATCTCGACCTCGGCTCGCGTGGCTTCGGCTTCGGCCTTGGCGACGTGGCCGGGAAGGGCGCTCCGGCGGCGCTGCTCGCTGCCGCCGTGCAGAGCAACTTCATCGCCCAGGCGCCGGTAAGCAGCGATCCGGCCGATACCTTGACCCGCGTCAATAACGCGCTCCTGCGCCGTGCCATCGAAGCGCGCTTCGCGACGATGTTCCACGGCGTCATCGACGTGACCGGGCATCTGAGCTACTCCAACGGTGGCCAGGAGCCGCCGCTGGTGCTCAAGCGCGACGATGGCATTTCGTGGCTCGAAGCCGGAGGCCCGGTGCTTGGTCTGCTCCCGGGTGCGACCTACGAATTCGACAGCGTCACCCTCGACCCTGGAGACCTCGTCGTGATTTGCAGCGACGGTGTGACCGAGGCGCGAAATGCCGCCGGGGACGAGTTCGGGCGTGAACGATTGATCGAGGCGATGAGCGGGTGCCACGGCGGAAAGCCCGAGGCCGTCCTCGAGCGGCTGTTCGAGGCCGTCCGGCGCTTTTCGCAGGGAACGCCGCAGGGCGACGACATCACCGGCCTGGTGCTGCGCTATCGGGGACAGCCCCACTGACGCTTTTTTCGCAACCGTGGGGCGAGCCTTTCAGGCTCGCCACGGAAGCGGAGCCAAATAGCAAGCCTGGTGTCGAAACGATTTTGGGGTCCGCCTGAAGGCGGACACTACGTTATAGAATCGCGGGGCATCGCGCCCGGACGGCGCGACAGGGCAGGAGGACGGAATGCAGATCGACCAGAAGATGGCGGGCGACATAACGGTCGTCCACATCACCGGGGATATCACGTTGAATCAGGGCGGTGACGTCCTTCTGAAAGACAAGATTCAGAGCCTCCTGCAGCAGGGGCAGAAAAAGATCGTGCTCGATCTCGGCGGCGTGGCGTACGTGGACAGCGCCGGGCTCGGTCAGCTCGTACAGATTCACGCGACGACGAAGAACCAGGGCGGAGCGCTGCGGCTGGCGAATACCACCAAGAAGCTGAAGGATCTGCTGGTGGTGACGAAGCTGGTGACGGTGTTCGATTCCTACGAGAGCGAGAAAGAAGCGCTGGCGAGCTTTTCGTAATCCGGCTGAAGCCGGACTCTACGTGGAGTCCGCCTTCAGGCGGATATCAGTTCAACGCATTCGGGACGGCGAGCGTGAACGCTGCGATGGCGGCGTCGAACCGCTCGCCGTTGGCCGTCACCATCTGATAGCTTCCCTGCATCGAGCCGACCGCCGTCTTCAGCGGGCAGTAGCTCGTGTATTCGAACGAGCTGCCCGGCTGCAGCACCGGCTGTTCGCCAATGACCCCTGGTCCCTTCACGCGCTCCACCTCGCCGTCGGCGTTGGTGATGATCCATTCGCGGGAAATGAGCTGGGCCGTCTCTGAACCGACATTGGAGATGCGCACGTCGTACTGGAACAAGTACGATCCGTCTCTCGGCGAGCTGCGTTCGGGCAGGAACTCGCTGCGGACTTCGATGCGGATGCCGCGTGTCGTCGTCGAACTGGCCGTTCGCGGCCCGCGCGGCCGGGTTTCCGTTCGTTCGGCCGTGTCGGTGCGCGGTCGTTTCAGGTCACTCATGAACGCGATCGACATTATGGCATGGCGCGGCATCTGAGCTTCGGCCTCCGGGGAACCGGCGAGCACGGCCGGCGTAGTACAGTTCACGTTCCGGTGAGCAACCCCGAGCCCAAGAAGAAAGTCAGCGCGTCCGCCGCCTGGCGCGAAGCGCGCGAGCTGGTCTGGACGCACCGGCGCCGGTTGGGGCTCGGCCTCTCGCTGATGCTCGTCAGCCGCCTCGCCAGCATGGTCGCGCCGCTGGCCCCGCAGTTCCTCATCGACGAAGTGGTCACGAAAAAGCGCGTCGAGCTGCTGACCCCCATCGTCCTGATCGTGCTCGCCGCGACGGCCGTCCAGGCGGTGACGTCGTTCGTGCTGTCGCAGATTCTCGGCGTCGCCGCGCAGCGTGCGATTACCGACATGCGCAAGCGTGTGCAGGCGCACGTCATGCGGCTGCCGGTCCGCTACTTCGATTCCACGCAGACCGGAGTGCTGATCTCGCGCATCATGAGCGACGCCGAAGGCATCCGCAATCTCGTCGGCACCGGTCTCGTGCAGCTCGTCGGCGGCTTCGTCAGCGCGGCCCTCGGCCTCGGCCTGCTGATCTTCCTGAACTGGCGCCTGACGGCCATCACCATCGTCGTGCTCGCCGCGTTCGGCCTCGGGATGGCCTACGCCTTCCGCACGCTGCGGCCGCTGTTCCGGGAGCGCGGGAAGATCAACGCCGAGGTGACCGGCCGCCTCACCGAAGCGCTGGGCGGCATCCGCGTCGTCAAGTCGTACACGGCGGAGAAGCGCGAGGAGATCGTCTTCACGAAGGGCGCGCACCGGCTGTTCCGCAACATTGCCAAATCGATGACCGGCGTGTCGGCGACGACGGCGGGGAGCACGTTCATCGTTGGCATCATTGCCGTGCTGATGATCTGGCTCGGCGGCCGTGCGGTCATCGCCGGTGAGATGACGCTCGGCGAGCTCGTCAGCTACATCTTCCTCATCGGCGTCGTCGCGGCGCCACTCGTCTCGATCGCCTCGATCGGGACGCAGATCACCGAGGCCTTTGCCGGCCTCGATCGCATTCGCGAAATCCTCGACATGCCGACCGAGCTGGACGAGGATGCCCAGCGGAGACAGCCGGGCCGCATTCGCGGCGACGTCGCCTTCGACGGCGTGTGGTTCGAGTACACCCCCGGACAGCCCGTCCTGCGCGGCGTCTCGTTCGACGCCCAGGCGGGAACGACGACGGCGCTCGTCGGCTCCAGCGGCTCGGGCAAGAGCACGCTGATCAGCCTCGTGATGGCGTTCAACCGGCCGACGCGCGGACGCGTCCTGGTTGACGGCGAGGATCTGGAGTCGATGCGCCTGTTCGATTACCGGCATCAGCTGGCGTCGGTCCTCCAGGAGAACTTCCTCTTCGACGGGACCATTGCCGAGAACGTCGGCTACGCCCGGCCGGGAGCCACGCTCGACGAGATCAAGCACGCCTGTCGCGTCGCCCATTGCGACGAGTTCATCACTCAGTTCCCGAAGGGGTACGAAACGGTCGTTGGCGAACGCGGGATCAAGCTGTCGGGCGGACAGCGGCAGCGCGTCTCGATTGCCCGCGCCATCCTGGCCGATCCGCGGATTCTGATTCTGGATGAAGCGACCTCCAGCCTCGACAGCGAGAGCGAGCAGATGATTCAGGATGGTCTGCGTAACCTGCGAACGGGCCGGACCACGTTCGTCATTGCGCACCGCCTGTCGACGATTCGCAGCGCCGACCAGATCCTGGTGCTCGAGGCAGGCGAGATCGTCGAGCGCGGGTCGCACGCCGACCTCCTCGCGGCGAACGGGCGCTACCGGCAGCTGTACGACAAGCAGTACAAGTTCGAAAGCGACCGATTCATCAACCCCGGCGAAGACTTTACCCCCGAGCCGGAGAAGCCGGCGGGGCCGTTGCCGCGTGTCGGTACTGCGCTATGAAATGCAAAATGAAAAATGCAAAATGCAAAATGCAAAATGCAAACTACAGCGCTGGAATGTTCTTGTTTGCATTTTGCATTTTGCATTTTGAATTTCCGAATATGAATCCCGACTTCCTCATTAACGGCGTGTTGAGCAGCGTCCTGGGCGGCGGGCGCAAGCGTTCGCGCCGGTCGCGTCGATTTCTGAACGGCGGCGGCTCGATCTGGACGCGGCCGACGACGCTGTTGACCGCGGCCGGCGTCGCGTGGGGCATCTACGAGACGCTTCAGAACAGCGGCTCACAGTCGCCTGCGGTTGGCGGGTCGTCGCCGGCATCGCCGGCGATGGGCAGTGCAGCACTGCCGCCGCTGCCCGGGGAGTCGGCCGCCGGTGAAGATCGCGACGCGCTGCGGATCGTGCGGCTGGCCATCTCCGCCGCCAATGCGGACGGCGTGATGACGGAGAAGGAACGCGCCGTCGTGCTGCAGCAGGCCCAGTCCGCCGGCGTGCGCGACGTCGTGGAACGCGAGCTCAATCATCCACGACCGCTCGCCGAGATCGTCGCCGGCGTGACCGATCAGGCCGAGCGCGGCACGCTCTACGTGCTGGCGTTCACCGTGCTGCGGGCCGACGAACAGGTGACGGGCGCGGAGCGTATTTATCTCGCGCAGCTCGCGCACCTGCTCGACCTCGATCCGGCGACGGTGCAGAAGCTGGAGAAGAACACGAGCGAGCGCATCGACGCGCTCGGCGATCAAGGGCAACTGGGAGGGTAAGTGAAAAGGCAAAAGGCAAAGGTCAAAAGGAAGTCTTTTGCCTCTCTTTTGCCTTTTCCCTTTTGCCTTTTGACTTACGGAGAGCAGAACAAATGTCGCAGCAGCAGTGGTACATGGCCATCGGCGGCCATCAGGTCGGGCCGGTGTCGCAGGACGACGTCGTGACGAACCTGCGGAACGGAACCATCGACGGCAACACGCTGGTCTTCACCGCGGGCATGAAAAACTGGACACCTCTCAAGGACGTCCCCGAGCTGGCGGCATTCCTGTCATCCGGCGGCGCCGCGCGGCTTGGCGCCGTCCCTCCGCCGATCGTGCCCGGCCGCGCCGCCCACGAAATCGACTTCCGCATCGTCGGCAGCGAAATGCAGTTCGTCGAGGTCGAGCTCGACCCGGGGGAAAGCGCCGTCGCCGAAGCCGGGACGATGATGTACATGACGCCCGGGATCCAGATGGAGACGGTGTTCGGAGACGGCAGTAACCAGCGCTCGGGCGTGATGGGCGCCCTGCTCGGCGCCGGCAAGCGGCTGATCACCGGTGAAAGCCTGTTCATGACCGTCTTCACGAACCAGGGCGCCGGCAAGCAGCAGGTGGCGTTTGCCGCGCCCTATCCCGGCAAGATCCTGGCGATGGACTTGAAGCAGCTCGGCGGCGAGCTGATCTGCCAGAAGGACTCCTTCCTGTGCGCCGCCAAGGGCGTCTCGATCGGCATCGCGTTTCAGCGGCGAATCGGCGTCGGACTGTTTGGCGGCGAAGGGTTCATCATGCAGCGCCTGCAGGGCGATGGACTGAGCTTCGTTCACGCCGGAGGCACGCTCCATCCCGTCGACCTCGCGGCCGGCCAGACGCTGCGCGTGGACACGGGCTGTCTCGTCGCGCTCCAGCCGTCGGTCGGCTACGACATCCAGTTCGTGGGCAAAATCAAGACCGCGCTGTTCGGGGGAGAAGGACTGTTCTTCGCCACGCTGACCGGGCCGGGTCGTGCGTGGCTGCAGTCGCTGCCGCTCAGCCGCATGGCCGACCGGATCTACAAGGCCGCACCTGCCGCGCAAGGCGGACGCCGCGAGGAAGGCTCGATCCTCGGCGGTCTCGGCGGGCTGCTCGACGGCGACAATCGCTGAGCGGAGGAACCGTGCCGGAAGCGCAGACATACGCGAACCACGCGTACCGGGCGACCGCATGGAATGTCACGTGGTCGGTGGGCCTGGTCGTGCTGCTGGTCCTGGTGTTTTACGCGTACGACCAGCCAGGCTACGTGTCGTTCACCCTGGTGGCGCTTGCGGGGACCGTACTCTCCGCTGTTTCCCTGCTCCGCGTCTTTGCGCTGAGGTTGCAGAACCGCATCATCCGGCTGGAGATGCGGGTCCGGCTTGCGCGGTTTGGCCGCGAGCACGATCTCCACAAGCTCGTCATGCGGCAGATCGTCGCGCTGCGGTTCGCCTCCGACGCCGAACTTCCGGCACTGCTCGACCGGGCGATCGCGGAAAACCTGCCGGCGGATGCCATCAAGCGTGCCGTTCGCGATTGGCAGGGTGATCATTTCCGAACCTAGCTTTCGTTTCCCGCGGCGCGAACCCTGCGGGTTCGCGAGGCGAGCCTGCAAGGCTCGCCCCACGAGATCCGCACGATAATCAAGTGCGATGCGCAGACCCGTAACGCTGGTCACCGGCGCGGGCGGCGAAATCGGCCACGGCCTGATCGCCCGCCTCGCCGAGTGGGGCCGGCCGATCGTAACGGTCGACATCGCACCGCTCGAGCCGGCGCTTGGCCGGCTGGCCTTCCGCGAGTTCACCGGTTCGATCACCGACCCCAACCTGCTCGAGCGGATCCTCGCGGAGTTCGAAGTCGATCTCGTCATCCATCTCGCGGCGCTGCTTTCGACACGCGCGGAGTTCACGCCGATCACCGCGCATCATGTGAACGTCGAGGGGACGCTGAACCTCCTCGAGTTCGCGCAGCACGAAGGGGAGTCGCACGGCCGGCCGGTGACCTTTCTCTACCCGTCGTCGATCGCCGCCTACGGCCTTCCGGACGTTGACACCAAGCTTCGCGCCGGGCGCGTCCATGAGGACGCGTGGAATACGCCGCGGACGATGTACGGGTGCAACAAGCTGTACTGCGAGCATCTCGGCCGCTATTACGCGAGGTTCTACAAACAGCTGGCAGCGCAGCCACCCGGCTGCGTGGACTTCCGCTGCGTGCGGTTCCCGGGATTGATTTCCGCGGTCACCGTGCCGTCGGGCGGCACATCCGACTACGCGCCGGAGATGATTCACGCGGCGGCGCAGGGAGAGCGGTACGACTGCTTCGTCCGTCCTGACACGCGCCTCCCGTTCATGGCGATGCCCGACGCGATCGATGCGCTGCTTCGCCTCGCCGACGCACCGCGCGCCGCGCTGACGCGGACCGCCTACAACCTCAGCGCCTTCAGTCCGACGGCGCAGCAGATTCACGACGTGGTCGTCGCCGCCTTCCCGCGCGCCGCGCTGGGATGGCGCACGGACGCGAAGCGGCAGGCGATCGTCGATTCGTGGCCGGCCGACGTCGATGACGGCGCCGCCCGCCGCGACTGGGGCTATGCCCCGGCGTACGACTTCGAGCGGGCGTTCTCCGAATACCTGATTCCCACCATCCGGCAACGCTATTGACGACGCGGCGTGTGGTCTTCGCGCTGGTCCTGCTGACGGCCGTCGCGGTCGCCTCGTCACCCTGGTGGCGCCCGGATCCTCGACCGGCCAGCGACGTGAGCGCGCTGGCGGAACGATACGTCCGTCTGGTGCTGGCGCTGGGCCAGCACGATCGCGATTACGTCGACGCGTACTACGGCCCGCCGGAATGGCGGATGGAGGCCGAGCTCACGAAGGTCTCGCTGGGTGAAATTCACGAGGCCGCGGTCGATCTCGCGGGTGACCTGGCGGCGATGGCCCCCGCTCCGTCGGCATCCGAACCGTCTCGCATGCGGCATCAGTACCTCACCCGTCAGCTCGAGGCGCTCCGCGCCCGCGTCGCGATTCTCACCGGCACGACGATGCGCTTCGACGAGGAGTCGAAGGCGCTCTACGATGCCGTGGCGCCGGCGCATACGGAACAGGAGTTCCTGGGCGTGCTGGCGGAGCTCGAGAAGCGTCTTCCTGGCACCGGCGCGCTCCTCGATCGGTATGAGGCATACCGGCTGCGATTCGTAATTCCCCGGGCGCGCCTCGACGTGGCGTTTCGCGCGGCGATCGACGAATGCCGCGCGCGGACGCTCAAGCACATCAGGCTGCCCGACGAAGAAAACTTCACCGTCGAGTACGTCACCGGCAAGACGTGGAGCGCTTACAACTGGTATCAGGGCGGCTACCGGAGCGTGATCCAGGTGAACACCGACCTGCCCATCCATGCGGACTGGGCAGTTGTTCTGGCGTGTCACGAGGGGTATCCGGGTCATCACGCCTATAACGTGCTTCTGGAGAAAAACCTCGTGCGCGGCCGCGGCTGGCGGGAGTTCTCGGTCTACCCGCTGTTCACCCCGCAATCGCTGATCGCTGAAGGCACCGGCGACTACGGGGTGCACGTCGCCTTTCCCGGACTTGATCGCGTGGCCTTTGCGCGAAGCGTCGTGTTTCCAGCCGCGGGGCTCGACCCGTCGATGGCCGCCCGCTACTACGACATCGTTGATCTGGTGGAGCGGCTGGGACCGGCAGGCGACGAAGCGGCACGGCGATACCTCGACGGACAGCTCGATGCGGAGGGGGCGATACGGTGGCTCGAGACCTACGCGCTGCACTCGCGCGCCCGGGCCGAGCAGCGTGTGAGGTTCATCGACCAGTACCGCAGCTACGTCATCAACTACACCGTCGGCACGGACCTGGTGGCGCGCTGGATCGAGTCGCAGGGCGGCACGGATGCCGACCCCGGGCGGCGCTGGGAGCTGTTCGAGGATCTGATCTCGTCGCCACGGTTACCATCGTCTCTCGTCCGGTAGAGGCCGACGTTCACGTCGGCCTTTCATCGCTTACATCGGCCTTCGACATGATCTGCATCGAAATCACCTCGCCCGGTCCACCTGAAGTCTTGACACCCGTCGAGCGGCCGGATCCGGCGCCGGGTCCGGGAGAGGTGCTGATTGCCGTGGCGGCCGCCGGGGTCAATCGTCCGGACGTGATGCAGCGGCAGGGGCTCTACCCGCCGCCGCCGGGAGCGAGCGACCTTCCCGGGTTGGAGGTTGCCGGCACGATCGAACTGCTCGGCGAGGGCGTCGGTGGCCTGCGCGTCGGCGACAGGGTGTGTGCGCTGGTGTCGGGCGGTGGATACGCCACGAAGTGCGTGGCGCCCGCAGTGCAGTGTCTGCCCGTGCCCGCACCGCTCGACCTGGTTGCCGCGGCTGCGATACCCGAAACGTTCTTTACGGTGTGGACGAACGTATTCGATCGCGGCCGCCTGCAGGCCGGCGAGACCGCGCTGTTTCACGGCGGTTCGAGCGGCATCGGTACGACCGCCATTCAGCTGGCTGCCGCGCGCGGCGCGCGCGTGTTCACGACCGCCGGATCGCCGGAGAAGTGCCGCGCCTGCGAGCGGCTCGGCGCCGAACGGGCAATCGACTATCGGACGGAGGACTTCGCGGCGATCGCCCGCGAACTGACAGGCGGCCACGGCGTCAACCTGATCCTCGACATCGTCGGCGGGTCGTACGTGAACCGCAACCTGGCGGCGCTGGCCATGGACGGCCGGCTCGTCGTGATCGGGTTCATGGAAGGAGAGCCGCTCGCGACCGTAGACCTCCGACGAATCCTGGGCCGACGGCTGACGATCACCGGTTCCGCGCTGCGTCCTCGCACCGTGTCGGAGAAGGGCGCGATCGCCGAATCACTGCGGCGCGAGGTCTGGCCGCTCCTCGAGCGTGGCGCCGTCTCGCCCGTCGTCTATCGAACGTTTCCCCTCGCCGAAGCGGCTGCTGCCCACAAGTTGATGGAGTCAAGTGAGCACGTTGGGAAAATCGTGCTCGTGGTGTAGTTGAGGGCCTGAATGCATTCCAGGCATCTGATTCCGGTCATCGTCATGCTCGCGCTGGCCGCGGGCACGGCCGGCCAGCAGCCGGCGTTCGCAGTGGCCTCCGTCCGGCGCAACGTTGACGGCGGCAACACGTCGTTCAGCCCGCGGGCGAACGGGCAGCTGATCGCCACGAACACGCCCCTGCGGACGTTGATTCTGCGCGCGTACGGGTTGCACGACTCGCAGCTGATTGATGCGCCGGAGTGGACAGTGGGCGAGCGTTTCGACATCGACGCACGGGCCGAACCAGCGCCACGCAGCCCGGACGCGCTGATGCCGATGCTGCGCACGCTCCTCGCGGAGCGGTTCCAGTTGAAGGGACGAACGGACACGCGGGAGCTGTCGGCGTACGTCTTGATGCACGCGCGCAGTGATCGGCGGCTCGGCCCGCAGATTCGCCCGACACAGGCGAACTGCAGCGCCGGAGCCAGAGTCATGACCCGCGAAGAACTCATAGCGATAGCCAAAGATGGATGGCCGCCGTGCGGCCAGGTTGTCACGATCAGTTTTCTCACAACGTCGTCGGACGGGACGCCAGGCTCCAGAATCCGCGTGCGGCGGTCAGGTGTGACGATGGCGGATTTCGCGACCTTGCTGCAGGGACAAGTGGGCCGCCCAGTGGTCGATCGAACGGGTCTCGACGGACTCTTCGACATCGAGTACACCTTTGCGCCGCAGCCTCCGAGCCCATCGACCGATCTGGCGGCCGGGGCGAACGTGCCGCCGATCCTCGTGGCGCTCGAAGAACAGCTTGGATTGAAGCTCGAATCCCGGCGTACGCAGGTGGCGGTGCTGGTCGTGGAATCCGTCAAGCGTCCGACAGAAAACTAATCCGCGTAAACGACCGTTCGCGTGCTGGTGTGGGCACGGACGACATCGGACGACAGCGGCTTGCTCAGATAGACCTTCGACTCGCGATTGTCCGCGCGGTTCGGCTCGTACTTGACGACGTTGAATTCGAGCTGATCGAGTGTGCCGCGCATGTCGTAGAAGCGATTCTTCGTCTTGACGACCACCTCGTTGAAGCCGGACGAGTGGGCCCACGCTTCCGATTCCTCGGTCAGTGCGCGGAAGTGTCCCTGGCCGCGCCAGTCGCGGCGCGTGCCTCCAATCCAGCTGTAGAGCACCTTGCGCCCCTGGAACCGGACGGCGCCGTCGAGCCGGCCGACCAGGTCGACCAGCTTGGGCTCCGTTTCGTCGGCGCGGATCTCGTGTACGACCTTGAACGACACGGGCGCCACCATGCCCGGATCGTCGGGCAGCGGCGCCTCGGCGATGAGGATCAGGAATTCGCGATCCTTGAGGCGGGCGACGATTTCCCGCGCGGTCTTCTTGCGGGGAAACTCCCCGAAAAATTCTTCGATGTACTGAATTTCGAGCGCGCCGGATTCCAGGGGGTACTGCTTGATTAGGTATTCCAATAGAAGCTCATTTTATCGGCAGGTCCGCCTCCGCTGGATCCAGGCTTCGGCGGAACCTGCCCCACAGCCACCAGTCCATCAATTGTCGTAATAAAGATAGAACTCGTGTGGATGCGGCCGCAAACGAATCGGATCGAGTTCCTTGGTTCGTTTCCAGTCGATCCACGTTTGCACGAGATCCTCCGTAAACACATCGCCGCGCAGCAGAAACGCGTGGTCGGCCTCGAGCGCGCTGACGGCCTCTTCGAGCGAGCCCGGGGTCGTTCGGACGCCCATCTCGTTCATCTCGTGGCGCGTCATCTCATAGATATCGCGGTCGAGCGGCGCGCCCGGGTCGACCTTGTTATCAATGCCATCGATCATCGCCATCAGCATGGCCGACCACGCCAGGTAGCCGTTGCAGCTCGGATCCGGACAACGGAATTCCAGACGCTTCGACTTCGGGCTCTTCGAGTACATCGGGATGCGGATTGACGCCGATCGGTTGCGCGCGGAGAGCGCCAGGTTGACGGGCGCCTCGAACCCCGGCACGAGTCGCCGGTAGGAGTTGGTGGTGGGCGCGGCGAAGGCCAGGATCGCCGGGGCATGCTTCAGCAGGCCGCCCGCCGCCCATAACCCGATCTGACTGAGGCCAGCGTAGCCGTCGCCCGCGAACAGCGGCGTATTCCCCTTCCAGAGCGACGTGTGCGTATGCATGCCGCTGCCGTTGTCCTCGAAAATCGGCTTCGGCATGAACGTCACGGTCTTGCCGTGGCGGCGCGCGACGTTCTTGCAGATGTACTTGTACCACATGAACTGATCGGCCATTTTCAGCAGCGGCTGAAACTGCATGTCGATCTCCGCCTGCCCGGCGGTGGCGACCTCGTGATGGTGGGCTTCAACGACGATGCCGATCTTGCGCATTTCGTAGACCATCTCGCCGCGCAGATCGTGGAAGGTGTCGGTCGGGCTGACCGGGAAGTAACCGCCCTTGAAGCTCGGCTTGTAGCCGAGATTCGGCTCCTCGATGCGCCCGGTATTCCAGGCGCCTTCGACGGAATCGATCTGGTAGTAGCCGCGATGCTGGTTCTGCTCGTAGCGGACCTCATCGAAGATGAAGAACTCCGGTTCGGGTCCGATGTAGCAGGTCTCGGCGATGCCGGAGGTCTTCAGAAACTGCTCCGCCTTGCGGGCGACGTGCCGCGGATCGCGCGAGAACTCCTGGCGCGAGATCGGATCGACCACGTTGGCGATGACACTCACCGTCGGCCTGGCGAAGAACGGATCGAGGCGGGCCGTGTCGGCGACGGGGACCGCCATCATGTCGGATTCGTGAATGCCCATCCAGCCGCGAATGGAGGAGCCGTCGAAGCCGAGGCCCTCCTCGAACGTGCCTTCGCTCAAATGTTCAATCGGGAACGAACAGTGCTGCCAGGACCCGAGCATGTCGACGAACTTGAGGTCGACCATTTCGGCCTGATGCTTCTTCGCGAAGTCGAAGAAGTCCTTGGGCGCCTTGGGGAAGTCGTCCGCCATCGAGACACCTCACATTCTGCAGACAGCCTACGCCCGAAGTCCGCGGAAGGAGCCGATCTAACGAATACGTCACGGAATTTGTGCGTTACGACATTTATGTCTTGCGCCGAATCTTGCAGCCGCGCCGCGTGCTAACGGATAATTCCGCTGGTATCCGGAACGGTCCACGCGCACGTTCCTGCGCCCGACCCGTCGGGCAAACTCACGAAGACACGAAGAAATCGAAGGGCACGAAGCAAGCGACACGACGCGCCACCGGGCGCTTCGTGGTCTTCGCTCACTTCGTGGCCTTCGTGTTATCAGAAAGGACATGTCATTCCATGGGTTCTGCCGCATTGTCCGAGGCCGCCAAAAGCATTCGCGACTGGTCGCTCAACGACCGCACATCGACAACGCCCGCCGTCAGGGCCGCCGACGTGTTCGGCAGCCTCGTGTTCAACGACAAGCTGCAGCAGGAGCGGTTGCCCAAGCCGGCGTATCGCGCGCTGCGGGCGACGATCACCCGCGGTGAGCCGCTCGATGGAGCCACGGCCGACGCCGTCGCCACCGCGCTGAAGGACTGGGCGGTCGAGCACGGGGCGACGCACTACACCCACTGGTTTCAGCCGCTGACCGGCATCACGGCGGAAAAGCACGACTCGTTTCTGGCGCCGACGGCCGAGGGCACGGCGATCGCCGAGTTCCGCGGCAAGGAGCTGATTCAGGGCGAGCCCGACGCCTCGAGCTTCCCGTCGGGCGGCATGCGCAGCACGTTCGAAGCGCGCGGCTATACCGCCTGGGATCCGACCAGCCCGCCGTGGCTGCTCTACAACGGCAACAGCGTCACGCTCGTCATCCCGACCGCCTTCGTCAGCTGGACCGGCGAAGCGCTGGACAAGAAGACGCCGCTGCTGCGGTCGATGGACGCGGTGTCGAAGCAGGCGGTGCGCGTGCTGAAGCTGTTCGGCTCGTCGGCCGAGCGTGTCTTCTCGACGTGCGGCGCCGAGCAGGAATACTTCCTGATCGACCGTAACTTCTACTTCGCGCGCCCCGACCTGATCAACGCCGGCCGGACGCTGTTCGGGGCCAAGCCGCCGAAGGGGCAGGAGCTGGAGGATCAGTACTTCGGTTCGATCCCGGAGCGCGTGCTGGCGCTGATGGCGGACGCCGAGCTCGAGTTGTTCAAGGTCGGTGTGCCGGTCAAGACGCGGCACAACGAGGTGGCGCCGAGCCAGTACGAGATCGCGCCGGTCTTCGAGAACGCCAACGTCGCCGCCGATCACCAGATGATGATCATGGAGACGCTGAAGAAGATGGCACCGAAGTACGGCCTCGCGTGCCTGCTGCACGAGAAGCCGTTCGCCGGTGTCAACGGGTCCGGCAAACACAACAACTGGTCGCTCTCCGACGAGTTCGGCAGCAACCTGCTCGGCCCCGGCGCCACGCCGCACGAGAACGTGCAGTTCCTGGTTTTCTGCGCCGCGGTGATCCGCGCCGTCGACAAGTGGCAGGGGCTGCTGCGCGCGAGCATCGCGCACGCGGGCAACGATCACCGGCTCGGCGCCAACGAAGCGCCGCCGGCCATCATCTCGATTTTCCTCGGCGACATGCTGACGGACATCTTCTCGCAGATCGAGAAGGGATCGGCGAAATCGACCATCCAGGGCGGCACGCTCGACAGCGGCGCCTCGGTGCTGCCGAAGCTGCCGCGCGACGCCGGCGACCGCAACCGCACCAGCCCGTTCGCGTTCACCGGCAACAAGTTCGAGTTCCGCGCCGTCGGCTCGTCGCAGAACATCGCCTGGCCGAACATGATCCTCAACGCGGCGATGGCCGATTCGCTCGAGGGCATCGCCAACGAGCTCGAGGCCGCAACCGCCAAGGGCGAGGATCTGAACAAGGCGGTCGCCAAGCTGCTGACGAAGATCATCAAGGAGCACAAGCGGATCATCTTCAACGGCAACAACTACGCGGCGTCGTGGGAGAAGGAGGCGGCCAAGCGCAAGCTCCTCAACCACAAGAACACCGTCGACGCGCTGCCCGAGCTGGTCAAGCCCGCCTCGATCAAGCTGCTCGAGAAGTTCAAGATCCTCAACGAGCGCGAGGTGCATGCGCGCTACGAGATCTTCCTCGAGAACTACAACAAGACGATCAACGTCGAGGGCCAGCTGATGGTGTTGATCGCCAACCGCTACATCCTGCCGGCCGCGTTGGAGTACCAGCGGCACATCGGTCAGAGCGTGGCGGCCGTCAAGGCCGGCGGCAGCACCTCGGTGCAGGGCAAGAAGCTGCTGTCGCAGTACACCAAGCTCGTCGACAAGCTGAAGACGCAGACCGACGCGCTGGCGAAGGCGCTCGACCACAGCAATGGCTCGGCCGAGAAGCACGCCAAGTACATGCGCGACAAGGTGGTGCCGGCGATGGAGAAGTTGCGCGAGACGGGCGACGAGATCGAAGTGCTGACGCCGCACGAGATCTGGCCGCTGCCGACGTATCGCGAAATGCTCTTCGTGAAGTAGTGAAGTAGAGGCCGACCTTCAGGTCGGCCTTTCATCGGGAGGGCCGGTTTATGCCGGCCCTTCGTTTTGTACCCGCTCGGTGGCGTGCGCGATCGACGGGAAACGGGATTCCGTCCTTGCCGCCATGCGCGAACGCAAAGCGCGCGGGATCTCGCGTGCTGGCCGGCGTCCTTCGGCGGAAACCAGTTAAACGTGTCGCCGCGCGGGTCGGAGCAGATGGCCTCGTGCGGTTCGTTCACGAAGCTCGTCAGCGACGCCGAGAGGTCGCAGCGTTCCGTGATCTCCGCCGGGGTCTTCCGCGATGTGGCGCCTTTGCCGCCCTGCGCGAAGACACCGAGCTCATGCTCGAGCCCCTTCAGCCCCTCCTTGAGCGCGCCGGTCACGGTGGTCGTCACCCCGCTCGAATGCCAGTCGAACCCGAAGGACGCAGCCGAACGCCTGAAACCAGAAGGGGTCGGACAGCCGCCGCAGCAGTTCCGACGGCCCCTGATCGGCGACGACGTGGATCGCCACTTCCCGGGCGAGCCGTGTCATGCGCGAAAACAGCCACGCCGGCGCGCGGCCCGGGTGGAGCGGGAGGTGTGGAACCCGGTATGACGTGACATGGGTTTGCACGACGGTCACGAAGATTTTGGATCTCAGGTATACGGCGACGTGGATCGCGATCCCCGGGCCGTCCTCGTGACCTTCGGAACTCCTTCGTGCCTTCGTGCCCCAGTGTAGACTAGTGGGTCTGCGCGACGCGGTCCGGACGTTGCATTCGCGTAACGCCGCCTCGCATCCTGCAGCGACAAGACTCTCCATGGGAATTCTCGAAAAGCTTCGTCCCCAGCCACGATGGAAGCACGCCGATCCCGCCGTCCGCGCGGCCGCGGTCTACGAGCTCGGCCCGGAGGACGCCGAAGCCCTGCGCGCCCTGGCGCGTGAGGATGCCGACGCCCGCGTGCGCCGGGCCGCGGTCAATCGGATCGACGAGCTCCCGCTGCTGGCCGACCTGGCGCGTACCGACCCGGACGAGGACGTTCGGGCGGATGCCGTCCGCGGCCTTGCGGGACTGGCTGCCGAGGCGGACGAGGCGTCACGCGCGGTCGATGCGGTGCGTCACCTGCTGTCGCTCGGCCGGACGCGGGAAATCGTTGTCGCCGCCCGCGAAAATCGCGACCCGGCGATTCGCGCCGCCATCATCGATTTGATAGACGACGGCAAGGCGCTCGGTTCGATCAGCCGGCATGCCGCTGACGCGCAGACGCGGCTCCGCGCGCTGGCGCGCGTCTCGGATCCCGCGGAGCTCCTGAACGTGGCGTTGAAGTCGGAACACACCGACACGGCCGTCGCCGCCCTGGAACGGATCGAGACAGCGGAGGCGCTGTCGGCGGTGGCCAGGGGCGCCAGGAACAAGGTGGCCGGCCGGCGCGCCAAGACCAAGGTGCGTCAGCTCGACGAGGCGGCGCAGCCGCAGACGGCACCAGCGGTGCGCATGTCGGCCGAAGATGCGCAGCGAGCGCGGCAGCTGCTGCATCGCGCCGAATCCGTCGTGGCAATCGCCGATCCGGACGAGGCGGCGCGGGCGCTCGCCGACGTGCGCCTCGAATGGGCGGAGCTGGGTGCCGACGTCGACATCGAAACCGGGCTGGCGCAGCAGTTCGAGAGCGCGAGCGAGGCCGCGCGCGAAGCGATCGCCGAGCGGCAGCAGGAGCGCGCCGCGGACGAGGAGCGCGCCCGCGCGATCGCTCAGGAGCAGGCCGATCGCCTCGCCATCGTCCGCGAGATCGAGGAGCTGGACGGCGAGGGGGCGGCGGATCGGATCGCCGAGCTGCGCGTGCAGTGGGACGCGCTGCCGCCGATGCCGTCGGAATACGCCGCCTCGCTGAACCGCCGGTTCCAGGACGCGTCGCGCTCGTTCGAAGACCGCGAGCGCCGCCGGTTGCTGGCGGCCGCCGCGGCGGGCCGGCTCGAGACGCTGGCGACCGAGCTGGAGCAGCTCGTCGCGTCGGGACAATCCGCTGAAGAGATCATCGCGCGATGGCGCGGCCTGCGGCGCGATGCCGACGTGCTGCGCGAGCATGCGGCGGCGAACCCGACGGCGGCGGAGCGCCTCGAGCGCGCCGTCACCGCGCTCGAGGAGAAAGAGCACGAGCACCAGCACGTCCGGGACAAACAGGAGCAGGACAACCTTCGCCGGCTGCAGCAGCTGTGCCGGCAGCTGGAGACCCTGGCGGCAGCGGAGCAGGTCACGCTGAAGGCCGGGGACCGTGCCTTACGCGACATCCGGACCGCGCTCGAACAGCGCGTCGCCCTGCCGTCGAAAAAGGATCGGCAGGAGCTGCACGCGCGGCTGGAACACGCGCGGGCGATGATCGCGCCGCGCGTCCAGGAACTGCGCGATGCCGACGAGTGGCAGCGCTGGGCCAATCTCCAGGTGCAGGAAGAGCTCTGTCGCGAGATGGAGACGCTCAAGACCGAGGAGAATCCCGACACCGCCAGCCGGCGCATGCGTGAGCTGCAGGGGCGCTGGAAGGAAGTCGCGCTGGCGCCGCGGACGCAGGGCGAGGCGATGTGGCGGCGCTTCAAGGCCGCGCAGGACGAGATCTTCAACCGCACGGCCGCGCATTTCGCCGCGCAGAACGCCGAGCGCTCGGCCAATCTGGTCAAGAAGCAGGCGCTGGTGGAACGCGCCGAGGCGCTGGCTCCTTCGAGCGACTGGGTCAAGACGGCGGCGCAGATGCAGGCGCTTCAGGCCGAGTGGAAGACCATCGGCCCCGTCAGCCGCGGTCAGGAAAAGGCGATCTGGGAGCGGTTCCGCTCCGCCTGCGATCGCTTCTTCACCCGCCGGCAGGAGGATCTGAAACGGCGCAAGGACGAATGGGCGTCGAACCTGGCGCGCAAGGAAGCGTTGTGCGCGCAGGCGGAGGCGCTGGCCGAATCAACCGACTGGAACGCGGCCTCCGCCACGCTCAAGAAACTGCAGGCGGAGTGGAAGACGATCGGCCCCGTTCGCAAGGCAAAGTCCGAGATCGTCTGGCAGCGCTTCCGCGACGCGTGCGATCGCTTCTTCGAGCGCTACAAGCACCGCGATTCGCTGGAGCTCCAGGAGAAGGCGAAAGCGCGCGACGAGGTGATTCGCGAGCTCGAAGGGCTGCTGCCGTACGAAGGCGGGCCCACGGAGCCGCCGGAGCATCTCTACAAGACGATTCAGGACGCGCGCGTCCGCTGGCAGCAGGCGCCGGAGCTGCCGCGCGGCCTGCAGCAGGATCTGGCGGCCCGCTATCACCAGACGCTCGGCCGCCTCGTTGCCGCGTGGCCGTCCGCGTTCACCGGCACGGATCTCGATCCCGACACGACGCGCAAGCGGATGGAGAAGCTCGTTGCCCGGGTCGAGGAACTGACTCCGGACTCCGCACGATCGCAGGCGCAGTTGTCGCCGGCCGAACTGCTGGCGCAGCGATGGCGCGAGCGCCTCGCCACCAACACCATGACCGGCGGCAAGAGCGCCGACACCGACGAGTCGCGTTGGCGCGCCGCTGAACAGGAAGTCCGCAACGCCCAGGCCCAGTGGGCGCGGTTCGGCCCGCTGCCGGCTGAAGTCGCCGCGCCGCTGAACGAGCGGTTCCAGCGCGCCTGCCGCAGGTTCTACGACAGCCGGCCACGGGTGGTGAAGGTCTGAGAAGAGCAGGCCCCAGGAATCAGGGCCCAGGCCCAAGGGGATCAGGGATCAGGGATCAGGGATCAGGGACGGGAAGTCGTCGGTGTTCGTCGAGGTTGCCGACGCTGGTGAGCAGCCAAACAGCCTGCTCGTCGATCGCGATCGACTGATCCTCGGAACGATCGGCCGCGGTCCTGCCGGCGGGAAGTTGGTCGCCTTCGACCTGAAAACGAAGCAGCGCACGCAGCTGACGACGGACGCCGTCAGCGGCATCGATGGTATCGAACGGTGGGAAAACGGAAGCCTGCTGGTGACCGATGTGCTCCGCAGCCGGCTGCTCAGCGTGACTCGCAACGGGCAGGTGCAGACGCTGATGACATGTGATCAGGCCGGCGCTGATTTCGGCTACATCCTACAGACAGTCACGCATCCAACTGCCTTGTCCTATCAGCCCGTGATCGTGGTGCCGTTCGTCTTTGGCAATTCCGTCTCGGCTTTCCGGCTGCCGGGGCCTCCGGCCCAAATCAGACGTTGACGCTGGCGTAACACGGCGGTAATACGATGCTGCAACCCTGACGTGTCATGAAGATTCTTCTGCTGTCGGTTGCGGCGGGATCGGTGCTTGTGGCTCAAGTGCCGCCGGTATCCCAACCGCGTGTCGTGGTCTCGAAGCCGCTGTGGACCGTGACCACCGGCCTCGCGTCACCTGAAAGCGCCTACTACCATCAGCGGTCCAACTCGATCTTCGTTTCCAACATCAACGGCCAGATTCTCGAGAAGGACGGCAACGGCTATCTGACCCGCATCGCCCAGGGCGGCAAAGTCATCGGTGAAAAGTGGGCCACTGGACTCCACGCGCCGAAAGGGATTCGCAGCGTAGGAAACACGATCTGGGTCGCGGATATCGACGAAGTGGTCGGCTTCGAACTGGTGGTCGGCGGCAGCCGTCTTGCCGGACGCGTAAAGGTCGACGGCGCGCAGTTCCTCAACGACCTCGCCGCTTCGGCCGACGGCACGATCTACGTCAGCGATTCCAACCAGTCGCGGATCTACATGGTCAAGGACGGGAAGTCGTCGGTCTTTGTTGAAGGCGCGGACGTCGGCGACCAGCCGAACGGACTGCTCGTGGATGGCGATCGCCTGATTGTGGGGACGATCGGCCGTCCGCCGGCAGGCGGCAGGCTGCTGGCGTTCGACCTGAAGACGAAGCAGCGGACGCAGCTGACGACGGAGAACGTCGGTGGAATCGACGGGATCGAGCCGGCGGATTACGGCTGGATCACACCGCGGAACGGGAAAGGCGCCTACTTCGTGACCGACGTGATCGGGCGGCGCCTGCTTCACGTCGGAAGCGACGGCACGGTCACGACGCTGATGCTATTCGACCAAGCCGGCGCTGATATCGGTCTCAATCCGACGATCGTGCAGCTGGTGCAGGCGGGAACGGTCTTCGTGCCATTTCTGTTTGCCAACTCGGTGTCGGCCTACGACCTGTATCCGCTACTCAGGGCCGCCCGCTAACGCACGCGCGATCGTGTTCTTCCCTAACTCCTCCAGCGGGTTGCCGTGCTGGCCGAGCGCAACGACGGCCACGCCGATCGCCAGCGCCCAGCCGCGGGCGCGTTTCCACACCTGGTCGTCCAGCGCGTTCGACCGGTTGCGGCCCGCCGCCTCGAACAGTGCTTCACGATGGTCCGGCGGCAGCAGCATCCACATCACCGAGAGGTCGGTTGCCGGGTCGCCGCACGTGATGTCGCCGAAGTCGATGACCGCGGATAACGCGCTGTCGTGGATCAGCAGATTGCCCGGATGCAGATCGCCGTGGATCCACACCGGCGGCCCGGGCCACCGCGGCGTCACGACGAGACGATCCCACAGTGCCAGGATGCGTTCGCGGTTGACGGTATCGTGGAGCTGATCGAGGTGTTCATGCAGCCGCGCGGTCCTCGCGTCGAGCGGGATGCTTCGCCAGGGATTCCGCGGCGCGTCGGCCGGCGCCGGCTGGTGCAGGGCTCGAAGAAAGCCTCCAAGCGCAATCGCAACCGCGCGCTGATCGAAGGGGGGCGCCGCAAAGGACGCCATTCCCGGAAACCAGCGCACAATCGACCACGCCCACGGGAATCCCGATCCCGGACGGCCGATGCGGACTGGCGTCGGCACCGGAAGCGGCAGCCGGCGCGCCAGCTCAGGGAGCCAGCGCTGCTCGTTCTCCATGAGCGCGGCCGTTGCGGATCGTCTGGGGAGGCGGATGGCAAGCTCGTCGCCGAGCCGGAACACCGCGTTGTCCCACCCCTCGCCGACCACCGTCAGCGGCAGATGGGCGAGATCGGGATGTTGCTCGAGAAGGAGGGCCTGGACGAGGGCTATGTCGATGGTGATCGTGGGGTCCGCGCCACAGTCACTCACCCCTCCAGATACGTGTACCCGTGCAAGCCGTCTTCGTAGAAGCGCAGCAGCTGGCCGGCGCCCTCGTAGCCGATGCGCCCGTCGCGGACGGCCGTCTCCACGTCCGTGCGGAGCTTGCCGAGCAGCATCTCCGCGTCGAACTCGACGTAGTCCAGCACCTCGCGCACGGTGTCGCCCTTGATCAGCGTGTCGAGGCGGCCGCCGTTCTCGTCCAGGCTGACGTGGACCGCGTGCGTGTCGCCGAACAGGTTGTGGAGGTCGCCGAGGATCTCCTGATACGCGCCCACCAGGAACACGCCGAGGTAATAGGCGTCGTCGCCGACGCTGTGCAGCGGCAGTGTCTTCTTGACGTCGCGGCGGTCCACGAATCGATCCAGCTTGCCGTCCGAGTCGCAGGTGATGTCGCCGAGGACGGCGTGCACCCCCGGCTTCTCGTTGAGCCGGTGAATGGGCATCACCGGGAACAGCTGCTTGATGGCCCAGCTGTCGGGGATCGACTGGAAGAGCGAGAAGTTGCAGAAATAGGTGTCCGACAGCTGTTCGTCGAGCGTCTGCAGGTCCTCCGGCACCTCCTCGAGCGTCGACACGATGCGCCGCAGCTTCAGCAGAATCGCCCAGAACAGGTTCTCGGCCAGGCTGCGCTGCTCGAGCGGCAGGTAGCCGGTGTTGAACAGGCTGAGCGACATGTCCATCGCCTGCTGGGCGTCGTGGAACGCTTCGAGCGCGTTTCTTGACGTGACGTTGTTGTACGTTTCGACCAGATCCGCCAGCGGCTGCTCCCATTCGGAATTGGCGCTGGTCGGGACCTTGTCCTCGCCAAACCCCGACACGCCGAGCACGTTGAAGACGAGCACGCTGTGATAGGCCACGACGGCGCGGCCGCTCTCCGACACGATGTTCGGGTGCGGCACGTTGGCCTCGTCGCAGACCGTCTGGACGTGATAGATCACGTCGTTCGCGTACTCCTGGAGCGTGTAGTTCATGCTCGACTCGAAGTTGGTCTGCGAGCCGTCGTAGTCCACGCCCAGTCCGCCGCCGACGTCCAGATACTGCAATCCGGCGCCGAGCTTTGCCAGCTCGGTGTAGACCCTGGCCGCCTCGTTCAGCGCGCCCTTGACGATGCGGATGTTGGTGATCTGGCTGCCAAGATGGAAGTGGAGAAGCTTCAGGCAGTCCTGCATGCCGCGGCTCTTCAGCTCCTCGAGCCCGCGCATGATTTCGGTGACCGTCAGCCCGAACTTGGATCGGTAGCCGCCTGACGACTGCCAGCGGCCGCTGCCGCGCGACGCCAGCTTCACGCGCATCCCGATCTGCGGCCGGACGCCGACCTTTTCGGCCGTCTCGAGAATCAGCCCCAGCTCCGTGTACTTCTCGATGACCGGGATGATGTTGCGGCCGATCTTCTGCGCCAGCATCGCCATCTCGATGTACTCGGCGTCCTTGAACCCGTTGCAGATGATCGGGGTTGAGTTGTCCGCCAGGGCGACAACCGCCAGCAGCTCGGGCTTCGAGCCGGCTTCCAGGCCGAAATGATACGGCTTGCCGAAATTGAGCACCTCTTCGACCACCTGCCGCTGCTGGTTGACTTTGATTGGGTACACGCAGTGGTAGCGGCCCTGGTAGCCGTTCTGGGCGATGGCGGACTGGAAGGCGCCGTAGATCTCGCCGAGGCGGTGCTTGAGGATGTCGGTGAACCGGACGAGGACGGGGAGGCCGATGCCGCGGAGCTGCAGCCGGTCGACGAGCTGCTTCAGATCGATGGCGCGCTGCGGGTCCTTGGTCGGGTGGACCTCCAGGTGGCCGGACGCGTTCACCGAGAAGTAGCCGTTCCCCCATCGCGAGACCTCGTACAGCTCGCTCGCGTCGTGCACGCTCCACGCACGCGTCGGTGAAGTCGAGGCCGTGGTCGCCGGCGCGGCAGCGCGCCCGTTCGTCGCGGTACTCATGCTGATTGATGATACGGATTTTCTTGCCCTGACGCGTAATTTTCTTCCGCCTGAAGGCGGAAGCGACGCGTCTCTCTTTCCTCCCGGCGACGTTTGAAGAACAATTGAAGGTTGTGACGGCTGCCCGGATTCCCGCCATCAAAGTACTCCTGCTGCCAAAGGACACCAACGCGCACGGCACCATCTTCGGCGGCGTGATCCTGTCGCATATCGACCTGGCGTCGGCGATCGAGGCGCGGACGATCGCCGCTCACCGCTACGTGACCAGGGCGATGCGCGAGGTGGAGTTTCATGAGCCGGTCTTTGTTGGCGATATCGTCTGTTTTTACACGGAGCTCGTGCGGGTGGGACACACCTCGGTGACCATCCGGGTGATCGTCGAGGCCGAACGGTGGGGTATGCCGCCGACGCGGATGGGGATGACAGGCCACGGTGAAGTGGTCAAGGTGACCGAGGCGGAGGTGGTGCTGGTGGCGGTGAACGATCAGGGCCGCCCGATCCCGATCAGGCCCGAACCGCTCGACCGCGACGCCACCACCAACCACGAACCACCAACCACCAACCAACCACCAACCACCAACCGTCCATGAACTGGGTCAGCACACGCGGGGCATCACCGCCGGTTCCGTTCATCGACTCGCTCTTTGCCGGGACGGCTCCCGACGGCGGTCTCTACATGCCCGAGCGGCTGAATCCGCTGCCGCAGGGCACCGTCGAGTCGCTGCGCGGCGCCGGCATCGTCGAGATCGGCACGCGGATTGGCGCGCACCTGCTGCGCGACGAGATTACGCCGGAGGCTCTTCGTCCGCTGGTGACGGCGGCGCTGGACTTTCCCATCCCGCTGGTCCGCGTCACCGACCGCATCTGGGCGCTCGAGCTCTTTCACGGTCCGACGATGGCGTTCAAGGACGTCGGCGCGCGCGTTCAGGCCCGGCTGCTGCACCACTTTACGGACGGAACGCCGCTGACGATTCTGGTCGCCACCTCCGGCGACACCGGCAGCGCCGTCGCGCAGGCGTTTCACCGTGTGCCGGACACACGCGTCTTCGTCCTGTATCCGGAGGGGCAGGTCAGCGACGTCCAGGAAGCGCAGATGGCGTCGCTCGGCGACAACGTCACCGCGCTGGCCATGCGCGGGACGTTCGACGACTGCCAGCGGCTGGTGAAGCAGGCGTTCGCCGACGATGACCTCCGGACGCACGTCTGGCTGACCCCGGCCAACTCAATCAATCTCGGCCGGCTGCTGCCGCAGGTCTTCTACTATTTCGTCCTCGCGCGGCTGTCAGGGGCCGACCTGAAGGTCGACGACACCGGTACCGGAGGGACCGGTCTTCAGACCGGCCCCGTTGTGTCCGTGCCCAGCGGGAATTTTGGAAATCTGACCGCCGGGCTGATCGCGAAACGAATCGGGCTTCCGGTTCGTAAGTTCGTTGCCGCCACCAATGTCAACGACACCGTCCCCCGGTATCTCCGGACAGGCGACTATGAGCCGCAGGCGTCGCGCCGCACGGTCGCGAACGCGATGGACGTCGGCGCACCGAGCAACTGGGAACGGATCCACGCGCTCTATGGTGGGGACATCCAGGCGATCCGCGCGGACATCGAGGGGCGCGCCTACACCGATACCCAGGTCCTGGAAGAAATCCGCAATGTGTACCGGCGGCACGAGTACTTGCTGGATCCTCACAGCGCAATTGCCTGGCTGGCCGTGCAGGATGCGCTGAAAACCCAGCCCGACGCGGAGGGCGTGTTCGTCGCCACGGCGCATCCGGGCAAGTTCCGCGAGGTCGTGGAGCCGGCGATCGGACGCTCCGTACCGCTGCCGCGCCCGCTCCAGGAAGCGCTCGGCCGGCCCCGTCATTCCGTTTCCATGCAAGTTGATTACGCCACGCTGCGAGAATTCCTTCTTCGATGACCTATCGTCCCGAACCCGGCAACCTGCCCGCGCGCGACGGCATCCCTGCCCGTTACACGTGGGATCTCAGCGCCATCTGCGCCGACTGGAACACCTGGTCCGAGAGCTACGCGACGCTCGACGCCGCGATTACCGCCTTCACGCACTTCCGCGGCACGCTGGCGAAGGGGCCCGAGGCGCTGCTGTCCGCGTTCACCGCGATGGACGAGATGGGCGCGCTCAGCTATCGCGTCTGGTACTACGCCTCGCTCCACTACGACCAGGACCAGCGCGACAACGACATCAACGCGCGCCGGCAGCAGGTGCAGATCCTCTTCGCCCGCCAGCAGCAGGCGAGCTCGTGGTTCAACCCGGAACTGCTGGCCATCCCGCTCGACACGATTCGGACGTGGATGACCGGGAACGAGGCGCTCGCCGTCTACCGGTTTGCGATCGAAAGCCTGTTTCACGAACAGGAGCACGTGCTCGACGAGCCCGGGGAGCGGCTGCTCTCGTATTCGGGCCGGTTCAACAGCGTCCCCTATGACAGCTATTCCGCGCTGACCACCGCGGACATGAAGTTCCCGGCGATCACCCTGACGACAGGGGAGCGGGTGACGCTCAGCTACGGGCAGTACCGGGCGCTCCTCGAAACCAATCGCCGGCAGGAGGACCGGGCGACGGCGTACCGGGCCTTCCACCAGGCCTATGCCGACAGCCAGAACACCTACGCCGCTCTCTACAATGGCGTCCTGCAGCGCGACTGGTTTCACGCCCGCGCCCGCGGCTACGAGAGCACGCTGGACGCGGCGCTCCACGGCAACAACATTCCCACGTCGGTCGTCGAGAACCTCATCGCCGTCGCCAAACAGAGCGTCGAGCCGCTGCGGCGGTATCACCGGCTGCGCCGCCGCGTCCTCGGCCTGGACCGCTATCAGCTGTTCGACATCTTCGTTCCACTCGTCGAGCACGATGCCCGCTATCCGTATGACGACGTCGGGTCGTGGATCGCCGATTCGGTGGCGCCGCTGGGGAACGAGTATCAGGGGCGCGTCCGCGAGGCGTTCGACGGGCGATGGATCGACGTCTTCGAGAATGCCGGCAAGCGCAGCGGCGCCTACTCCGCGCCGGTGTACGGGTCGCACCCGTACATGCTGCTGAATTACAACGAGACGCTCGACGCCGTGTTCACGCTCGCGCATGAGATGGGGCACTCGATGCATACGCTGCTGTCGCACCGGGCGCAGCCGTTCGTCTATGCCGGATACACCATCTTCGTCGCCGAAGTGCCGTCGACGCTGAGCGAGGCGCTGTTCCTCGATTACATGCTCGAACGCGCCGGCAGCCGCGACCAGCGCGCCGTGCTCCTGCAGCACGCGATCGACAGCATCGCCAGCACGTTCTACACGCAGGTGATGTTTGCCGATTTCGAGCTGCAGGCGCACCGGCTCGTCGAGCAGGATCAGCCGGTCACCGCGGACGTCCTGAACGCCATCTACACCGGGCTGCTCCGTGACTATTACGGCGGCGTCATCGACGAGGAGCCGCTGTCGCAGGTGACCTGGGCACGCATCCCGCACTTCTTCAGCACCCCGTACTACGTCTATCAATACGCCACGTGCTTTGCCTCGACCGCGCGGCTGATGCAGGACCTGCGCTCGACGGATCGCGCCCGCTCGGGTGACGCGGTCGGCCGCTACCTCACGCTGCTCGAGGCGGGTGGCAGCGACTATCCGATGAATCTCCTGGCACGCGCCGGCGTCGATTTGAGCCAGCCCGATACGGTGCGCGCCGTGTCCGAGGAGCTCGGCATGCTCGTCGGCCGGCTCGAAGACGAACTGACGCAGTCGTGAGGGGCCGCTTCCAGCGGGTGCTGGCGGGCCTCGGCTGGTTGCTCGCCTGCGCCCTGCACGCGTCGGCGCAGGAGCCTGCCTCGACGACGGCCACGATCAGGGCAGCCCGCATCCCCTCGTCTGCGTCGCTCCGAATCGACGGCGTTCTCGACGAGCCGGCCTGGCAGACGGCCGGGGCCGCAACCGGTTTCCGTCAACGCGATCCCGACAACGGCCTTCCGGCGACCGAACGCACCGACGTTCGCGTGCTCTACGACGACAACCGGCTGATCGTCGGTGCCACGCTGCACGACTCGGATCCGGGCGGCATCCTCGGTAATCAAATGCAGCGCGATCAGTCGTTTGGCGCCGACGATCGCTTCGTCGTGACGCTCGACACGTTCCGGGACGGCCGCAACGGCTATCTCTTCCAGACCAACCCGCTGGGTGCGCTCGCCGACGGGCTGGTCTCGGCCAGCAGCAACAGCAACGACGACTCGCAGCGGGTGTTCGGCGCGGCGGTGAATCAGTCGTGGGACGGCATCTGGATGGTTCGTGTGCGCCGCGGCGCGGACGGATGGAGCGTCGAGATGGAGATCCCGTTCAGCACGCTCAACTTCGATCCGGCGCTGACGTCCTGGGGCATCAACTTCCAGCGGACGATCCGGCGCAAGGCCGAAGAGACGGTGTGGACGGGCCACCTGCGCAACGAAGGCGTGGCCAACATGTCGAACGCCGGCCGTCTCGACGGCCTCACCGGCATGTCGCAGGGGCTCGGCCTCGACATCAAGCCGTACATCGTCGGCAATCTCTCCCGCGCGCCGGGCCGCGGAGCGCCGGGACAGGTGTCGACGGGAGATGTCGGGATTGACGTGCTCTACAACGTCACGCCGGCGCTGCGGGCCACGTTGAGCGTCAACACCGACTTCGCGGAAACCGAAGTCGACGATCGGCAGGTCAACCTGACGCAGTTCCCGTTGTTCTTCGAGGAGAAGCGCGATTTCTTCCTGCAGGGCGCGAACTACTTCGACTTCGCGCGCGAGATCGGCGATTCGGTGCGCCCGTTTTTCAGCAGGCGCATCGGCCTCGCCGACGGCCAGCCGCAGGCGATCGATTTCGGCGCGAAGCTGACGGGGCAGGCCGGTCAGTTCGACGTCGGCACGCTGCAGGTGCGGACGCGCGACACGGAGGTCCAGCCGGGAGCGGATTTCAGTGTTCTTCGCGTGCGCCGGCGCATCGGCCAGGAATCGTATGCCGGGATGCTCTACACGCGGCGCGACGATCGGCTGGCCGGTGCCGAGGTGCTGCAGACGGCCGGCCTCGATTCGGTGCTGCGCACGTCGCGCTTCCTCGGCCGAAAGACGATCGAGTGGAGCAACTGGTTTCTGTGGACCACGAATCCTCTCGACACGGGCGGCAACATCGGCCGCGGTTCGCGGCTTGCCTTTCCGAACGACCCGTTCTACTTCGACTTTTCCTACCGCGAGCTGCAGGAGAACTACGACCCCGCCGTCGGCTTTCTGCAGCGCCGCGGCATTCGCCGCTACAACCCGGAGGTCGGCTACACCTGGCGGTTCGGCGCGCATCCATGGCTGCAGTCGCTGCAGGTGGAGATCGACTGGGACGTCCTCTACGACATGGACAACCGCCGGATCGTCGAGACGAAACAGCTGAAGCCGCTGACGGTGGTGTTCGCGGACGGCAGCGAGTTCGTCTACGAGGTTCATCCGACCTACGAACGCCTCGAACGTGACTTCGAGATCTCCGACGGCGTCACGCTCCCAGCCGGTGCGGCGTACAACTTCACGCGTCATGAGATCGGCGGCTCGATGTCGGATCGCTATCCAATCTCAGTTGGCGCGGAAATGACGCGCGGCACGTTCTTCTCCGGCACGAACGACCAATACCAGATCGACCTGCGCGTGCGCCCGCGGCCCGGCCTGTCCCTCGGCTTCGAAACCCAGCGGAATATCCTCCGGCTTGCCGAAGGAGATTTCGCCACAACGGTGGTTCGCGCCACGGCGAACACCCAGGTCAGCCCCTGGTTGTCGCTGCAGAACAACCTGCAATATGACGACGTGAGCCGCGCGCTCGGTTGGCAGATGCGGTTCCGCTGGATCCAGCGGCCCGGCAACGACGTGTTCTTCGTCTACACGCAGAACTGGCAGGAGTTCGAACGCCCCGAGGGACGCTCGTTCCGGACACTCGACGGCCGGGCGGCGGCGAAGATCGTTTATACGCTCCGTCTGTAGATCGACCTCGGCTACTCGAAGCTGACGACGGTCCCGTCGGGTTTGGCGACCATCGCCGTCCTTCTGGAGCCTTTCACCGTGATCCGGTACTCGACGTTCCGGCCGCGGGTGACCTTCATCCCGCTGACGTAAATCGCGCGGCGGTGCGAACGGATTGCCGCAAGCACCGGCTTGGGCAGTTCGCGCTCCTCGACCTGCTCCGATACCTCGACGACAGCGCCTTTCGCGTCATAGAGCACCACCCGGCGGCGTCCGGCGTCGACGCTGTCGATTCGGAAGAGCGAGCGGGTTCCCTCGCGCTGCGGGACGGTTGCCGATATCGTGGCGCGCGGATAGGCCTGTTCGAATGCCTTCTTCACTTCCGGCGGGATCGATCCGGCATTCGCCGGTAGCTGCGCGAGCGCCAGAGCTGCCCAGACGGCGAGAGTCGCGATCGTCATCAATCTCTCCTAATCGAGCTTCCGGGCGCGCCAGGGTTGTGCGTCGGTCACCGGCTCGACGAACAGCACGACGCGCCGGTCCCGCCAGTTCGGGCGCAGGTGCTTCCCGACGTCGATCGCACTGCCGGTGAACGGCGATCCCGACACGGTCCGGATTTCTTCGACGCCGCGGTCGAGAATGTCGCCGACGGATTGCGGCCCGAAGAACGGATCGGGCCACGGCCACTGTTGCAGGTGAACGACGCGGCCGTCGTTGCCACCTTCCGCGAGGGCAACGGCCGCCAGCGCTCCGATGATGCCCTGGTTCGAGCCGCCGAGGCCCTCGAGGTGGCATCCGGCTTCGGCGGCAACGGCCTCTGCGTCGGACTGGCTGACCAGATCGCTTTTGGCGCGAGCCGCGAACGCCGCCATCCGGGCCGAGGACGTCCTGGAGACCGCGAGACCAGGGTCGCTGCCGTCGACATACCACGCGCGCATCACGTCGCGCACCGTTTCGATCAGTTCGTTGCGCGCGATCTCTTCGCCATGTGGCAATTGGATGGAGGCGGAGCCGTTCTGACTCGTATACGGGACGCGTGCATCGAAGAACAACTGGTGACGGCACACGATCGCGCCCCTGCCGCCGGCGCCGAGCCGGCTGACGATGGCGCGCGCCAGCTGGTTCGTGCCGGGACTGCCGATGATGTCCGTGTCGTCGATGCCGATGTAGGTCACGCCGGCGGCTTGGGCGCCTGGTCGCTGAAACGAAACCAGAAGAGCGCGCCAACGAGCCCGGCGATCGCGCCGGACAATGGGTAAGTCATCAGCGCCTGCAGCCACCAGGTGTCGAAGGGACGTGCCCCCGTATCCAGGCCGAGCACCTTCGTCGCGGCGCGCGATCCGAGCGCCAGGAGGTTGGTCGCCACGCCGGCCAGCAACAGCGCCGCGTAGACGCGCCAGCCGGTGCGTGCCCAGCTGAGGGCGATGTCCATCATTGGACCGAGCAGCGAGAGGCTCACGATCGATCCTGATCCATAGGAGGCCGCGCCCGTCGCCGTCAGCGTCCACGCGGTGCCGAGCGCGCCGGCGCTCATCACGGAGCCGGCCAGCCTGCGCGGCGCCAGCGATACGCCCAGCGCCATCGGCAACCCTGCGAGGACGATGGAGTGTCCCGGGATTCCGAGGGACAGCTTCACCACGCCGATCGCTGCGGCTCCGGCCGCGCCGCACGTCAGCAGGATCAGCAGCTCGGCCAGGGAGACGCGCTCCCGCGAGCCGGCGAGCGACGGCAATCGCGCCGCCCCGAGGAGACCCTGGCGGACGACGAAAAGGTCATGCAGCATCAGCGTCCCTCAAGTTCTCAGTTCACGCGTGCCCGTACGGTCAGCAGTGCCGCGCGTCCCTCGCGCGGCAGTCCGTAGGCCTGATCGTACAGGTGGTCGAACAGATTCGTCACGTCGAACGCGACGTCCCAGCGTCGTGCGATCGTCTGCATGTAACCGACGTCTACGAGCGTGAAGCTGCCGGCATCTGCCAGGATCGGCACGCTGCCGCGGGATTCGTAGAACTGCGTGCCGCTGCGGTACGCCGCACCGCGGACCGTGGAACCGGCGAGCGGATTCCATCGCCACTCGACGCTGCCGCGGTGCCGCGGCCGTGTCTGCAGCGGCGTCGTACCTGTGGCGGTCAGCGCGTCGGAGTCGAGGAAGCTGTAGGCGCCGCGCAGATCGAGGCGTGGAATCCGGGCCGTGCGGACAGTGACCTCCGCGCCGCGAAACCGGTACGTGTCCTGGTTCTCGAAGGGCAGTCCAGACAGGCGCTCGATGAAATCGCGTGCCTCGGTGGCGAACGCCGAGACGGTCACCTCCGACACGGCGTCCAGGCGGTAGTCCGCGCCGGCGTCGACGCTGTAAGCGTGCTCAGAGCAGAGTGCCGCGTTGCCGGACGAGGTATTGAACAGTTGATCGATGGATGGTACGCGAATCTTCCGTGTGGCCGATGCGCGCAGCCGCATCGCGCTGGTCGCGTCGAACGAGACACCGGCGAGCCACGT
>JBOGIQ010000004.1:0-60718 GCA_050742535.1 Vicinamibacterales bacterium | reverse complement strand
CTAAGCGAACCGCTTGCTCCTTGAAATCATTCGTGAAGCGCCGGCGAGGACGCCGGCTGTGTGAGTCGGCCATTGCGGACATCGTATCCACCTTTCGGAAGATGTCCACGAAACCGGATCAAGTCCACCCGGCGTTTTTGCCGGCTATAATCAGCGACCGATCCGTCCGGTAAGCACTCCCGTCTCGATCTCAGGTTCGGTCGTAGCGTCGCCGGGCATGACCTGCCGCTCGAACTCCTATTGCGGTCATGACCAACAGTAGTGACAACGGTTCCGGCACAGCAACTACCGGCGTATACGTCAGACGGAAGGCTAAGTCGTGGTCGACCGCAACCCATCCGTCCAGCCCGAGCACGCCACCGGTGAAGTGATCTTCGCGCGTCCCAACAAGAACTGGAAAGGTCTGCGTCGAAGCGGTTAAGAAGGTTCCACCGCTATACGGGCTGACGGAGAGTCCGACTGATGACCAACCAATGCTCCCATCAGTAGCGATAACGCTGTCGAGAATCCATGCGTAGGTGACGTCGCTCGCCAGCGCCAGTCCCTGCAGATCAATATCGAAGTACGTCGCACTAGCTCCAAATGGAAACGTCAGTACCGGTGTTTCAAAGAGAACGGTTGAAGGATGGCCAGAAGCATCCGTGTCGGTTACCAGGACGGCAAATTCGGTATCGTCCGGTCCCGTAAATTCCGTAGGAGTTGTCAGCAAGAAGGTCAGGATACCCGCGGTCGCATCGATGGGGACCTTGAACGTCTGCGCATAGTAAATGGCAACAGTCTCGCCGGGTCCGCCGGTTGTCTCGCCAAATTGCGACACTATGTCAACACTCTCGAGGAAGTCGATGGACGTGGCACCTGCGGGCCGAGGCGTTCCAAATCCGAGCAATATGCTCACGACAGTTAGAGTTGCGACATTCGTTTTCATCGGGAATCCGTCGCGATCGTAGGTTAAAAGGGGTGACCGACTCAATCACCCAGGCACCCGCCGACAGCATGGCACGCGGGTCCAACAGGTAATGGGGTCGTGGGCATATACTGGCGCCTGCTGGGGCGGTCCGTGCGTGGGATGTCCTGGGGTTGGTCAGCTGTGGCGCTCATTGCCGGCACCTCGCTCGGTCGTTACGAGATCCAATCGCCGCTCGGCGCCGGCGGCATGGGCGAGGTGTACCTCGCGCGCGATCCGCTGCTCGGTCGCACGGTCGCCATCAAGCTGCTCCCGACAGCATTTGCCGGTGACCCCGATCGCCTCCGGCGGTTCCAGCAGGAGGCGCAGACCAGCGCCGCCCTGAATCATCCGCGGATTCTCGCGATTCACGACGTCGGCCAGGCCGGCGACCAGCCGTTCATCGTGATGGAGTACGTGCGCGGCGAGACGCTGTCCGCGTTCCTCACACGCGGGCGCCCGTCGCTGGCGCGTGCGCTCGAGATCGGCATCGAGATCGCCAACGCGCTTGGCGCCGCGCATGGTGCACGGATCGTTCATCGCGACCTCAAGCCGGCCAACATCATGGTGACCGGTGACGGCCACATCAAGGTGCTCGACTTCGGTCTCGCCAAGTTCCTCTGGACCGACACCGCGGCGCCGACGCTTCCGGGACGCGCCCGAACAGAGACCAGCACCGGCCACGTACTTGGAACGCCCGGATACATGTCGCCGGAACAGTTGTTCGGCGATCGCGTCGATGAACGTACCGATATCTACACGCTGGGCGTGATCCTGTTCGAACTGGTGACCGGCGAGCGGCCGTACCGCGACATCTTCGACCTGCTGAGGGGCGACGATCCGACGACGCCCATACGGACGGCGCACGAAGTGGACGGCACCATCGCGCCGGAGATCTCCGCGGCGATCGCGCGCGCCATGGCGCGGAAGCCGACCGATCGCTTTGCGACGGCGGGCGAACTGGAGACGGAGCTTCGGCGCCTGCTGCTGGAAGAATCGCTTGCGTCGCACAGCGCCTCCCGTTCGCGCACGGTCCAATCCCCGGTTGTTGGCCGACAGCGTTTGCTCCGGTACGCGCCATGGGTGCTTGCCGCTGCCGTTCTCATTGGCATCGCCGCCCTCCCGCTGCTCAACCGTCCCGGTGTCACCGGGGGCGTCATAGCTCCAGCCGCCGCCCCTGCCCCCGCCCCCGCCGAGCGGCCGGTCATTGCGGTACTGCCGCTCGAGAATCTGAGCGGCGACGAGTCGAAGGCGTATATCGGCGTAGGAATTGCCGACAGCTTGACGACGTCGCTGGCGCGACTCTCGTCAGTTTCCGTCGTCTCGCGAGCGAGCATGCTCGACGCGGGCGCGGCAACGCGCCCACTCGCCGAGATCGCCCGCAACCTCGGCGTGACGATGCTCGTTCGCGGCAGCATTCAACAGGCGGGCAACCTGCTGCGCGTCGAGGCAACACTGGCCAGCCTCGACGGGCCGCTGCTGTGGACTGGCCGCGAAGAAGGTAGCCACGAAGAGCTGTTTTCGATGCAGAACCGGCTCGCCGAATCGCTGCTTGACGCGCTGCGTGTCAGGGTCACCCCGGCAGAGCAACAGAACCTCGCACGCGTGCCGACCGAGGACGTGCAGGCGCGCGACTCGTACTGGCGCGGCCTCGAGCTGCTGGACCGGCCCGACCTGGCCGGCTTCGACGCGGCGGTTGCGCACTTCGAGCAGGCGACCGCACGCGATTCCAGTTTCTCGCTGGCGTTTGCGGCGCTTGGCGAGGCGTATCGGCGGCGCTCGGTCGTGACGAACGACCAGGCGCTGATGGAGAAAGCCATCGCCAATGTCACGAAGGCATTGAACCTCGACCCCGCGCAGCCGGAGGTCCGGCTGTCGCTGGCGGCAGTGTATCGATCGACCGGGCGGCTGGTCGCAGCGGAGGACCAGGTGAGGCGGGTACTGGCGGATCAGCCGAGCAACGATAACGCGCACCGCCTGCTCGGCGAACTGCTCGCGAAATCGGGACGGCCGAAGGAGGCACTCGAAGAGCTCCGGACGGCGGTGGACCTGCGGCCCAACTACTGGCTGAACCACCAGGCGCTCGGACTCTTTTTCTATGGAAACGGACAGCTGCCGGAAGCGATTGACGTCTTCACGCTCCTCACGAAGCTCAAGCCCAATGATGCGAACCCATTTCAGCAACTCGGCGCGATGCACCTGGCCCAGGGTAATGTCTCTCTCGCGCGCCTGAACTTCGAGCAATCCATCGAGCGGCGCCCGAATGCCGGGGCGTTCGCGAACCTGGGCACGATTTCCTATTACGAACATCGATACGACGAAGCGGTCCGCGAATACGAAGAAGCGGTGAAGCTGGAGCCGACTGTCGCGGCGCTCCGCGGAAATCTGGCCGACGCGTATCGGAAGGTCGGGCGCCCGGCCGATGCGCGCGTTGCCTACCTGAAGGCGATCGAGCTCGGGGAGCTGGCGCTGAAGGTGAACGCCACCGATGCGACGCTGGTGTCGCGACTGGGCGTGTATTACGCGAAGGTCGACTCGCCGAGGCAGGCGGCCCAGTACGCCGACCGGGCCGCCAAGATGAATCGAACGGATCCGGACGTGCTCTACCTACGAGCCGTGGTCCTCGCGCTAATCGGACAGCGGGACGCGGCGGTCAAGCAATTGGAGGACGCGATACGCCGCGGCTACGCGTTGAAACTGGCGCTCGAGGATGACGATCTTTCATCCCTGCGGTCGCTCCAGGCTTTTCAGCGCCTTGCCGCGACGGTGAAACCTCAATGAGCGTTGGGTTGCCCGGGTGGCCTGAGTCACACCGCACTCAGGCGACCCAGGCCAGTTAGACGGCCTTAACTCGGCGGAGGCCCGCAGGTACTGCAATTGACGATGATGACCGGATCCGGACCCGCAGGGGTGTCGCCGATGTAGACCTGATACTTGTGGGCGATGAGGGAACCGACATCCAGCGGATCGCTGGACACGGTGCCCTCGATGACCCCGCCGGGGTTCGCCGTCAGCTTCTTCATCGCGGCCGCGCCCATCACGTCGGTCTTGAACCGCAGGTTCACGTCCGACATGTTCAGGCTTTCACACTTGTCGTCGTCGTTCCCGCCGTTGTTGACCTTCACGTGCCACATGATCTTGGTCCCCATGGCCGTCGTGGTGCCCGTCCGCGCACCGATTCGTTCCGTCCCGATGATTCCCACGCAGTCGGTGTTGTACTGACCCGGCGCCGTTCCCTTGTTGTGGTTCTTCGTGAAGTAGATCCACGTTTGTTTGGTGCCGGCCGGCGATGTCGTCGGCCCGCTTGGCGCCGGCGGCGGCGCCGGTTCAGTCGCCGCCGAGGGGTTCTCTTTCGCGCTGTCCCCTCCGCACGACACTCCCGCCGCGGCGGCCGCCAGCGCCGCTATGAGAACCAGACTCTTCATGACCGTCCTCCTCTCAAGGAACTCTCCACACCATCACGTTGACGGTGAAACGTGCACCTTCAATCTGTCCGGCGTTCGTACCCTGCTGGACGCCGGTGCTCCCGACGATCCGCACCATGACGCCGCTGCCGACTGGACTCACCTGGCCCATGGCGAGATCCATGGGCTTCAAATTCGGACCGCTGATTTGCACGGGCAACCCGGGCTCATCGCGCTGTCCGACGGTGAAGTTGAACAGCGGGATAGCGATGTTTTGAACCGGCACGTTCCCGCCCTGCATCACGTGTGCGATACCGCCGCCGCCAGTGGTGCGGATCGCGATCACGTCGTCCGGTACCTGCGGGCGCCGTCGCGCCCGGTAGGCCACGTCGACCATGTCGCCGGCCATCAGCGAGAGCTGCTTCGTATCGACACGCACCAGCAGCGTGAGCGTCCCGAGCTTTCCTGGCAGGGTGAGCTCGATGCGCTCGCCGGTTTTGTCAACGCTCGCGACCTGCGCCGGCCCCGTATAACTCGCGAAGGGGTCGTTGGGATAGACGAGAATCCGAATCTCGTTCCGCACCCCCTGGGGGATCGTGAGCTGCGGCGCCGGCGCCGGCTTCGACTGTGCGGCGGGCGCCTGACTGCGTGCACGTTGTAAGACTGGATCCTCGAAAACCGGAACACGCTGCAACCCTGGGGTGTCGCCCCTGTCCGCGGCGTCCTGCCATAGTTGCTTCTGTTCAGCGGTCACCGCCACTTCCGACGAATTCCGGGCGGCCTCGGCAGCTTGTCGGTCGGAGGAATCGCAGCCAACGGCGATAGCCAGCGCGATCGTTCCCGCCGCTGCTACGCGTCGCCTATGGAAAGTCACGGTACGAGATTCCCGTTCTTGGCCGGGCCGTCGAATATCAGGAACCGCCAGTTCGCGAAGTCTTCGACCTTGGCGAACACCGAGTCCGGGTCCACGGTGGGCCAGTCGATTGCCGTGCCGCAGATGGACGCACCCGCCGCCGGCGTTGGCCGCATGACCAGCCTCCCCATGCCTTCCGAGTAGTCCACGATCGTATTAACGTTTTCGCTGACGGAACCGGACGCTTCCTTGGCGTCCTTGTCGGCGTAATAGAACGGCAGGCACGTGGCCGTCGCCAGGCGGACAGCGTCCGGCCACCCGGTTCTGAACAACCAGCTATACGACATGACGCTCAGGTAGTTCGGCTTGTAGACCGGATCATCCTCGCCGCCGGCATGGAGCTGACGCAGGTTGTGACCGAGCTCGTGTGCCACGATTTCGATCTGCGATCGCGGCGTGTGATACGACGGCACGAACTCGTCGAACGCGATGATGAAATCGTCGCCGGCGTCGCTGAATCCAGCCAGCGTGTTGACCTGATACCGGCCCCAAACCCCGTAGTGATAGATCTTGCCGCGCTTGTTGTCGTCGAAGTTGAGTTTTTTGAGCTGCGAAAAACGGACTTCGCTGTCCTCGAACGGGTCAGGCTCGTTGTTGGGAATCTGGCCGCCGATGTCGAAGATCGTCGTCCTGAATGTGCAGACGTCCTTGCCTCCCGGGTCTGTCAGACAAGGCTTGCCCGAGTGGTCGATCACCAGGTGAATGCCCTGGGCCTCGCCGATGTTGAGGATTGGCGCAGACGCGAACATCTGCTCCAGGGCATTGAAGACGGTTGAATCAGGATTCCCCGACTTGTCGCGGTCGGGCCGATTCTTCACGTCGTCCATGATGTCGAGCTCGACGAACACGTCCCTGCGGCGCGGGTCAGCGCCCAGCGCCGGCAGGTCCACGTCCACCACGCCGTCGCCTTCGACGTCGTAGCCGGCCGTCTCCCATGTGTCGAGCAGGCTGTCACCGTCGCTGTCGAGCGTGGCCGCGTCGGTCGGCAGGACGTACTCGAAAGGCTCGCTCTGGAGGTTGTCGAGATTCGTGGCGACCAGCCAGATACGCTGTCCCGCCGGGCGGAGGCCCGGTATGACGATGGCGGAGCTGTAGTGATAGATCGGATAGTCCATGTCGTTGTGCGACACGTCGAACCAGTCGTTTCGCAGGACTCTGTGGCTCGCGGTAGCCACCGGCGTGAGCGGCGCCGTCATGCCGTCTTTCACCGAGACGATCGTACCGACGTCCAGGTTGGCTCCCTGGACGTACAACGTCGTGCGGACACCATTCGGCTCGAACGTCGCACCCACGATCGTCACTGCGTCGATGCGAGGTGGAGGATACGCGCGCGTCGCCGGCCCGGGCGGATGCGGAACATTGACGGGCCCCGGCACGGACGGAACGGTGAACGTCATCGCTTTCGATTGAGCCGACCCTTTCCGCACGACGACAGTGTGGGCACCTGCAGCGGCGCCGTGCGGCACGGAAAACATGTACGCGCCCAGATACCCGCCAGGAAGGACCTTCTGAGTGGATTTCCCCAGGTCCCACACGATCTCGGCGAACGCGAGGTCGTCACCTTTGATGACGACCACATCGTGCGGATGCCCCTCCGCAGGCTCGAGCATCGTGATGTTCGGAGAGGTCGAACACGCGGCAAGGCAAGCCGCTCCCAACAGCATCGGCAGCCAATAAGCCGGCAGGGAAGCCGGGCAGTGCCGATGTCTGCGCAAGGTCACCAGCGAGTGACGCCCAACAGAAGCAGAAATCACTGAATGGGGCGGGAATTATAGTCGAGATAGCAGCCGAGGCAAATGGATCGAAGGGGTCGGCGTGCCGGGCGACGAAGAAGGGGGCTACGGGCGCCGACGCCGCCGGTAGGCCGCAAGCGCCAGCCCGCACCCGAGTAGGAGGACGGCGGAGGGCTCCGGCACCGAGACGGGCTCCTGCAACTGCGTCACGCTCGCGGTCGATCCACCTGCATTCAGTGCCCCCGCACCGCCGGCTCCAAGACCGGGGAACTGGACAAGCGGAAGCGCCGGCCCACCGACGGGGATGCCGCCGGCGAAGAAGGGATTGCCCTGAGCCTGCGCTGGCAGGAGCGGTGCGCCGGCGATGGATGCGGTCGTACCGTCAGACGAGCGGAGTCCGCCGCCGTTGCTGATCGAATCCAGCAGCGAATTCTGGGCATAGCTCGGGTTCCCCCCACCGGACGACGGGAAGCCACCGCCCCCGCCGGCCCCGGAGAAGCCGCCGCCACCCCACCCCGACCGACGGCTGAACGGCGTCGCGCTCGGTGACGAGCCGTAGCCGCCGAGTGAAGTTCCCGACGGAGCCCACAATCCCGAACCGGTCACGAGCGGCGCGAACGCCGAATGTGATTGCCCGTACCACAGTGGGTCGAATTCGAGGTCGCTTATCGCAGGGTACTCGGCCGGTTCGCTCTGGGAAGGAGAAACGACGTGCCCGGACGGATCCTCCCCAGTGGTGGACGGCGATGCCGCCGGTGCAAATTCCGCCGACGCACCTGAGGTGAACGGGCGGTTGTCAGTCCCGGAGAGGAGCGCGTAATTGGAGTCAGTCGGCAGCGCAAACGAATCGGAGCTGGGACCAGGATTTCCCGCCGCAAGAGACTTCACGATCAGGGCTGCCGCAAGAATAACGACGAGGTTGACGGTGGCGAGGACCAGACCGCGGACGCTTGTGCGTTTCCTCATCTGTCGTTTGTCTCCCAGGCTCGGCCGTTCGTCGGCAGTAACACCTGTGCAACTTGTCTGCCCAGAACCTGCGCGTTTTGCCGGCGGGATTTTGCTTGGGGTAGTGGCGGAGGCGCTATAAGCCGACCTTGGGGAACATTCAGTCAGCCTCGACTATCCGCGACTCTTGATCGCGGTCAACAGCCCAGGCCCGAGTGAGGGCCGCGGTCAGCTCGCGATGCGTCATCCTCAACTCGTCGATTCGACGCGACAGCATGTTTTGATCGGCTGCCGGCTCGGCAATCGCTTTCAGCATCCGCGCAAGGTAGATGTCCGATAACGCCGCGGCGCGATGGGCAAGGCGCCCGCGCGCGTGGTGCCGCGGCGACGCCGGCAGGAGGCGGCTGAAGGTGTCGTCGAGAGCGATCCAATGACGGGGAGCAGACACCGCACCGAGTCTATCGCGAAGCGCTTTGCATTGTAAAGTTCTGGCCGCGCCGCCGCGCGGTTGAGGTTAGGACCGCAGCGATAATGCGGAGATGCGACTGCACACCTCTTTGTTTCTGACCCTGGCGCTCGGCGCCTGCCTGCTGATCGCGAGCCCGGCCGCGGCGCAGGGGTTCATCAGCCCTTTCCTCGGCTTCGATTACGGCGGCGACTCCGGTTGTCCGACCGCAAGCGACTGTGAGAACAAGCACAGCAACCTCGGTGTCGCCGGCGGCAAGCTTGGCGCCCTCGCGGGCGCCGAAGTGGAGTTCGCCTATGCGCGCGATTTCTTCGGCGAGACCCCAGGGGTGGACTCGAGCGTCCTCACCCTGATGACGAACGTGATCGTCGGGCCGAGGATCGGAGCCATCCGCCCCTTCGTGCTCGGCGGCGTCGGACTGATCAAGTCACACGTCGAGCTGGACGCGGGCAGCCTCCTCGATTCGAGCAACAACTTCGGATGGAACATCGGCGGCGGCGTGATGCTGATGTTCGGGGAGCATGTCGGTGTGCGCGGCGATATCCGGCGCTTCAAGTCGTTTCAGGACATTGGCGTCCTCGACTTCATCGGCCTCGACCTCAGCGACGAGAAGCTCACGTACAACCGCGCCAGCGCCGGCGTCGTGTTCGCGTTCTAGCTGGAGGCACCCCTGAAGGGGCGCCCTACGGAATGAAGGGTGCCCTACGTGACCGTCAGCGTGTGGGAGACCAGCCGGGCAGCTTCGCGAGCACGTCGAAGAAGGCCCGGACCTGCGGATCCCACACGTCCCAGCCGTGGCCGCCGGGTACTTCTTTCAGCTCTGATCGAATCTGGCGTGTGCGCAGCTGCGCCGCTAGGTCCCGGCTTGCCGCGATGACTGGATCGGCCACGCCGCAGGCGATGTAGAAGTACGGCGCGGAGTCAGGCATCAGGGCGGCGGCGTGGGTTCCGACGTCGCGCGGGCGGCTGCCCGTGGACAAAGCCGCACTGATGGCCCCGACGGCGCCGAACACATCGGGCCGCTTGACGCCGAGAAGCGTCGCGCCGTACCCACCCATCGAGATACCGGCGATCGCGCGCGCACGCCTGTCGGTCACCGTCCGATAGTGCGAGTCGATGTAGGCGGGCAGCTCGCGCGCCAGGAAATCCTCCACGGGAGCCGGTTCATCGCCGCGCGCCGTAAACAGGAACGGCTGAAGATGCGGCATGACCACGATCATGCGGCGCTGGGACGCATCGCGGGTGAACCAGCTGCGCGCGGGGAAGGCGGTGTGGTTCTGGGTTCCGCCGTGCAGCAGGTAGAGCACCGGGTACCGCAGCGCAGTGGAGTCGTAATCCGCCGGAAGCAGGACGGCAACGGTGGCCTGCCCCGTGGCCGATTCGAAGCGAACGGTGCGCGCCGTCTGTGACCGGGCGACTCCCGCGGTCGACGCCAGCGCCGCTGCGACGAGCACCGGAATCAGCGTGGAACGCTGCGGAAAAATCCGCATGGGCGCGCATTGTACAATCGTGTGTTCACCCGGCACGAAGGCACCCCTGAAGGGGTGCCCTACGAAATATGAAGTCCCTGAGTTGCGCCGCGTTCCTCTTCCTGCTCGTCGCCGCCTGCCGTACGGCGCCGCCGGCATGGGAAGCCGCGAATCCGATCAAGCCGCTCCCGGCCGGTCCGCTCGGCACCGAGATCGATCTCACGGCATTGCCGCAGCCGCCGACGCCTGAGCGCGTCCGCCTGGGACGATGGCTGTTCTACGACCGGCGGTTGTCGGGCGACAACACCATCTCGTGCGCGAGCTGTCATCGGCCGGAGCACGCCTTCTCCGAACCGACGCCCGTTTCGTCCGGCGTCCGCAACCAGCGCGGCGGGCGCAAGGCGCCGAGCTTCGTCAACCAGGCGGTCACGATCTACCCGCACTTTTTCTGGGACGGCCGCGCCGGCTCGCTCGAAGATCAGGCGCTCGGGCCGATCGCGAATCCGATCGAGATGGGCAATACCCATCAGACGATGGTGGAGACGTTGACGCGGATTGCCGGATACGCGCCGTATTTCAGGGAGGCGTTCGGCACGCCGGCGATCACCAAGGAACGCGTCGCCAAGGCGATTGCCGATTACGAGCGGACGCGGATGAGCGGAAACTCACCGTGGGATCGCTGGCGCTACAACCGTGAGGAGAACGCGGTGTCCGCGCAGGTCAAGGCCGGGCACGAGCTGTTTCAGGGCAAGGCAAACTGTGCGCAGTGCCATCTCGGCAACAACTTCACCGACGGGCAGTTCCACAACATCGGCGTCGGCTGGACGGCGGCGACGAAGACGTTCAAGGACGAGGGCCGCTGGGCGATTTCGAAGGATCTCGGCGAAGAGGGGCGGGCAGGCGACCGCGGGGCGTTCAAGACCCCCACGCTGCGCGAGGTCACCCGGCATGCGCCATACATGCACGATGGATCGGTGGCGACGCTGCGCGAGGTCGTGGAGTTCTACAACCGCGGCGGCGAGGAGAATCCATGGCTGGACGCCAAGATCAAGCCGCTGCATCTGACCGAGGCGGAGATCGACGCGCTCGTGGCGCTGATGCAGGCGCTCGAGGGCGAGGGGTATCAGGACACCCCACCGGCGAGTTTCCCGCAGTAGGCACCCCTGAAGGGGCGCCCTACGCACCCGCGACAACCCAGGCAACCCAGGCAACCCAGGCAACCCAGGCTACCCAGGCAACCCAGGCTACCCAACGCGGCAACGATTTGGCAGTATCGTTGGCCGATGAGACGGGCGCACGCTTTTGCGCACCGGATCCGTGGTCGATCTGACGGTTCTGACCGATAGAGGCGTAGTGTCCGCTTCAGGCGGAAGAGCGTAGTGTCCGCCTTCAGGCGGACCTTGAAACGCAAGGAGGACGCGTGAAAGACCTGCACAAGTGGCTTGCGGTATTCGCTTTCGCGGCGGCGTGCGTTGCCTGCGGCGGCGGGACCGGGGACCCCTCGTCAACCGACGCGGAGGAGTCGGCTGCCGCGGCCGGCGAAGAAGCCAAGGCTCCGGGTAAGGCGCTCCCGGTGTATCGGGAGGTCACGCTTCCGGCCGGCACCACGCTGCGCCTCGATCTGGCGTCGAGCATCGCCTCGGATTCGAGCAGGATCGAAGACGCCGTTCGCGCGACGGTGCGGGAAGCGCTCGTCATCGATGGTCAGACCGTGATCCCGACGGGTGCGGAGGTTGCCGGCGTGGTCACCGACGTTGCTGATTCGGGCCGGGTGAAGGGTCGCGCGCGGATCGCCTATCGCTTCAACTCGCTGACGGTTGGCGACGAGCAGTACGACATCGCCACCGCGCCGACGTCACACATCGCGCCGGCCACGAAAGGCGAGGACGCGAAGAAAATCGGCATCGGCGCCGGCGCGGGTGCGGCAATCGGGGCGATTCTCGGCGGCGGCAGCGGCGCCGCGAAGGGCGCGGCGATCGGCGGCGCGGCAGGAACCGGTGCGGTGCTGGCGACGAAGGGCCAGGAAGTACGCCTCGGGCCGGGCGCAAACGTGACGACGCGGCTGACGGCCCCGGTGACGGTTCGTATCAAGATTTAGGTGTAGGCCGCATCGCGCCTTCGATCGCCTTGACCACAGTGTCGACGGCGGCCGCGTTGGTGAGGAACACAATCCGGTCGCCCGGTCGAAGATCCACCTTCGTCACCCTGGTGCGGGTGGAGGCCGGCTGCAATCCACTGGTCTGTCGCACCAGGTCGTCCCACGCCAGCAGTTCATCAGCCGCGCGCGCGAGGTGATCGGGCCGGTTGAGAAACGCATGCAGCGCGCCGCCTCCTGCCAGCCCGTCGGCCCGGCTCGAGAGAATGCGGCCCGCGCGAAGCACGCCTGTCCGCGCGAGCCAGGGCGACGCGGGCATGATCCAGCGGGGCTGCATGCCGGTTGAACCCGCAGGCGGATCCACCAGGACCAGCGCCAGGGCGTCCGCATCCGGACGTGCCGCGTACAAGCGGGCGAACGCCGCGCCCAGTCCGTGGCCGACGAGGACGAACGGACCCGGAACGTTGGCGCGTGACAAGAGCGTGCGCAGTTCGACAGGCACCAGCGCGGGATCGAATGGCCGATCGCCGCTCTCGCTCCAACCCAGCCCGGCCCGGTCATAGCTGCAGACGCGTGTCCTGCCCGAGAGCTGTCGTTGAACGTCGGCCCACGCGGCCGAGAGACCAGCAGCCGGTGCCTCGAGCACGACGGTGGGCGTGCCCTTGCCGGTGCAATAGATGTGCAGCTGATGGTCGCCGACGCTGACCAGCCCGCCGGGGCGGGCGAACTCGCGGCGCTCGAGCGCGGTGGCCACACCCTGATAGGTGGCGCCAAGAAGAAGAATGAAGACGACGATCGCCGTCACGGCACCAACGGTGCGACGGACCGACAGGCGGACAAGCGACATTAGTGGTACGTCCTTCCCAATTCACTTCCGGCCGCGCCGTTGTCGCGGCCGGAAATCCGCGGTCGAACCTCGTTGCTGGCGGTACTCTTCCCGTTGAGACTGGCCACTAAGACTCGATCTCCGCCAGGCCGTACTTCTCGATGCGCGAGTACAGCTGGGCGCGGGTCAGGCCGAGGAGCTTTGCCGCCCGCGTCTTGTTGTGGCGCGCCTGGTGCAGTGCCTTGATGACGAACGAGCGCTCGATCGCTTCGAGATTGACGCCGCCGGGCGGAAACGCCGCGGGCGATCCGGCGGGCTCGGTGGCCGCGTTCGCCTGCCTCGCGCCGGTCACCGGCAGGTGTTCGCTGCGGATATAACCGCCGTCGGCGAGAATCACGGCCCGCTCGATGGCGTTCCGCAGCTCGCGCACGTTGCCGGGCCATGTATACCCGAGCAGCTGATCCCTGGCGTCGCGGGCGATGCCGGCCGCGGGCTTGCCGACCGTCTCGCCGATCTGCTCGAGGAACGTGTCCGCCAGTTCGAGCACGTCCTCGAGACGCTCGCGCAGCGGCGGCAGCGCGATCTCGAAGACGCCGAGCCGGTAATAGAGGTCTTCGCGGAACTCCCCACGCTGCATGGCGGCGTGCAGGTCGCGATTCGTGGCGGCGATGACGCGGATGTCCGCGCGCAGGACGCGGGTGCTGCCGAGCCGCATGAATTCGCGTTCCTCGAGCACGCGAAGCAGCTTCGCCTGCACCGATGGAATCATCTCGCCGACTTCGTCGAGGAACAGCACTCCGCCGCTGGCCTGCTCGACTCGCCCGGGCTTGGCGGCCACGGCACCGGTGAAGGCGCCGCGTTCGTGCCCGAACAGCTCGGACTCGAGCAGCTGATCGGGAAGCGCCGCGCAGTTGATCGCGACAAACGGTCCGCTGCCTCGCCGCGACGCGTGGTGAATGAATCGGGCGACGACTTCCTTACCGGTGCCAGACTCACCAGTGAGAAGGACGGTCGTTTCGGTGCGCGCCACACGCGCCGCCTGAGCGAGCACGTCCTTCCACCGCCGCGAGCGGCCGACGACCCGGCGGTGTCCGCTGGTCGATTCGAGCGCGCGCGTCAGCGTCGCCACCTGCGCCTCGAGCCGCGCCGCGACCTCGCGCGCCGCCGCGTCGCGCCGGGCCGCTTCCGCCAGCCGCTCGTGCGACAACGCCAACGCCAGGTGGTCGGCGACGCGGCGCCCGAAATCGACGTCATCGTCCAGGAACGCGTTGGTCTGCCGCGACAGAAAGAAGAGCGAGCCGAACACCTGGCTCCCGAGCGGCAGCGTCACGCGTAGCGCCGATTTCACCCCGAAGTGCTTGAAGATGCGCCAGCGGATCGTCTCGCGCGAGACCTCGGCCTCAACGTCGCGGACGACGTAGGCGCCGCGCTGCAGCTGAGCGAGGTCGTCGCCGGAGAGGGTGTACGGTCCGAGCATCGACGGATCGTCGACTTCGGCGCCGGCGATCGCGTAGATCCGGAACGACGTGCCGTCGGCGCCCCAGGACGTCATGACGAGCATGTCGTGCGGGAGCCCGCCGCGGACGACGTCGGAGACGTCGGAAAACACCGATCGCAGATCGAGCGATTCGGCCATCGTGTGCAGGAGTCCGCGCAGGCTGTCGATGCGCTCACGCCTCAAGGTTTCGCGATCGACGATCGCGGTGTGCTCGAACGCGACGCCCAGCAGATCGACGACGCTGTCGAGGAGCGCCTGGTGTTCGTCGGTGAAGGCACTGTCCCGCGACGAGGAGACCCATACGGCGCCGTACATCCGCGCGCCCTGCCGGGCGGCGCACAGAATCCGTGACCGGTCGTTGCCTTCGTCGGCGTCGATCGCCACGCTCGCGCCGTCGATGCGGCGGCTCGTGATCGACACGTCGCCCTCGCGCGAGACGACGTAGAGCACGAACGACTCCGCGCGATCGAGCCGCAGCACCTGCAGCCGCTCGAACGGCACCGCGTCGCGCATCGCCAGCGCGAGACGGGACACGAGGTCCCTCAGGTTCGGGGCCTCGGCGACGAGCCGCGCCACCGCGGTGAGTACAGCGAAAGAGTCGACAGCGGACATGGCGATTGAGACCCACCAGTATAATCGGCCCTCCAATGGCGGTTTTGTCGCACGGTTTGTCCTATATCGATCTGAAGTTCCTCGGACGTCCGCACGCGATCGCGAGCGCAATCGTGCGCTCCGCCGCGGGTGTGGCGATCGTCGATCCCGGACCGACGACGTGCCTCGCCACGCTCGAGCTCGGTCTCCAGCAGCAGGGGATCGGCTGGGACGACGTCCGCCATATTCTGCTGACGCACATCCATCTCGATCACGCGGGCGCGACAGGGACGATCGTCCGCGCGCATCCGCACGTCACCGTGTTCGTGCACGAGCGCGGAGCCCCGCACGTTGCCGACCCGCAGAAGCTGATCGACAGCGCCGCCCGTTTGTACGGCGACGACATGAGCAGGCTGTGGGGAGACATTGCGCCCGTGCCGTCGCAGAACCTGATGACGCTGGCCGGCGGCGAACACGTCGACGCCGGCGGGCGGACGTTCGAGGTTGCCTATACGCCCGGCCACGCCTCTCACCACGTGAGCTATCTGGATCGGTCGAGCGGAATCGCCTTCGTCGGCGACACCGCGGGCGTCTGCATCGACGGCGGCTACGTCCTGCCGCCGACGCCGCCGCCCGACATCGACGTCGAGAAGTGGCGCGCGAGTCTCGACGCGCTCGAAGCCTGGTCGCCGGACACGATCTTTCTCACGCATTTCGGCCCGATGGGGTCGGTTCGGCCACACCTGGAGACGCTCTGGCAGAACCTGCAGGAAATGGCCCGGTGGGTGCGCCACACGCTCGACGAGCCGGGGTCGGACGAGGAGAGGAGCCGCGCCTTCGCGGACCGGCTCCGGCAGGACATGCGGCGGCAGATGAACGAGGTGCAGATCGCAGCGTATCCCGTTGCCGCCCCGTTCGAGCTGCTCTGGCTCGGGCTGGCGAGGTATTGGAGGAAGAAGAGTTCTTAGTCCTTGGTGCTTCGTGCTCGGTCCGTTCTTGGTCCGTGGTCCGTCCTAGGTCCTTGGTCCTCGGTCCGAAGTCTGCTGGCCAGCGTGGACCCAGGACCAGGGACCACGCACGGCCCAAGCACTAATGGACGGACCAAGAACCAAGGACCAGGGACGAAGGACTAATTAGCGACCGCGAGCGGCTCGCGCGCGTCCACCGCCGCGCGCGTCGGCTCAACCAGCAGGCGCAGCGCGTAACCCTGCGGCGTTCCCGTCGCCGACTGATAGGGTCCGACGCGATACACCGCCGAGAGCACCTTGCCGCGCTGCAGCGCGTCCGGCAGGTTCGCGTTGCGGGCGTGCGCTTCAACCTGGAAGTGAACCAGCCGGTAGAGCGGAATCGACGCCGGCCGATCGCACTCCACGAATGCATCCACATCGCTGACATTCCGCGTCGTCACCGACACGAAGCGGAGTGTCCCGCTGCTGTCCCGCCAGGTCAGGCGTCCCGGCACGCGGACGGCGCGGCGGTTGCCAATACGCTGCGGGCGGTTGGTGGTCGCTTTGTCTCGAATCACGGCGGTTGAAGTCACCTGAAGCTCCCTCGGGAAAATTGTGTTGCCCAACGTGTAATCAAGGTCGAGGCCCATGGAGGTTGCGTGGCGTGGCCAGATAGGCGCCATCTCTAAAGTATTGATATATAAGGAGAAATCAAATAGTGCCGGAGATGGGTTGCCGGTCGAGATGGATACTAGATATTCACATGGGCTGTATACCTGGTTACTGCGTATCCGCCAGCGTGGCCTCGAGCCCGAGCCGCCGCATCTTCAGGTAGAGGCCTCGTCGAGTAAGTCCCAGGACGCGGGCGGTTTCGGAGATGTTCCCCGCCGTGCTCGCAAGCGTAGCGGTAATCAGGTCGCGCTCGATCCGTTCGACGACCGTTGCAAGGTTTCCCGGCTTGATCGGGATGCCGCCGTTGTCAGGGCCACGACTGCCTGCACTATTTCCGGGCTCCGGCGCGGCCAGATCGGGTGACAGGTGCTCCGGTTCGATTTGCCCCCCCGGCGGGCTCATTGCCACCGCGCGCTGAATCTCGTTCCGCAGCTGACGGACGTTGCCGGGCCACCAATAGCGGGAGAAGAGATCGAGCGTCGGCGAGCTCAGATGCACGTCTGGTTTGCCGAGCCGTTCGCAGGCATCGCGCAGGAAGAACGTGCTCAGGTGCGGGATCTCCTCGCGCCGGTCCCGGAGCGGCGGGACGTGGAGGCGGATGACGCTCAGGCGGTAATACAGATCCTCGCGGAACCTGCCTTCGCTGACCCGCTGTTCGAGGTCGGCGTTGGTCGCGGCCAGCACACGGACGTCGACGGCGAGCGGCCGCGTCTCGCCGACAGGCATGATTTCCCCCTGCTCGAGGAAGCGCAGGAGCTTCGGCTGGATGTCGAGCGGAAGGTCGCCGATTTCGTCGAGGAACAGCGTGCCGCCGGCCGCGGACCGGATGAGGCCCTGCTGGTCGGCGACCGCTCCGGTGAAGCTCCCGCGCCGGTGGCCGAACAGCTGACTGTCCGCCAGCTCGCGCGTCGTCGTGGTGCAGTTGTAGGGCAGGTACATCGCCGCGCTGCGCGGCGAACCGTAGTGGATCGCCCGCGCGACGAGGTCCTTGCCGGTGCCGCTTTCGCCGGTAATCAGCACGGTCAGGTTGTGCCCCTGCATGCGCTGAATCTGATCCGCGAGCCGGTTCATCGCGGCGCTGGCGCAGACGAATCCAGGCAGGAGCGGCTCGAGCGATCGCTCTGCTGACTGCTCGGCGACCTGCGGCGGCCGTTCGCGCGCGCCGCACAGCTCGAAGCCCTGGCGCGCCACCGCGGAAAACATGCGCAGGCGGCGGCGATCTGCCTCACCGTGCGGCCCACCGGCAACCAGCGCACAGAATCGCGGGCCGTCGTGATCGCGGCCAAGCGATTCGAGCAGCAGCGGACTTCCGCGATGCTCGCGCGCGCCTTGGCTGGCCGCACGCGCGATGTCCCGCGCTTCCTCCGCGTCGCCTCCAGTCGATGCCAGCACCCGGAGGTCGCCCGACGGCGGGGCGACGAAGACGGCGACACGGCCCGCGCCCAGGGTTTCCATCAGCGCGGTGGCCGTTTCGCGTGCGAGGAGCTCAGGGAAGATCGCGGCGTCCACCAGACGACGAACGATCGCTTCGTCGACGTCGGCGGCCGTGGCCGCTCGATCCGCGGAGACACCGCGCGACAGGACCTCGCGCGCGGCGGCGGCTTCGTCGAGGTCGCGCTGTGCGCCGAGCGACTTGAACACGGCCTCGGCGAGAGTCAGATAGCGCTCCGCCGCGCCGGTCGAGCCGGCTTCCGCCGACAGGCGCCCCATCGACAGATGACTGAGCGCCGCCTGATATCGCTCGCCGAGCAGGTCGAAGACGTTCGCGCTCTGCGCGAAGTCGTGATACGCCGCGGAGGGCCGCGCCGTCTGTTCGTTGATCAGCCCGCGAATGCGCAGGAACTCGCCCCAGGTGCCCGGCGTGCCGCGCGGGTCGAGCCGATCCTCGCAGGCTCGCAGCCGCTGCTCGGCCTCCTGCAGCCGTCCGGCAGCAAGCAGCGCCTCGCTGGCGGCGAGATCCGCCTGAATCGCTTCAGAGGGTGGTACGCCGGCCGCCTCCGTCAGCTCGTTCGCCATCGCGAGCGCCTCGTCGTGCGCGCCGCGGCGGATCGCGAGCTTGACGCCAAGCACTTTCAGCGACCACTCGTACCAGCGCAGGGTATGCGAGCCATAGGTCGCGTAGGCGTCGCTGGCCAGGCACAGATATTCGCCCGCGCGCTCGTACGAGCCGCGCATGAGGTGAATCTGCGCGAGCGTGTCGAACACCGCACCGGTCGTCTCATGGAACTGAACGGCGCTGCGCACCTCCAGCGTGCGATTCAGGATCTGCTCGGCACGTTCCAGGTCGCCCAGCTGCACGTAGATCTGGCCGAGCGTGGCAAGCGCGACCGCCAGCCCGTGTCCCGATCCGAGTGACTGATGCAGACTGACGCTTCGTTCCGCGAGCGCGAGCGCGTCGTCATGCCGGTGGCGCATCAGGGCGACGTTCGCCTGGTTGTGCACGATGCCGGCGAGCACATCGTCTGCGGAAATAGCCATCGCGAGACGTTCGCCCTGACGCAGCGCGGCGGTGGCTTCGTCGGAGCGCCCCGACTGGGCGAGCAGTACCGCAGAGAGCGAGTGGACCAGGGCGAGATGGCGGCGATCACCGGCGGCGTGCAGCGCCGACGCCGCTTCGGTCAGGTGTTCGCGGACGATGCCGGAATCGCCGACGCCGCGATAGACGAGGGCGAGCTCGTAATGCGCGAGCCCGATGGCGCGTGAGTCGTGCGCGAGCTCCGCATGCTTGAGCGCGCGCGAATGATGCGCGATGGCGCGCGATTGATCACCGCGTGCGAACGTGAGCCGGCCGTGCAGCCGCCACAACGTGGACAGCTGGCCGTCCGAGAGCTTCTCGCGCAGCGTGTCAGGGGTGCGTCCAAGTGTGGCGGCGGCCTGGGTGAGGTCGTCCTGCAGCAGATACGCCTCGGCCAGCGCGCCACGGGCGATCAGTTCATCCTGGCGATTGAGCGTACCGGAGCGCAGCAGCGGTGCGAGCACCTGCGCCGCCTCGGCGCCGCGCCCGCGCTCGAGCGAGGCATTGGCGCGGGTGAGCGCGGCAGGAGCTCCCTGTGTAGCCACGGCAGGAGTATACAAAGTATCCAACTGGGCGGGAGCAGCTATAATCCGGAGCCGATGCAGCTGGCGTCCCATGGCGTGTCCCACAAGGGTCGCCGGAAAAGCAACGAAGACGCGATGGTGATCGACCGAGGCCGGGGCCTGTTCGTGGTGGCCGACGGCATGGGCGGGCACAATGCTGGCGAGGTCGCCTCGGCTCTTGCCGTCAAAACCCTCCACGAGTTCATCTCCCAAGCGTCGGAAACGAACGAAGCCACGCTGTCCGAGGCGCTTTGCCTCGCCAACGACCAGGTCCTCAATGCCGCGGCCGGCAACGCCACCTACGAGGGGATGGGCACCACTGTGGTCGCCGCCGTCGTCAACGATGGGTCGCTCGTGTTCGGCAGCGTCGGCGACAGCCGTATTTACCTCCTGCATGGCGGTTCGCTGCGGCAGCTCACCAGCGACGATTCGTGGGTGTCGCGCGTGCTGCCGGCGGATGCGATCGGGTCGGAGGAGGCGTCGCGGCATCCGATGCGCCACGTGCTGACCAAGGTGATCGGCCTGCGCGAAGACATGGAGCCGAGCGTGGGCACGTCGCCCTTCTCGAGCGGCGACACACTTCTGCTCTGCAGCGACGGGCTTCATGGCGTGGTGAACGACGAGGCAATCGCGGGGATGCTGCGCCGGACGGAAAGCGTGGAGAGCATCGCCAGCGAGCTCGTCGAGCACGCGCTGAGCTCGGGGAGCACGGATAACGTCACTGCTGTCGTCGTCCGCAAACTCTAGCCACAAAGAACACAACGGTCCCGCCACAACGAGCACGTCCTTCGGCGCACGGTAACATTAGAAGTCATCGCCCGATGAAATCGAGCCTTTGCTCCGTGGTCGTTGTGTCGGTGCTCGTCGCGGGGTGCTCCCGCGCCGAGCGCGACGCGGCCGACGCCGTGTCGCCGCCGGGCCGGTCTGCGTCTGCTGCGGTCGAGGCGGGTGCCGACCGTCGCCCCTTCGACTCGCCTGGGCTCGCTCAGGGCAGGCCTCGCGTCGTGTTTCTCGGCGACAGCCTGACGGCGGGGTACGGTCTCCCGAAAGAGCAGTCGGTGCCGTCACTCGTCCAAATGCGGCTGAACGAGGCCGGATACGACTACGAGGCCGTCAACCATGGAGTGTCCGGCGACACGTCCGCCGGGGGCGTCAGCCGGCTCGACTGGGCGCTCACTGGTGACGTGCGCGTGCTCGTGATCGAGCTGGGCGCGAACGACGGCTTGCGCGGGCTGCCTGTGGAAACAACGAAAGCGAATCTGTCGGACATCATCACGCGCGCGAAGGCGCGGGGCATCGCCGTCCTGCTCACCGGGATGGAAGCACCGCCCAACCACGGACCGGCGTATACGGCGCAGTTCCGACAGACGTTTTCCGATCTGGCCCGCGAACACCAAGTGGCGTTCGTGCCGTTCTATCTCGAAGGCGTCGCCGGCAATCCGGCGCTCAACATCGCGGATGGCATTCATCCGAATGCCGAAGGGGCGGCGATCGTCGAGAAGACGGTGTGGAAGGCGCTCGCGCCGCTGCTCGAACAGGATCGTCTGAAGCAGGTCCGCCTGAAGGCGGACACTACGAACGGCGCAGCGCCCGGAAGCGATCGATGATCGAGCTACGCGGCGTATCGAAGACGGTCGACAGCGGAGGACACCCGCTGACGATCCTCCATCCGCTCGATTACACGATTTCCTCCGGGCAGTTCGTGGCCATCGTCGGTCCGTCCGGCAGCGGGAAGTCCACGCTGCTGGGCCTGCTCGCCGGACTCGACGCGCCAACGTCCGGATCGATTGTCATCGACGGCACGGACATCACGCGGCTCGGTGAGGACCAGCTGGCACGGCTGCGCGGCGAGAAGATCGGGTTTGTGTTTCAGTTCTTCCACCTGGTGCCGTCGCTCACCGCGTTCGAGAACATCTTGATCCCGATGGAGATCGCCGGCCGGCGCAACGCGACCGAACGCGCACGCGAGCTGCTGCACGAGGTCGGCCTGACGGATCGCGCCCACCACTATCCGTCGCAACTGTCCGGCGGCGAACAGCAGCGAATCGCCATCGGCCGCGCGCTGGCGAACGATCCGCCGATCGTGCTGGCCGACGAGCCGACGGGCAACCTCGATTCGACGACGGGACGTCACGTCATGGAGCTGCTGATGCGCGTGCATCGCGCGCGCAATACGACGCTGGTCCTGGTGACGCACGACGCGGAGCTGTCGTCGCTGGCCGACACGCGGCTGGTGCTTCGCGACGGGCGTCAGGTCGTTCCAATCCCGGCGGAGGCGCTGCGATGACGTTCGTCGTCCGGATGGCGCTGCGCGAGATCCGCGCCTCGTGGCAGCGGCTGCTGTTCTTCTTCATCTGCATCGCGGTCGGCGTGGCTGCCATCGTGACCATCCGCTCGGTCATTCAGAGCGTGCGCGCGGGCCTCTCGCGCGAAGCGCGGACGCTGACCGGCGCCGACTTCGTGATCAGCAGCGATCGTCCCTTCAGCGAGCACGTGCTGGCCGCGGTCGAGCGTGAGCGGCAGTCGGGCAGGGTCACCGAGGTCGTCAACGCGATGGAGATGGCGACGATGGTCCGCCCCGCGGATGGACGGCCGGGCACGAAGATGGTCGAGCTGAAGGCCGTTGAATCGAGATTTCCGCTCTACGGCACACTGACGCTCGAGTCCGGCCGCTACTCGCACACGCTGCTGAGTGGCGGGGGAGCGCTGGTGCGCCCGGAGCTGCTGGCGCAGCTGCGGCTGCGGGTTGGCGACCGCATCTTCATCGGCACGCGCCCGTTCGAGATCCGCGGTGTGATCAAGGAAGAGCCGGGGCGGAACGTCGGCGCCTTCAGCATCGGGCCGCGTGTGCTCATCGATCACGCGGATGTCGAATCGACCAACCTGCTCTCGTTCGGCAGTCGCGTGTCGCGGCAGCTGCTCCTGCTCATGACCCGGGCGGGGATCCCGGAAGCGGAGACGAACTTACGGGCGTCGTTCGCCAACGAATTCGTGCGCGGCCGGGGCTTCTGGTCGAATGCAGATCGCATGGGGCAGAACCTCGGACGGGCGGAGAACTACCTCAGTCTCGTCGGCCTGGTCGTGCTCATCCTCGGCGGGATTGGCGTGTCCAGTGTGACGCGCGTGTTCGTCCAGCAGAAAGTGCGCAGCATCGCCATCCTGAAGTGCGTTGGCAGCACGACGGGTCGCATCCTCGCCATCTACATGACGCAGGTCCTGCTCCTCGGGATCGCCGGCAGCGTGCTGGGTGTGGCCATCGGCGGAGGTGTCATTGCGGGATTGCCGCGTCTGGTCGGCGATGTCAGCGCGCTGCTGCAGGCGGACTACGGCCTGACGGCGGCGGCGGTCGCTCAGGGCCTGGCGATCGGGCTGCTCGTGTCGCTGCTGTTCTCGCTCGTGCCGCTCCTCGACATCCGCCACGTGAAGCCGGGGCTGCTGCTGCGGCAGGATACGCCGGCGGCGAAGCGGTTCGACTGGCTGAAGTGGATCGTGACAGCGGCCGTGGCGGCGGCGCTGGTTGGCGTGGCCGCGTGGCAGGCGGGGTCGCTCACTGTCGGTCTCGTGCTCTCGGCAGGGTTCGTCGCAGTGGCCGTGGTGCTGCATCTCGCCGGGATGCTCCTCGTCTGGGCGGTCCAGCCGCTGCGCTACGCGCGTTCGTTCGCGCTGCGCCACGCCGTGCTGCACGTCGGACGGCGCGGCAACCAGACGCGAGTGATCCTCCTTGCCGTCGGGCTCGGCGCGTTCTTCATCCTGGGCGTGAGGACGCTGCAGGCGAACCTGCTGAGCGACTTCTCAGTCCAGGTTGGCGGAGACGCGCCGGATATGTTCCTCATCGACGTGCAGCCGGCGCAGCGTGACCAGGTCGCCGCGCTCCTCGATTCTGAGAACGGCGCGGCGCCGGCACCGCGCCTGATTCCCGTGCTGCGTGCGCGGGTGGTCGGCGTCGAAGGGCGCGAGCTGAACCTGGAGTCGTTCGAGCAGGTCAGGGGCCGCGGCGGGCTGGCGCGCGAGTTCACCGTCACCTACCGGCCGCATCTCGAGGGCAATGAAGAGGTGATCGCCGGCCGGTGGTGGGACGCGGCGCCCTCCGCCGAACCGGAGGTCTCGATCGAGGAAGGATTCCTCGAGCGCCAGCGGATTCAGGTTGGCGATCGGATGCGATTCGACGTGCTCGGCCGGGTCATCACCGCGCGTGTCGCCAGCATTCGCCGCGTGCAATGGGAGGATTTCCGCGCCGGTGGTTTCATGTTCGTCTTCCGGCCCGGTGCGTTCGACGGCGCGCCGCACACCTATATTTCGACCGTCCGCGGACCGCAGGACGCCGGGGAGCGTGCGCGGATGCAGGCCGCGGTGGTCGCGCAGTTCCCGAACGTCTCGATTATCGACCTCCGTGAAATCCTTACCACGATCCGCAACGTGGTCGACAAGGTGACGCTCGGAGTCACGGTCGTCGGCGGGCTCGTGCTCTTCAGCGGGACATTGATTCTGATCGGGGCGGTGTCGATGACGAAGTTCCGCCGCGTCTACGAGGCGGCGATTCTGAAGACGCTAGGGGCGAGCAGCCGCCTGATCGTGGCGACATTGCTGCTCGAATACGGCGTGCTTGGCGCCATCGCCGGCACCATCGGCGCCGTCGGCGCGATCGGCCTGAGCTGGGCGATTGCCACATACGCGCTCGAACTGTCGTGGACCGCCGCGCCGGCGCTGACGATCGGTGGAATTTTCGCAACTGCGGGATTTGTCGCGGCCGTCGGCGTGCTCGCCAGCATCGACGTCCTGCGGCACAAGCCGCTGGCCACGCTGCGCGCCGAATGAAGGTGTACAATCACGGATTGTTCCACCCTCGGAAATCGCGTTAAGGATCGTGGACATGGACGTGGAGACCTTTCGGGACGCGTTGCTGCGCAAGCGCGGGGAACTGCTGGGCGGCCCCGCGGCCAAGCCGCTGCAGTGGACGATGGAGAACAACTCCGGTCGTCAGGGCGACATGGCCGATCAGGCCAGCGGGAACAACGAAGTTCACATTCAGCTGAAGCTCAAACAGACCGACGCCAAGATTCTGCAGGCCATCGAGGGCGCGCTGCGGCGCATCGACGAGGGCACCTACGGCGTCTGCCGCGACTGCGGCGAGCCGATCGCGGAAGCGCGTCTGATGGCGATTCCGTGGACGCGCTCCTGCATCAGCTGCAAGGAAAAGCAGACGTAGACTGAAGCGCCAGATGCACAAAGACGAGCTCCGCCAGCTGCTGACCGATTTCACCGCCGAACGGCTGGCCATCCTCCAGCGCCACGAGGCGTCGGCCCGCGTGGTCAGCCACTACGACTTCAACAACACCTATCAGTACGTGATCGCGCGCGAGGAGACGCACGTCGCCTGGACGCAGAACGCCCTGGCGGAATTCGGCGTCGCGCTGCCGGCGCCCGCCGCGGCGCTGCCCGTTCCCGAAGCGCCGAAAGGGAAAAAGCTGCAGCCGGCCGCGTTCCGTCCGATTCTCGAGGAAGACGCCCGCACGCTGCGCGCGTTCGTCGATCGCTGGCGCGCACGCGTGGACGCCATGACGCATGCGCGGCACCGCACGATGCTGAACGTCGTCCTCGGCGAGTCGCTGGAACACGTGCACCTGTTCGAGCAGGGCGCGGCCGGTGACGAGGATCTCCTCGGCCGCCGCACCAGCCTGGCCGAGCGCGTCGGTGCTGTGCTCCCGCATCGGTGGATGGAATAAACGTCGCGATCGCGTTAGGCAGCAACGTCGGCGACCGCAGCGCGACGCTGCAGTCCGCCATTACACGCCTTCAGTCGATCGTCAGCGGCATCCGAGCCTCCGCATTCGTCGATACCCCGTACGTGGGCGACGATGTACAGCCGCCGGTGCTGAACGGCGCCGTGACCGGCGTCACGGCGCTCGACGCACATGCACTGCTGGAGCGGCTCCTCGCCATCGAACAGGAGTTCGGCCGCACGCGCCCGTACGGAGGCGCGCCGCGCACGCTCGATCTCGATCTCATCCTGTACGGCGACGCCGTGATCAGCGAGCCGGGCCTGATGGTCCCGCATCCGCGCTTTCGCGAGCGGCGGTTCGTGCTCGAACCGCTGGCGGAGATTGCGCCTGACTGGCGGGATCCAGTGACGGGTCACAGGATTGTGGATCTGCTTCAGGCGTTGTCGAGTTGATCCTGTGGCGCAGCCGGTAGATCAGCACCCCAAGCAGGACGGCGGTTGCCACATACGTGATGGCGCCAATCCTCACGACGTCGGGAAACAGGCTGTGCAGCGCAAGCGCAGCGGCGGCCGCGAGATTCCGTCCGGCCCGCCGGTCGGGAACGATGAGCGCGATGAGCAGGTGGCGGCCTGAATTGGCGAGCAGGCCGGCAAACAACGCGAACGGCACCAGGCTCCAGCCGATGCGGTCCTCGTCGTTGAAGTCGCTTCGCTTTTCCACGTGCCAGAGGAAGGCGGTCAACGAGCCGGCGAGGAGCAGCGCGCCGGCGATGTCGAGCCAGTCGTTGCCTTTCCGCTCGGTGGCAAACGTGTAGATCCCGAGGTAATCGTTCCAGACGAAGTAGGGCAGCAGGAGCCCGGCGATCAGGATCCCGGCATAGCTCCACGCCGTCGCGCGCCGCATCCGCGGCACATACCGTGCGTAATAGAGCGGCAGCAGCTTCATCGTCGTCGCGACGGCCATCAGCAGCGCGGCCGCTGGCTGCCGGCCTCGGCGCGCCAGGAGCAGCGCTCCCATCACCACCGCGAGCATGACGAGATACGAGCCGTCCTGCACGTAGACGAAACGGTCGGCGAAAAACCCGAAATTCAGATAGAGCAGCGGAAAGAGATACCAGCGCGTCTGCAGAAAGTACCAGGCGGACGCGGCGAGAAACGCCGCGGCCAGGATCAACGTCAGGCCGTAGAGTCCGAGCCCCGTCCGCTCGCCCGCGGCGAACATCGCCGCCTGTGCCAGGCGCACAGCCGGCGGATAGGGCGCGGACTCCTCCTTCGTCCACGTCTCGGCTTCGAGCGGGCTCTGATCCAATCGCGCCTTCGTGTACATGTCGGCCACGTCGTTGAGCACGACCTTGGCGCCGTACATGTCCGCGATGGTGTCTGGTCCGTAGGCCGCCGGCTGTGAGACGGACGGCGCCACGGCGGAGAGGTCAGCGTATTGCCGGGGAATTTTCTGAGCGGAGAAAAAGAGGATTACGAGCGCCGTCGCCAGGAGAATCAGGTGCTGGACTCTCCTGGGGACGGCGAGAAGTGCGGCGTCGATCGTGTCAGGCGTGACTCGACTTCCGCTTCCAGATCCCGCCCAGGCCTTCTTCGAACAGCGTGTAGATGGCCGGGACGAGCACGAGCGTGACGAGCGTTGACGTCAGCAGACCGCCGATGACGACGCGGGCCAGAGGTGCCTGCAGTTCGCCGCCCTCTCCGAGTCCGATGGCCATCGGCACCAGGCCGAGCATGGTGGCGATCGACGTCATCAGAATCGGGCGCAGACGTGTGCGTCCGCCGAGCTCCACCGCTTCGCGAAGCGGCATGCCGTCGCGCCGGCGCAGCGTGTTGATGTAGTCGACGAGCAGGATCGCGTTGCTGACGACGATGCCGGCGAGCATGATGATCCCGATGTAGGCCTGCATGCTGAAGGAGGTATTCGTCAGCAGCAGAGAGCCGACGACGCCGATTGCGGCGACGGGCACGGAGAACATGATGATGAAGGGATCGCGCAGCGATTCGTACTGCGACGCCATGACGGCGTAGACGAGCAGGATGGCGAGGATCAGCACCATCCGCAGCTGCGCGAACGATCGCGCCTGTTCCTCGAGCTCGGAGCCGAAGCCCACGGAGAAGTCCGGCGGCACGCGGATCTGGCTGAGGCGGCCCGTCACGGCCTTGACTGCGTCGCTCAGTGGAATCTCGATCTCCGCGTTCACGCGGGTGACGCGCTCCATGTTCTTGCGCTGAATCTGCGTCGGACCGGCCTCGCGGCTGACCTGCAGGATGTTCTTGGCAGGAACGACCTGCCCGGTCGGCGTGCTCAGCAGCACGTCGCCGACGTCGGAGATCTCTTCGCGGTCGGCTTCGCGCAGGCGGACGACCACCGGATATTCGTTGCCGCGTTCGCGGAACTGCGCCGCCGTCGTACCGGCCACGTTGGTCTGGATCGTGGACGCCACACTCTGCACCGACATACCGAGCATTGCCGCCTTGGGCCTGTCGACGCGGATGGCGATCTCTGGACGGCCGTCCTCGCGGCTGAGGCTCACGTCGGCGATGCCGGGCGTGTTCTCCATCAGCTCGCGCGCATCCTGCGCAACCCGTTTGGCATCGTCGAGATCATGTCCGCGGATCTCGAGCTGGAGGCGGCTCGCCTGCCCCTGGTTGTTGGTGCCGCCGCCGCTGAGGAAGCGCATGATCTGGTTGTTGCCGCCCGAGGGGTTGGCGCGAACGACAACGCCGGGCAATATGCCGGCCAGCTGCCGGCGCAAGTCGATGGCGACCTGTTCGTTCGTGCGGGTGCGCTCGTCCCGCGGCTTCAGAATGAGCCGGATCTGACCGCGGCTGGTGTTGCCGCCGCCGCCCTGCCAGTTGTTTCCACCGCCGCCGCCCTGCGTGATGATCGTCGTGGCTTCCGGGACGAGTTCCTTCACCCGGCTTTCGACGGTCAGCAGCGCCTGCTCGGTCGGCTCGATGCGCGTGCCCAGCGCGAGCTCGACGTTGATGTTGACTTCACCCTCGTCGGTCTGCGTCACGAGCTCGGTTCCAACCCTCGGGTAGAGGACGACGGCGAGCACGACGAGCGCCGCGGCGCTGCCGATCACCGTCGGACGATGCTGCAACGCAACGTGGATCGCCTTCCGATACCCCTCGTCCATCCCCTCGAGGAAGCGTTCGCTCAGGCGGTAGAAGCGCGCCATGATGCCGGTAGCGGCGGCCTCTTCGTCGGGCGTCTTGAGCCAGCGCGAGCAGAGCACCGGGACGATCGTCACCGCAACGAAGAGCGACATGACGAGCGAGAACATCACGACGACCGACAGCTGCGTGAACATGATGCTGGCCGTTCCGGAGAGGAACAGCAGCGGCAGGAACACGGCAATGTGGGTGAGCGTCGAGGCAAGGATGGCCGACCACACTTCCTCGCTGCCGTCGATGGCGGCCGTCATCCGGTCCTTACCCATGTGCAGGTGCCGGTGCGTGTTCTCGAGCACGACGATCGCCGCGTCGACAATCATGCCGATGCCGAGGGCGAGTCCTCCGAAGGTCATGGTGTTCAACGTGAAGCCGCCGAAGTAGAGCAGCGCGAACGTGCCGATGACCGACACCGGAATCGACGTGCAGACGATCAGCGTCGAGCGGAAATCCCGCAGGAAGGCGAAGATGATCAGGACGACGAGGATGCCGCCGACCATCGCGTGTTCCTGGACGTTGTGGATGGCGCGGGAGATGAACCGGGAGTTGTCCTGGACCACGGTCATCTTGAGACCGGGCACCTCGTTGTTGACGCGCGCCACCTCGGCGTGCACCAGCTCGGCAACTTCGACCGTGTTCTTGCCCGACTGCTTCTGGACCTGGATCTGGATGCCCGGACGTCCGTTGATGCGCATGAAGTTCCGGCGCTGCTCGGTCGTGTCCTTCACGTCGGCGATGTCTCTGAGGTAGACCGGAACGCCCTGGCGGGTCATCACCACCAGGTTGCGGATGTCTTCAACGCTCTGGAACTGTCCCTGGCTGCGAACCAGGAACGTCGCGTCGCCCTGGTAGATCTCGCCGAGCGGGGTGTTCTGATTTTCCTGCCGCAGGGAGCTGACAACCTGCGTCACCGACAGGTTCAGCGCGGTGATCTTTTCCTTCGAGAGGTCGACGTGGATCTGCCGGCGCAGGCCGCCGCTGACGTTGACGGCCGCGACGCCGTCCAGCCGCTCGAACCGCGGCGCGATCTCGTTCTGCGCGATCTCACGCAGCGTGACCGGGTCGTAGTCGCCCTCGATGCCGATCTGCGCCACGGGCAGCTGGCTCGGGTCGAACTTCTGAATCGTCGGGGGATCCGCATCCTCCGGCAGACGCCCGCGGATGCGGTCCATGCGCGTGCGTACTTCGTCCGCCGACTCCGCCAGGTTCGAGCCCCATTCGAAGTTCAGCTGCACCTGGCTGTTGCCCTCCGACGAGGAGGACTCGATGCGCGTCAGGCCGGGAACGGCGCCGACCGCCTGCTCGATGGGCCGGGTGATCAGCTCTTCCATCTCCAGCGGGCCGACGCCGGCGTAGCTGGTGCGGATGTTCAGCGTCGGCTGCTGGAACTCCGGCATCAGATCGACGGGGAGCCGCGTCAGCGAGATGAAGCCGAGGAGCGTGATGATCGCGCTCAGCATGAACATCGTGACCGGGCGCTGAATGGCTAAACGAGGAATGCTCATTGGGAGTCTCGTCTACTGCTGCGTTGACGGTTGTGTTGCGGCTGTAGAGCTCGGGCCGCCAGCCGGCGCGGTGCTGGAACCGGAAGCGCCGCGTCGTCCACTTCGCCCGCTGTACTGTCCACCTTCACGCGAAAACTGCCCGCGCGACCGGCGGCCTTCGCCGGCGGCTGTCGTCCCGCGCCCGGCTGTCGTGTCGCCTCCGGCTGTGGGCGACGCGCCGGACTCGCCGCCGGCGGGACGTGCGGATGCCGAGTCCTGGCCCGTGCCGCCGCCGGTCCGTCCGCGGCGTCCTCCGCGGCCACCTCCGGCGATGGCAATGCGGTCGCCGTCACGAAGCTGTCCGGCGCCTGTGGTGATGACTTCCTGGCCCTCGGTGAGACCGCCGAGGATTTCCACCAGCTTGCCCTGCTCGTTGCCAACCTGCACCGCGCGGAATACCGCGGTCTCGCTGAGCGGCTGGAACACGCCGCGCCGGCCGCCAAGGTCGACGAGGGCATTGGCGGGCACGACGAGCGCATCCTTCGTCGTGTCGAGCGTGATGCCAACGCGGGCGTACATCCCGGGCTTGAGCCGGTAGCTGGGATTGGGAATCTCAACCTCGATGGGCGCCGTGCGGGTGGCCGGGTCCAGGACCGGCGACACTCGCGCGATCCGGCCCATGAACGTTTCGCCGGGGAAGGCGTCCACTTCGACGCGCGTCACGTCGCCCGACTGCAACTGCTTGAGATCCTTTTCGACGACGTTGGCGATGAGACGAACGCGCGAGATATCGACCACTTCCACGACGGGAGCATTCTGGCCCACCGATGCGCCAGGGTCCACGAGCCGCCTGGAGACGAACCCGTTAACCGGTGACGTGATGGTCGTATTCGCGAGGTTGATCTTGAGCTCGTCGAGCCGCGCCTTCGACTGCTGCGACTGCGCGCGTGCGAGATCGACCGACGCCTGCGCTGACTGATACCGCGACTCGCTGTCGTCGAGCACCTGCCTCGCGATCAGCTTCTTCTCGAAGAGGCTCGTGGAGCGATCGAGACCGGTTTTGGCGAGCGCCAGGTCCGTTTCGCGTTGACGGATGGTCGCCTGCGAGACTTCCTGCGCCGCCTCCTGCTGCTTGATCTGTTCGACGAGCTCGAAGTCTTCGATCTTGGCAATGCGCTGACCGCGCGAGACCTGGTCGCCGAGCCTGACGTCCACGTTCTGCAGCCGGCCGGCCGCGCGCGGCGCCACCGACACCGTGGTCTCACCAATCAGATTGCCGACGACGGTCAGTTCCTGCTGGATCGTGGCGCGCGTCACCGTGCTGATCTCGACCGTCATCGGTCCCTGCCGGCCGCCGCCACGATTGCCGCCGCGTCCACCACCCTGGAAGCCGCCGCCCTGTCCCTGCCCGCCGCCCTGTCCCTGCCCGCCGCCCTGTGCAGCAGTCCCTTCGGTGGCGGGAGTGTCGGTGAAGAGGCCTGTGTAATAGGCGATACCGGCGGCCCCGGCCGCCAGGACGGCAATGACGACGAGCTTTTTCATGGGCTATCTAACGATCCGTGATTTCCATGCGGCAAGTCGTTAACAATTTGTCAAAACATCACGAAAATAATCAGTTAAAGCCGCCGCCGCCTCCGGCAGTGGCCCGCGGCGCCTGGCCGCCGCCTCCCTGAATGCTCGTGATGCCGCCCCCGCCGCCGCCCGCCGGGATCTCCTGCACCCGCTCGAAGTCCACCTGGGCCCGCCGGTAATCGAGGAGCGTCCGGAGCTCGACGTTTTGGGCGTCCCGCAGGTCGCGCTGGGCCTGAACGACGAAGAAATTGGTGGTCAGACCCACGTCGAAACGGCTCTGCTCGGCCTCGAGACGCTTTTCAGCGAGGTCGAGCGCCACGGTGGCTGCCTGAAGCCGCTCGCGGGTCGCCTCGACCTGCAGGGCGGCGTTGGTGACCTCCGTGGCCACCCGGAGCTCCATCGCCCGCGTCTGCGCGATGGTCTGCCGCTGCTGGAGACGCGCCCGGGCCACGTTCGCCTCGGCGGGACTGGCGCCAATCGGATAACTGAAGTTGAGCGCCACGTTCCACGACGGGGCGTCGCGCCCGGCAAGCAGCCTGAGCGCATCGGTGTAGCCGCTCGGCACGACGTCGGTGACCGCACCGCCGAACCCCGAACGGAAAAACTGCGGTCCGCCGATGCCGGCCATGCCGTAGCTGGCCGTGAGATCCAGCGCCGGCATCTGCTGATCGGTGAGGCTTTTCAGCGAGATGTCGTTCGAGGCCAGCTGTCGTCTGGCCGTCTCGAGATCGGTCCGGATCCCGAGCGCCCTGCGAACCGCGTCGGCGACGTCGACCGGCGTCGATGCATAGGTGGGCCGGTCGATTGGCTCGATGGTGACGTTCCAGAGCGGATCGTCGGTGCCGTTCACGATCAACTGCTTCAACGCCAGTTCCGCGGTACGCCGGGCCGCAGCCGTCTGCGCGACCGTCCCACGGCGGTTCGCCTGTTCGGCCTGTGCCTGCAGGACATCCAGGGGCGCGAGCGTCCCGACTTCAACGCGCGCCTGGTTGTCCTCGACGAGCCGGGTGGCGAGTGCCAGCGAACGCTCCGCGACCTCGGCGGACGCGATGGCGTACACCAGGTCCCAATAGGCGTTGCGCACGTTCACGAGCGTGCGGCTGATCGTGGCGCGCAGCGCCGTCTCGGAGATCTGCTGATTGATCTGGGTGATCTGCAGCGACGCCCGCGTGCCATCGATGCGGAAGTTGCGCAGCAGCGGCTGGACGTAGGCAGCAGTCAGGTTCGCATTCAGTGCGGGATTCCGCGTTGCGAACAGGTCCGACTGTTCCTGACGGCTGTTGTTGAACCCGACCGCAAAGCTGCCGCCGCCCCACTTCATGTTCTGCGAGATTCCGTAGTTGTTCGTCAGCGTGTCGGTCGTGAGCAAGCCCAGACTGTTGGCCGCGCCGGCCGTCTGGCTCCGTTGGAACTGCGACTGGCTGCGTACTCCGAAATTCGAGTTGAGCGTCGGACGGTAGTTCGCATCAAGCGCGGCGAGGGAGAAGTCGAACGTCTGCGGATTCAGGCGTTCGACGGCGATGTCGAGGTTTCTCTCCAGCGCGCGCGCGGTCGCGTCGTCGAGCGCCAGCTCCACGACCGTACCCGCCGGGGGCGGGGGGGCGGTCGGGCGCGTTTGATCCGCCTCGAGGCGCGCGGCAGCGAAGTTCTGCGCGGCTGTGCGCGCGATCTCCCGCAGACGGCGTTCGTCCTCGGCCGTCTGGGCGAAGGACAGAGAAGTGGTCAGCGCCCCGGCGATCGTCAGGGCGGCAACGGTGCGATAGGCCTTGTACATGGGCATGCCCGTAAATAAAATGAGAGTCCTTACTTCGTGCGCTCGGGTCCTTTGGCGGGTGCGTTCTGCGCGGCCTGGTGCAGCGCGGTGAACCTGGCCCACTGATCGCGGGTCAGCACTTTCCGCATACCAAGCAGCATCAGCGTGCGCGTCTTGTTCAAGTCCGCGCGCGCGGCTTCGACGAGATTGACCTGTTCCATCACCTGGTTGTCGTCGCCGCGTTCGACGAGGCGTTCGAACTTCGCCTCGGCTTCATCGAGGGCGGTCTTCTGCACCTTCAGCGTCGGCAGGGCCTTCTGAAAGATCTCCTCCATCCGGCGCGTCTGTTCCGCCGTCAGTCCGAGCTCCTTCTTGTAGTACTCCGATAGCCACCACTTCCCACCGGGTGTGCCGGGAGAAGTCTTTCCCTGTGTGGCGGGAAGCGTCGAGGTTGAGGCCAGTATGGCGATCGCCAGCGCGGCCATTCCGAAGAGTCTTCTGGAAGATTTCATGTGACTACAAGCTGGAACTACGACGGTCCGGTTGGTGCCGTTTACTGCCGTAGGTGCAAGCAGATACGGTAACACAGGAGGTAGCAGAAAGGAGGAAGGAGGTCGGAGAAAGGAGGTAGGAGGAGGGAGGTCGGAACTAAGAGGGCTGTCCATTGACCAGGACGTCGAGCTTCCGGATGACCGATTCGACGATGTTGTCCGGCGTCGAGGCGCCGGAGGTCAGGCCGATTGCGATCGGCCCGGATGGAAGCCACCCGGTGGTCGTGATTTCCTGTTTTCCACCAATCGGCTTGTGCCGGATAGCATCTGCCGACTCGAGTCCGCCCGCGTCGGCGATGTGATAGGTCGGCCGCTTCTCGGCGCAGATCCGGGCCAGATTGCAGGTGTTGCTGCTGTTGTACCCACCGATGACCACCATCAGGTCGATGGCCTGTCCGGCGAGCAGCGCGATCACCGCGTCCTGCCGATCCTGCGTGGCGCTGCAGATGGTGTCGAAGGCGCGGAATCGCGACGGGAGCTGGTCGTCGCCATATCGATCCCGCATCGCCTGCCGGAACATTTCGCCGATCGCCAGCGACTCGGAGCTGAGCATCGTCGTCTGGTTGGCGCAGCCGACGCGCTGCAGATGAGTGGCCGGATCGAAGCCGGGCGAGACGGCGTGCTCGAACTGCCGCAGCAGCGCGTCCGCACTCGCGCCGCTGCGGATGTAGTCGCACACGGCCGCGGCTTCGGCGCGGTCGAGCACCACGAGGTAGGCGCCGCCGCCGGCGTGGAGCGCCTGGGATGCCGTGGCGCGTGTTTCCTCGTGCCAGTACTTGCCGTGGATGATGGCCGTGTAGCCCTCGTCCGCGTACCGTTTCACGTTCTTCCAGACGTTGAGGACGGAGCCGCACGTCGTGTCGACCAGCGTGCAGCCGCGGCCGACCAGCTCTTCGAGCAGTTCGACGGTCGTACCGAAGGCCGGCAGGATCACGACGTCGTCCGGCGTCAGGCGATCGATCGATTCGGCCGCATCGCTGAGAAACCGGATTCCCTGCACGCGCAGCTCGTTGTTGACGTGCGGGTTGTGGATGATTTCGCCGGTGAGAAAGACCTGGCGATCGGGGAAGCGGCGGCGTGCCTGATACGCGTAATCGACGGCACGATCGACGCCGTAGCAGAAGCCGAACTCGCGCGCCAGATGCACCACGAGCCGCCCCGAAGCGAACTGATAATTCGATTCCTTGACCGTGGTGACCAGTCCGCTGCCATAACTGCCGGCGAGGACGTGCGCGACCTCATGCTTGAGATCGAGGCCTTTTTTGAAAATCAGTGGCGGCACTGAGCTAATGGTAGCTGAGTAGCCGGGTTGCCTGGGTTGCCTACGTTGCCTGGGTAGGTCGCTGGGTGAGCGCATTTACCCAGGCCACTCAGGCTACCCAGGCCACCCTATCTCACTTCCCAGGCGCGCGGTGTCATGGCGTCGAGTGGCCGCAAGGCCGCGGGACCGTTGCGCGACGCGGCGACTTCGATCTGGCCGAGGAACTCCTCTTCCGAGAACGTCGTCGGAACGGCGCGCAGCGGCTCCTGGTCGCCCTCGTTGGCGATGACGAAGGCCGGCGTCGCGTCGAAGCGGTTGGTAAAGGTGTGCGTCCATTGGCCCGTCAGCACGCCGGCGACGAACGCGGCGGCGGCGACAGCGGCCGCCCAGCGCACACGGGGCCGCGTCGGGCTGAGAAAGGTGGTGGCGGGCTGATGCGCCGGGAACGCGACGAGGCGGCCGGGCCGTCCGTCGTGATCGACACGCTGCAGGATCCGCGCGTGCTGCCGTTCGAGCTTGTCGTCCGGGAACACGGTGCTCGCCTCGGTGGTCGCGGCGTCATCGAGCTCTGCGAGGATGCCGACGATCTCGACGCGGCGTGATTCGCAGCGCAGGCAGATGGCCAGGTGCGCCTGCTCCCCGGCGGCAGCGGGTGCGGCCGTGCACAGGTCAATGAGGCGGTCGTCCGGGATGTGTCGCTCGTTCATGCAACCTCACGCGCCGGCGAGGCGAGGATCTTGCGCAGGCGGCGGATAGCGCGGAACAGGTGCACGCGAACCGTCGCTTCGCTGACGCCGAGCGCGGCGCTCACCTCGCTCGTGCTCTGCTCGGCGATGTGGCAGAGCGTAAACACCGCGCGCTGCCTGTCGGGCAGCTGCTCAATCGCCGCGGCAATCTGCCGCGCACGTTCGCTCGACATGAGCCGCGCTTCGGGACCCGGCTGCGGCGCGACGGGATCCGGGACGCTCGAGTCGTACGGAGCGGCCGCCGGCATCACCCACCGCAGGCGCCGCGTGCGCGCCTTGCCGATGTCGAGACACGCGTTCACGAGGATGCGGGTGAACCAGACTTCGAAGGGGAGGTCCTCCCGGTACGTCGTGATGTGGGTGAACACCTTCACGAATGCGTCCTGCACCGCTTCATCCGCGTCGTACGCATCGCGGAGGTAGTGGTACGCGATCCGGACCGCGCGTCGCTGCTGCGTCGCGACGAGATCCGAGAATTTCTCGCGCGCGGCCTCGCGGTCGCCGGCGAGGACCAACGCCTTGACGGCCGCGGCAACGTCCGAATCTCTGCGGACGCGTGCCGTCTGAGCGGGGGAGCCGAGCGTCGCGGCGCTGCGCGCCTGGGTTCTCATCGGTGATTACGGGCCGCCGTCCCGGAACGTTTACTGATTCAACAATATACGGTACGATCGGCGCTTTCTTCGCATAGAAACACCGCGGCCGCGATCGGTGGGCCGCTTTTGGGCCGCCGGGATGCGCGCCCAGGAGTCAAGCAGAGATGACCATACAGGTTGAGCGGGCGCACGGGCTGGAGGCCCTTGGCATCGTCCGCGCCGGCCACATCCACTGGAACCTCAGCCCCGCGGCGCTGTATGAGCAGGCGATGTGCCGCGGCGAGGGGCAGATGGCGGCGGAGGGGCCGCTCGTGGCCCGGACAGGCCAGCACACCGGCCGCTCACCGAATGACAAGTTTGTCGTCCGCGAACCCCAGAGCGAACAGCACGTCCATTGGGGTGCCGTGAACAAGCCGATCGATGAAGCCAAGTTCGATCTGGTTCACCGCGACATGATGGCCTACGCCCAGGACAAGGAGCTCTTCGTCCTCGACGCCTGGGGCGGGACCGACCCGAAGTACCGCATGCCGATCCGCGTGGTGAACGAGTTCGCCTGGCACAACCTGTTCGCGCGGAACATGTTTCTTCCGGAAGACGACCCGACGAAGCGGGCGACGCATCGCCCGGAGTTCACGGTCATCGATTTTCCGAAGTTCAAGGCGGATCCCGCGCGCCACGGCACGCGCTCAGAGGTGTTCATCCTCGTCCACTTCGGCCGCAAGCTGGTGCTGATCGGCGGCACGCACTACGCCGGCGAGATCAAGAAGTCGATTTTCACGATCCTCAATTACACGCTGCCGCTGCAGGGCGTGATGCCGATGCACTGTTCGGCGAACGTCGGCGACGAGGGCGATACGGCGCTCTTCTTCGGCCTGTCGGGCACGGGCAAGACGACGCTGTCGAGCGATCCACGCCGGCGGCTGATCGGCGACGACGAGCACGGCTGGAGCGATACGGGCGTCTTCAACTTCGAGGGCGGCTGTTATGCGAAGGTCATAAAGTTGTCAGCCGAAGCGGAGCCCCAGATCTACGCGACGACAAAACGCTTCGGCACCATCCTCGAGAACGTGGTCATCGATCCCGATACACGGACGCTCGATCTCGACGACGCCTCCCTCACCGAAAACACCCGCGGCTCGTATCCAATCACCTTCATCAACAACGCCGAGCTGTCCGGCCGCGCCGGGCATCCGAGCAACGTCGTCATGCTCACCGCCGACGCCTATGGCGTGCTGCCGCCAATCGCACGGCTGACGCCTGATGGAGCGATGTACCACTTCCTGTCCGGTTACACCGCGCGCGTGGCGGGAACGGAGAAGGGGGTGACGGAGCCGAAGGCGACGTTCAGCACCTGTTTCGGCGCGCCGTTTCTGCCGCTCAATCCGAACGTGTACGCGCGGATGCTCGGCGAGAAGATCGCCAAGCACCAGTCGCGCGTGTGGCTGGTCAACACGGGATGGACGGGTGGTCCATACGGCGTCGGCAGCCGGATGAAGATCGCGCACACACGGGCGATGATCACCGCCGCGTTGACGGGACTGCTCGACAACGTCCAGTACACGCGTCATCCGGTATTCAACGTCGACGTGCCGGCGACCTGCCCGGGCGTGCCGGATGAAGTGCTCGATCCGCGGGGGACCTGGCCCGACGCCGCCGAGTACGACGCGCAGGCGAAGAAGCTGGCCGCGATGTTCGCGGAGAACTTCAAGACGTTCGACAAGGATGTGCCCGCGGCCGTGAAAGACGCGGGACCGCGGGCCTGACGACCGCAGTTCACGCTTCCGCGTGCTCGCCTCTCGGTTCGTGTTCGGCGTTCGGTTCCGTGTGCTTCGTTCAGTGCGGGCGCCACGCTCGACGCTGAGCCAGGAACAGAGAACCCGAACTCAGAACCGAACATGAACACGAACTGAGAAGGGAGAACCTGGAAGAGTGAACGACTACGAGCCGGTCATCGGCCTCGAAATCCACGCCCAGCTTCAGACCCGCACGAAGATTTTCTGTGGCTGCAGCACCGCGTTCGGTGCTGCGCCGAATTCCCAGGTGTGTCCGGTGTGCCTCGGTCTGCCCGGGGCTCTTCCGGTGCTGAACCGCCAGGCCGTTGATTTCGCGATTAAGGCCGCGCTCGCGCTCGGCTGCACCGTTCAGCCCGAGTCGATCTTTGCCCGCAAGAACTACTTCTATCCGGACCTGCCGAAGGGCTATCAGATTTCGCAGTACGAGCGGCCGCTGGCTCTCGGCGGCGGACTCGAGATCACCGTTGACGGCGAGACGAAATGGATCGGCCTGACGCGCATCCACATGGAGGAGGATGCAGGGAAGTCGTTGCACGAAGGGTTCCCCGACTCCGATCACCGCACGTATGTCGACTACAACCGCAGCGGCGTCCCGCTGATCGAGATCGTCTCCGAGCCCGACCTGCGATCCGCCGCGGACGCGGCGGAGTTCTTCTCGCGCCTGCGCGACATCCTCGTCTGGCTCGGTGTGAACGACGGAAACATGGAGGAAGGCAGCCTGCGCTGCGACGCGAACGTGTCGGTGCGCCCGCGCGGCCAGGCGAGGTTCGGCACCAAAGCCGAAGTGAAGAACGTCAACTCGTTCCGCTACGTCGAGAAGGCGCTCGAATACGAAATCGGACGGCAGATCGATCTGCTCGAGAGCGGCGGCCGCGTCGTGCAGGAAACGCGTCTCTTCGACTCGGGTTCCGGCCGAACGCACTCGATGCGCAGCAAGGAAGAGGCGCACGACTACCGCTATTTCCCGGAACCGGACCTGCTCCCGCTGCTGGTGGACGAGGCGCGCGTCGCGCGCGTCAAGGCCTCCATGCCGGAGCTCCCCGCGGCGCGGCGCCAGCGCTTTGTGGAGCAGTACGCCATACCCGAGTACGACGCTGGCGTGCTGACGGGGTCGGCTGGCCTCGCGGACTACTTCGAAGCCGTCGCCGCCGCGGCCGGAAACGCCAAGGCCGCCAGCAACTGGGTGATGGGCGAGCTGCTGCGGACGATGAAGGAGCGGGGCCAGGACATCGGCGACCAGCCGTTGACCGCGGACCGTCTGGCGGGTCTCGTCATGCTGATCGACAAGGGGACCATCAGCAGTTCGATTGGCAAGGACGTGTTTGCGCGGATGTACGACTCCGGCCGCTCGGCCGACGAGATCGTTCGCACCGAAGGCCTCGCGCAGATCGGCGACGAGTCGGCGCTCACGGACATCATCCGCGGCGTCATCGCCGCCAATGCCGATGCGGTGGCGCAGTATCGGGCCGGGAAGATGCAGACGTTCGGGTTTCTCGTCGGCCAGGTCATGAAGGGCAGCAAGGGCAAGGCAAACCCGAAGCTCGCGAACGAGCTGCTGAAGAAAGCGCTCGGCAGTTAGTTACCCAGGCTACTCAGGCAACCCAGGCTACCTATCCGTCCTCCGAGCAGTTATAATCGGTTCCTCCAGCTTCAAGTGAATAGGCCTTCGGCCGCCCCGGGTGCATAGCGGGTGATAGAGACGCGACACCTCTCGAAGATGTACAGCCGCGGTCTGTACGCGCTGCACGACCTGTCGCTGACGGTTGCACAGGGCGAGTTCGTGTTCCTGACGGGACCGAGCGGCGCGGGCAAGTCCACCCTGCTTCGTCTGCTGCTGATGCAGGAGCGGCCGACGTCCGGCGATCTGGTCGTCAGCGGGCAGAACCTGGCAAGCCTGAAGCGTCGCGAAGTGCAGGAGTACCGGCGGAGCATCGGGTTCATCTTCCAGGACTTCAAGCTGATTCCAACGCGCACCGTGGTCGAGAACGTCTCGTTCGTCCCCGAGGTGATGGGGACGTCCGCGTCACAGCAGCGGCGCCGCGCATTTCAGGTGCTGAAGTGGGTCGGGCTGCAGCACCGGCTGAGCGCCTATCCATCGGATCTGTCCGGCGGCGAGCAGCAGCGCGTGGCCATCGCCCGCGCACTCGTCAACGGCCCGAGCCTCGTGCTGGCCGACGAACCGACGGGGAACCTCGATCCGGACTTGTCGCTGGAAATCATGAACCTGCTGCGCGAGGTCAACGCCGGCGGCACGACCGTGCTGGTGGCGACGCACGATCGCGAGCTGATCCGCCTCGTCGGGCGGCGCACCGTCACGCTCGATCAGGGCCGCGTGGTTGAAATGGCATGAGGGCGCTCGCGTATTCGTTCCGGCTCGCGTGGGCCGGCGTTCGGCGCAGCGGCGGATCCGGCGCGTTCGCCGTACTGGCGATCTCGCTGGCGATGATCGTGCTCGGCGCGCTCCTGCTGATCACGTGGAACGGCGAGCGCCTGCTCGCGCGCTGGTCGGCGGCGGCCGAATTCTCCGTCTACCTGCGCGACGACGCGACGTCGGAGGAACGCGGCGCCATCGAAGCGATCATCGATCAGAGCGGAGTCGGCGCCGCTCGCGAGTACGTGTCGAAGGCCGAGGCGTTGACGCGCTTCCGCCGGGAGTTCACGGACCTCGCGGCGCTGGCCGCGAACTTCAGCGACAACCCGTTTCCCGCGTCCGTCGAAGTCCGGCTGCGACCTGAGGCAGAGGCCGACGGCCGCGCCGCTGCGGTCGTGAAACAGCTGGGCGCGGCGGCAGGCGTCGCCGACGTGGGATACGACAGCGAGTGGCTGGGCCGCGTTGCCGGGACGCTGAGAACTGTACGCGGGGCTGGTCTCGCCCTGGCGCTGCTGATGGCCGTGGCCGCAGCCGTCACGGTGGCAACGGTCGTTCGCCTCGGACTGCATGCGCGCCGCGACGAGATCGAAATCATGGAGCTCGTCGGTGCGCCGCTGACGTTCATCCGTGGGCCATTCGTCGCCGAAGGGTTGCTGCAGGGCGGCATCGGAGCGGTCGTCGCGCTGCTGCTGCTCGGGGCCGGATTTGCCGTCACCGTGTCGTGGTGGGAGACGGAGATCCGGGCAATTCTCGCCGGCGGAACCATCGAGTTTCTGCCGCTGCGGTTCGTCGGCTACCTGCTGGCCGGCGGGATGATCGTGGGAAGTGCCGGCGGATTTGCCGCGGCCCGCCACGCGGGATGACGCCGAAGGCGAATGGCACTTTCGGACCAGACCAGGGACGTCCTTCCCGCTCGGGCGGGGCTGCGTTGACAGCGGCTCAGCACGGTAGCTAGACTGGAGCATTCAGGTAATGGCTGCGTCGCGGAACCGCTTATCCCGCTTCCTGACAGATTCACGCCCGCCCTGCGAGCCCGTCATTCATTCCGTATCGAACTTCTATCGTGAAGAGTTCGTGAAGCGCCAGCAGCGCCTCGAAGCGCAGCGCGAGTTCTATTCGGAACGGGCGATTCATGATGTCGAACAGGCGTTGGTAAAAGTCATCGCTCAGCTCGATCGCCTCTGCACCGTGGAAAACGCCGACGAGGTCGTTGGCAAGCTCCTCCGGCAATTCGACGTCGTCACCGGGCTTTCCGCCTGGACCGATCCCCGCCACATCAATTAACACCACGCAACTGACACAGCTTCACCCCAGGCTCCGCGAGGACCTCGCGACGATCATTCGCGCCGCCATCGATGGCGTCGATGCGGGTGGGCTGGTGCGGCGCGCGCTCGACGACTCGGACATCGTCGCGCCGCTGCAGCGGGCAGCCGCCGTGGACGTGATCGCCGCCGGTAAAGCAGCCGCCGTCATGTTGAATGCGTTTGCCTCAGCCACGGCCGCGCCACTGCGGCGCATGGTCGGCATCGGTCCGCATCCCCCGGAGCTGCTGCCGCAAGGCGCCGAGTGGCACAACGCCGGGCATCCACTCCCGACCGACGGCAGCGTGGCCGCGGCGCGGCGCGCGATCGAGATCGCGCAGTCGTCCGGGCCCGACGATCTGCTCGTGGTGCTGCTGTCTGGCGGTGGATCCGCGTTGATGGCGCTGCCGGCGGACAGCATCGACCTGGCGGACAAACAGCAGACGGCCCGGACGCTGATGGAGCACGGTGCCGACATCCACGAGCTGAACACCGTCCGCAAGCACCTCTCCGCCGTCAAAGGTGGCCAGCTGGCGGCGGCGGCGGGGGGACGCGTGCTGACGCTGGCCGTTTCCGACGTGGTGGGTGACGACCTGTCCGTGATCGCGTCGGGGCCGACGGTTCCCGATGACAGCACGTACGCACAGGCGCTGGCGATTCTGACTGGGCGCGGCGGTGTGGCGGCATATCCCGCGGCGGTCGTTCACCGGCTGCAGCGCGGTGTTGAGGCTGGCGTGCCCGAAACCCCTCGGACTGGCGACGTGAGGCTCCAGCGATCGATGGCGCGCGTGATCGGCGCGCAGCGTGGCGCCATCGAAGGCGCCGAGGCGGCCGCGCGACAGCTTGGGTATCACGTGCTCATCGTGCGCGAACCCGTCACGGGCGAAGCACGTGAGACGGCGATCGCGCACCTGAATCGCGTCGCCGCCGACGCCTCGCCGCTCGCACGCCCGTTGTGCGTCATCTCATCAGGCGAAACGACGGTGACCGTGCGGGGCAACGGGCGCGGCGGCCGCAATCAGGAATTTGCTCTCGCCATGGCGAGTGGTCTCGGCGTGCTCGGCGATCGAGTTGCCGGCGCGAGCATCGGCACGGATGGCATCGACGGGCCGACGGACGCCGCTGGGGCGATCGTCGACTCGTCGACGTTGCAGCGCGCGCAGGCCGCCGGCCTCGATCCGCGCGAATTCCTCGACGAGAACAACACCTACGTATTCTTCGAAAGGCTTGGAGACTTGATTAAGACCGGACCGACGGCCACAAACGTCGGCGACTTGCAGGTTATTCTCGCGGGTTGATGTCGCTTCCACTCATCAAACTCATCCGCGAACGCGTTCATCACCCCGCCACCGCCCGAGAGCTCGCCCAGATCCTGCGCATTCCGCGCGAGGAGCGTTCGTCGTTCAAACGTCAGCTGAAGGGGCTTGTTGCCTCCGGCGAGCTGTTGCAGGTTCGCGGGAACCGATTCGGCGTCCCCGACAAGATGGACCTGGTGGTGGGACGCCTGTCGACGAACCCCGGCGGGTTTGGCTTCGTGGTGCCCGAGCATGCGGAGGCTTCCGAGCGCAGGGACATCTACATCGCCGGAGCGAATCTGCTCGAAGCGATGCACGGCGATCGGGTTGTCGCCCGCGTCGAGCGCGAGACGGCGAAAGGCCTCGAGGGCCGGATTATCCGCATCCTCGAGCGCGGCAACGAAACAGTCGTCGGCCGTTACGAGATGGACGAGGGCGGGCTTGGCTACGTGGTGCCGTTCGATCGCCGGGTGCTGACGGACATCCATGTGCCAACCGGCCAGTCATCGTCGGCCGAGCCTGGCGAGATGGTCCTCGTACAGATCACGCGCTGGCCGACGGCGACGCGCGGCCCAATCGGGCGCGTGGGCGAAGTGCTCGGGAAGGTCGACGAACCCGGGGTCGACACGCAGATCATCATCCGCAAATTCAATATTCCCGACGCCCATTCGGAGGAATCCGTCGAGGAAGCCGGGCGCATCGGCAGCGCGGTCAAGGAACGCGACATCCGCGGCCGGACGGATTTCCGGCCGGTGACCACGGTCACCATCGACGGCGAGCACGCGCGCGACTTCGACGATGCGATCACGATCGAGCGGTTGCCGCACGGCCACTACTGGCTCGGCGTGCACATTGCCGACGTGTCGCATTACGTGAAGGAGGGCAGTGCGCTCGACGAAGAGGCGTACGAGCGCGGCACGTCGGTGTACTTCACCGAACGGGCCGTGCACATGTTCCCGGCGGCGCTGGCGACCGGCCTGTGCAGCCTCAATCCACAGGTCGATCGGCTGGTTCATTCCTGTCTGATGGAAGTCGATCGTCGCGGCCATGTCGTCCGCTATGAGATTCACGACGGGGTGATCAACAGCGACGCGCGGATGACCTACACGGCGGTGAATGCGATTCTCACCGAACGGGACGAGAAGACGATCGAACAATATCGTCCGCTGGTACCGATGTTCGAGCTGATGCACGAGCTGTTCGACATTCTGAATCAGCGTCGGCGCCGCCGAGGCTCGATCGACTTCGATTTGCCGGAAGCGGAAGTCATTCTGTCCGACGTCGGTCAGATCGAGGCCATTGTCGCCAGCGAGCGCAACGTTGCCCACCGCATCATCGAGGAGTTCATGCTCCTGGCAAACGAGACGGTGGCGTCGCACCTCGTCGAGCACGATGTTCCGTCACTGCACCGCGTGCACGAAGCGCCGGACGTGAAGAAGGTGATTGACTTCGAGGAGTTCATCACCACCTTGGGCTACGGGCTCGGCGGCGGTCACGCGCCGAAGCCGAAGGATTTCCAGCGGCTGATCGATCGGATGCGCGGCACGCCGGAAGAGCGGCCCATCGCCGCGCTGATGCTGCGCACCATGCAGAAGGCGCGGTACGACGCCGCCAGCCTCGGCCACTTCGGGCTGGCAGCGGAGCAGTACACGCACTTCACGTCGCCGATCCGGCGCTATCCCGACCTGATCGTTCACCGCACGCTGCGGCTGGCCCGTCACGGCAAGCTGACGCCCGCCCGGCGCGAGGAGCTGGAGGACGACCTGCCGGAGACGGCGAAGCACGCGTCGGAAATGGAGCGGCGCGCCGACGAGGCCGAGCGCGAGCTGCTGCAGTGGAAGAAGGTCCGGTTCATGGCCGACAAGGTCGGCGACGAGTTCGAAGGCTATATCACCGGCGTTGCGCCGTATGGGCTTTTCGTCGAGCTGATCGAGCACTACGTGGAGGGCATGGTCCACGTGTCGAGCATGGCCGACGACTACTACCGGTTCATCGAACAGCAGCACGTGCTGCGTGGCGAGAACACGAAGAAGGTGTATCGCCTGGGCGACAAGGTCGCCGTGCAGGTGGTGCGCGTCGACATGGAGCGGCGCCAGGTCGATCTCGGTATTGTCGAGATTCTCGAATCGGTCCGGCGCGAACAGAAGCTAAGGGAAGCTGTCCGCAGCCGGACGAAGCCGAAGCGGGAGCAGCGGCCGGGTCGTCGCGAGCGGATGGAGAAAAAGGGAGGAAGAAGGCGGGGCGGAGGCCGCTAAACGCGCGACGTCGGGTCCTTGTCGTCCTTGTCCTTGTCCTTGTCCTTGTCCTGGCCGTTCTTGGTGGCCTCCTTGAAGTTGCGGATCCCCCGGCCGATGCCGCGTCCAATCTCGGGCAGCCGGTTGGCGCCGAAGATCAGGATGACGATCACCAGGATGATCAACAGCTCTGGAATGCCAAGCTTGCCGAACATGAATCACCTACGCCTGTTGTGCTGTGTCGGGTCGCGGACGCCGGCACTTCCGGAGCCCGAAATGCGAGGTAATTTTACCATGCGGCCCGCGGAACGCCTTTTGAACGCCTGTGCCTGAGGCACATATGGCACGCACTCTCTTACCGATTCTCATCGCGGTTGCGGCGGTGGCTGGGGCGCGCGCAGCCCAGGACCGCGAGCAGCTGCCGCGGTTCTCGTCGTCAACGCAGCTCGTCGAGGTGTATGCCACTGTCACCGACGCGCAGGGCGGCGCGGTGACCGGCTTGCGGCAGTCGGACTTCGAGGTGCTCGAGGAAGGCGTCGTCCAGGAGGTCACGACGTTCGCTGCCGGCGAGTTTCCGTTGACCGTCGCGCTCGGCGTCGATCGCAGCTTCAGCATGGCCAAGAGCCTCCAGCTCGCGAAACAGGCGTCCCAGACATTTCTTCGAGAGCTGAAGCCGGAGGATCGATCGATGGTGGTGGCGATCAGCAGCGAAGCCGAAGTCATCGCACCGCTGTCGAACGACCGCACGGCGCAGTCGCGTGCGATCGCCGGGCTCGACGCATGGGGCACCACGGCCCTGCATGACGCGATCGTCGCGACGCTCGATCGGCTCGAGCCGGAACCGGGCCGGCAGGCCATCGTCGTGTTCTCGGACGGTGCCGATCGATACAGCGTGCACTCGGCCGCGCAGGTGATGGAACGGGCGCGCCGAAGCAACGCCCTGATCTACCCGATCGCGTTCGGACGCACGCGGCCGGCGCTTCTTGCGGAGCTGGCCGTGCTGACCGGCGGCCGCTCGTTTCTTCTGCGCGACGCGCGGGAGCTCGAGAAGACGCTGGCGACCGTCGCACGCGAATTGCGCTATCAGTACCTGATCGGCTACACCCCCGCGATGCCGCTGCTGCGGGGGGAACGGGAGTGGCGGTCAATAAAAGTGAATGTGAAGCCCTCGCGCCCCGGACTCAGGGTCAGGGCGCGAGACGGTTATATGACCGAGTAAGTCAAAAGTCAAAAGTCAAAAGGCAAAAGGCAAAAGGCAAAGGTCACGGACCCTTTACCCTTTTGCCTTCCCTTTTGACTTTTGACCTTTGACCTTTGCCTTTCAGCGTAAAGTCTTTCCATGCATCCTCTCGTCCTCGCCCTTTTTGATGATCCGGCGTCGGCCGCTGCCGCGGCGCGCGATCTGCGCAGCCTCGGCATCGCGCGCGAGCGCGTATCGGTGGTGGCCCGTTCCCACGACGAAGAGGGGGCGCTGGCCGAAGCATCGGGGGCATCGCCAGGGTCGGAGATCGAGGATTCGCGCGCCGCGTCCCGCCTGGGCGAGTTGAGCGGCCACCTGCTGGCCGCCATTGCGCTGGTGCTTCCGGGCATCGGGTCGATCGTGGCTGACGGCCCGCTGGCGGCCGGGCTTGGCGAGGCGGCCGGCCACGTGGCCGGAGGCATTGCAAGGGCGTTGCGGCAGGCGGGACTCGAGCGCGGCGAGGCCGAGCGCTGGCAGCAGCAGATCGAGCAGGGCGCGATCCTGGTGGGCGCCCACGTTGACGAGTCCACGGTCCCCGCCGTTCACGGCGTCTTCAGCCGCAGTGGCGCCGCTTCAATTGCGGAAGCAATCTGGGACGACTGATCCCGTCTAATACACGGACCCGACAGGGTCCGCGTGCCAGAGCGTCGTACCGGCCGCAGCGCCTTTGTCGGGGTCTAAGGGGGTGTGAACGCGACGAGCCGAACTCGAATCCTTTCGGGAACGGGCGTCCACCTTGCGGCAGCGGTCATCCTCGTCACTCTTGGCCGGCTTGTGCCGGACAAGGTGTACGACGCGGTGATTCCCACACGGCTGACGGAAAAGCTCGTGTGGTTGGCGCAACCCGGGGCGGGCGGGGGCGGAGGCGGAGGGAACCGGAGTGCCGAACCGCGGCGACGGGCGGAACTCAAGGGCCAGCAGCAGATGAGCGTGCCCGCGGCGGTGCCGCCGCAGCCGACGGAGCCTGACAAGATCATGGAGCCGCAGGTGGAACAACCGGCAATAGCGGCGCAGCCGCTCGCCGCGGCAGCTGCGGTGCGGCCGGGCGATATCGGCGGCCCGGTATCGATCGGCGATTCACGCGGCCGGGGCGACGGGCCAGGTGCCGGCAACCGCGAGGGTCCGGGCGCCGGTTCCGGAGAGAAGCCCGGGTTCGGTGATGGGCCCTACCAGGCTGGCAACGGCGTGCTGCCTCCGCGCGTGCGCCGGCAGGTGGATCCGCAGTACACCGCGGATGCGATGCGCGCGAAGATTCAAGGCACGGTCCTGCTCTCGGCGGTCGTGCTTCCAGATGGCTCGGTTACCGACATCCGGGTGCTTCGCTCGCTGGATCGCACGTTCGGTCTCGACGGGAAAGCCATCGAGGCCGCGCGCCAGTGGCGGTTCTTCCCGGGGACGAGATACGGGGAGCCAGTGCCCGTCCTTGTGAACATCGAGCTCGTGTTCAACGTCCGATGAGCCGATAGGCGTGAAGTAGCCGAGGTATCCGTTTTGCAACTTGCCACCCTGCACAGGCTCGGGGACAATGAATTACACGAGCAGCTCCGCGTACATGAGCCCTTCGCCTAAATCGCAGCCGAAGCGAGCGACCTCCCACCTGTCCATCCGGCCGGCCGGGGAAGGGACCGACATCCGCGAGCTGTTCAGCGATCAGCCGACGAGCGGAACCCGTGTGTTTTCCGGAACAGTCGTGCACATCGTCGCCGTTGCGCTGCTCCTGTTGGTCGCCCAGTTCATCCCTGACAAGGTCTACAACTCGATTCTTCCTGATCGGCTGAACCGGGACCTGGTCTTTGTGGTTGACCCGGGTCCCGGTGGTGGCGGCGGCGGAGGAAACAAGAGCCCCGATCCTCCGAAGAAGCTGGAGAGCCCCAAGGTTGAGGCGCCCAAGCCGGTTCCGGTGCCCGAGCCGGTGCCTGTTCCGGTGCCAACGGAGCCGCAGCTTTCGTTACCGGTGCAGACGCTTGCGGCGGTGGACATCGCAGCGCCGGGAGACATCTCCTCGAACGCGGTTTCCAACACGACGTCGCGAGGGAGCGGGACGGGAACCGGCGCCGGGCCTGGTACTGGTTCAGGGATCGGGCCTGGGCGGGGCGGCGGTTTTGGCGGCGGCGTTTACAACATCGGCAACGGTGTCACGTCACCGGTGGTGCTCTTCAAGCCGTCGCCGAAGTACACCGCGGACGCGATGCGCGCCAAAGTGCAGGGCACGGTCATCCTGTCGGCGGTCGTCCTGCCGGATGGTTCGGTGACGGACATTTCAATCGTCCGCTCGCTCGATCAGAGCTTCGGCCTCGACGAGGAGGCGAAAAAGAACGCCGCGCAGTGGCGTTTCAGGCCCGGGATGTTCAAGGGCGAACCGGTCGCCGTACGGATTCAAATCGAGCTCGATTTCAATCTGCGATAGAGCCATGGTGCTCACGCCCTCGACGATGCTGCCGCTCGGCACGCGGCTGCCGTCGTTCACGCTTCCTGATTACAACGGCCGGGTCGTCTCGACGGAGGACTTCCGCGATGCGCCGGCGCTGCTCGTCGCCTTCATCTGCGGCCACTGTCCGTTCGTCACACACATCCGCAAAGGCTTCGCCGAGTTTGCGCGCGAGTATCAGGCGCGTGGTCTCGCGATCGTCGCGGTGAATTCGAATGACGTCGAGGCGTTTCCGGAAGACGGTCCCGACGGCATGCGCGACGAAGCGGCGCGGGCCGGATACGTGTTTCCGTACGTCGTCGACGAGACACAGGAAGTGGCCAAGCGGTTTCGTGCCGCGTGCACGCCTGACCTGTACCTGTTCGACGGCGATCGGACACTGGTATATCGCGGCCGCTTCGACGACAGCCGTCCGCGCACCAATCCGCCGATGCCGGTGACCGGCCGTGACATTCGCGCCGCCGTGGACGCGGTGCTTGCAGGCGTGCCCGTGCCGCCGGATCAGAAGGGGAGCGTCGGCTGCAATATCAAGTGGAAGCGGGGAAATGCGCCCGATTACTTCTGACGCGACCTCGTCATACAACTCTGGGTTTCAAAGCAAAACGTACGGCAAACGATGGCTGCACACATATCGCCGAGGATGTAGGGTAGCCCGCGACCACTTGACAACCTCGCTCTGAAGCCGGAGTGGACCCCGCAGCAGCGGAAGATCGAACAGCTCGTGACGTGGACCGCCATCAGGCTCAGCGTTCAACCCCGCAATCGCGGTCCACACTCGCTGTGAAGGTACGCAGGCAACTGCGCCAGGTCGCTCAAGTCGATCACGTTCCATTCGCTGGATGGAGGTTGCATGACTCGATTGGCGGCGATGCTCGTCACTGTCAGCAGCATCAGCTTGGCCGCGACTCAGCAAACCGCTCCCGCTATTCAATTCGAAGTCGCCTCTGTGAAGGTGAACGCCAGCGGCGACACGACCAGCTACCGGATGATCCCGCCGGCTGGTGGGCAAGTTTCCATAACGAACGCAGAATTGCGAGAGATCATCACGCTCGCGTTCCAGCTTAGTCGTCAAACAGTTCGATTCACCATGACTGGCGGGACGGAACGCCTCATGCGGACTCGCTTTGACATCAGTGCGAAACTTCCGGATGACGCACCTCCTGGTCAAGCACCCGCGATGCTTCGCGCACTGCTGACCCAACGATTTGGCCTCCAGACACACAGGGAAACACGCGCGATCCCGGTGTACGCATTGAAGCTCGCCAACACCGGACGCTTCGGCCCCAACTGTCGTCCTTCGCAGCACGATTGCGACACTTGGGTGAAGGCAATGGGTGACGGGAATGCCGTCATTCTAGGACGTGGCGTCCCTGAGCCTTCCGACGCCAACGGGAAGAGAATCTCCGTCCGGGGCGCAGGCACAATTGCGCAACTGATTCGGGGTGTTCAAGGCTTCGCCGATCGGCCAGTCATCGACATGACCGGTCTGGCAGGGAATTTCGAGTGGGACGTGAAATTCGTACGCAGCTCTCTGGGCAACGGAGTGGCACGGGGTCCCAACGTTCCGGAGATGTGTACCGCCTTTCGCGAGCAGCTCGGATTAGAGCTGGAGCCTCGGATTGCGCCACATGACGTCCTGGTGATTGATCGAGTGGAGATGCCGACCGCGGACTGACTGCGCCGGAGGGCCCCCTAGTCGATAGGCTAGCGCTTTTCAGCTATTGCACCCCCTGCAGACGCCATAGTCCAATCCCGCCGGTGACAACAGGCATCAGCTTTCATCGCCCCGCGGCGTTCTGGAGCGGAGCCACGCTCGTGACCCTTGGCGTGCTCGCGCATCTTCCCGACTATCTGGCCGCCGGGAGCATGAACTTCCACATGGCCGGGATGCCGATGGGCCGCGTGATGATCGCCGGCATGTTCTTCGTGGCGGCTGGGATGGTACTCGCCACCTGGGGTCTGCTCGCTCCGGTGCCGGCCGCCGCCCGTAGACCGCCGACCTATCACCTCCGCGCGATCGATGACGCCGCGCTGACGGGCGCGCACTGGGGTCTGCTGTTCGTTCTTGGCGTGGCGCTTGTCATCGACGTGATGAAGCCGGCGACGCTCGGCTTCGTCATTCCAGGCATGTCGTCGGAATACGGCATTCCGCCGTCGCGCACGGCCTGGCTCCTCATCTGCGCGCTGACCGGCACCACCATCGGATCCGTGGTCTGGGGCGTGCTGGCCGATCGCCTCGGCCGCCGAGCCGCCCTCCTGCTGGCGTCGCTGATGTTCATCGGCACCGCGATCTGCGGCGCGATGCCGTCATTTGCCGCGAACCTGGTGATGTGTTTCCTCATGGGGCTCGCCGCCGGCGGGATGCTGCCGATTGTCTACGCGCTGATGGCCGAATCGGTGCCGGCGAAATCGCGCGGATGGCTGGTCGTCCTGCACGGCGGCATGGGGACGGTCGGCGGGACGCTCGCGGCGGCCGGTCTCGCCGCGCTGCTCGAGCCGGCGTGGTCGTGGCGCGTTCTCTGGCTGATGAATCTGCCCACCGGGATCCTGATGCTGATCCTGAATCGCTGGATTCCGGAGTCACCGCGGTTTCTGCTCGACCGGGGCCGCATCGACGAAGCACGCGCCGTGATGGCCCGCTATGGCGTGGCGATCGAAATTGGTCCACCGTCCACAACGGAGCTGCAGATGCGCAAGCCGCCTCTCCAGTGGAACGAGATCCGCGCGCTCTTTCAGCGGCCATTCCTGACGCAGACGACCGTCGTGCTTGCCTACGGGCTGGCGTGGGGCATCGTGAACTGGGGGTTCATTTCGTTTCTGCCGACATTCCTGCGCAGCGCCGGCTTCAGCGCTGCCTCGTCCTCCTATCTGCTGTTCCTGTCGGCCGTCGTGGCGATTCCCGGAACGGTTCTCGTCGCTTACGCCTACGGGATGTGGAGCAGCCGGCGCAGCATGATGGCCTTTGCCCTGGCCTCGATCGCGTGCGCGGTCGGACTGGCCTGGATCGCACCATCCGCCACCAGTAACCGCCTGGCGATGGTCTCGATGCTCGCGCTGCTCTACACGGCGACCGGTGGTGTGATTGCGATGCTTTCGCCGTACACCGCCGAAGTCTTCCCGACGCGTCTGCGCGGCACCGGCAGCGGTGTGTCGGCCGGCAGCACGAAGCTTGGTGGCCTGCTCGGCGCGGTTGCAACGGTGACCGGACTGATCAGCGTGTCCACGGGCATGCTTCGTCCGGCGCTGCTGGTGTCGATTCCCATGGCACTCGCCGCTCTTGCCGTGGCGATGCGCGGACTCGAAACACGCGGGCGGCCGCTCGAAGAACTCGTCGAAGAACGGCAGTCGTAGAACGCGAACGACTCGAACGGTTCGAACGATTCGAACAATTCAAAGGATCCGGTGTCGAAGTTTAAAGACGCCCACGCCGGCGATGGGCCTTCCATATGGAGGCCCGATGCGCACCAGAACCTTTGTCTTCTCGTTCGTCGTACACACCTTGATGATCGGAGCGGCGATGGTCGTGCGGCTCTTTGCCACGACCGAGCTGCCGGCTCCACCAGAGAACACGATGTTCGCGATGGTCTCGTCCGAATTGCCGGAGGTGCAGCCACCGCCGGCGCCGCCGGCACGCACGTCATCGCCGCCAGCGGTCAATAACAACGTAGTGCCGCTGCGCGAGCCCGATTCGATCGCGCCGGGAATCCTCGTTCCATTCGACACCGCGCTGACCGACACGGACACGATCATCGGCGCCCTCGGCGATCCGGTCGGCGGCGTGAGTGACATCGCGCCGCCTCCGCCCGCTCCGCGTCCAGCCGTCCCGCCACCACCGGTGCGTCCCGGCGGCGTCGTCCGCTCGCCGCAGAAGGTGCATCACGTCGCGCCGTTGTATCCGCCCATCGCCCAGCAAGCCAAGATCAGCGGCGTCGTGATTCTCGAAGCACTGATTGCCGAAGACGGATCCGTGCGTGACGTCAAGGTGCTGAGATCGGTGCCATTGCTCGACGCAGCGGCCACTGATGCCGTCCGTCAGTGGAGGTTCACGCCAACGTTGCTGAACGGCGTACCGGTGCAGGTAATCATGTCGGTGACGGTGACGTTCACGTTGAATTGAACGCTCGGATCGTTCGAACCGTTCGGATCGTTCGGATCGTTCGAACCGTTCGGGGCGTTCTCTCGTTCAAAAGTGCGCGAAACGTCACGCACGCCGACGAAGCGACTCGAACGGCCTTAGAAGGACTCGAACGTCTCGAACGATCCGCACGATCCGAACGACTCGTTCCGGCAGCCCTTCTGCAGTGCCGAGTCAGCACTGCCTGGGAGGGGCATCTATGAGATCGCTGATTTGTCTCGTGATTACCGGCCTGTTTGTGGGGATCGCGCCTGTCCACGCGGGTCAGGGCCGTGGTAACACGAATTTCAAAGTTGCCAGAACAGCCGACAAACGTGCAAGTGACGTCGACATCGTCGTCCGCGCCAGCATCATCTGGGCGCCGCGCGAGATCGAGGTCATCAAGGCGCACTATGCGCCGCAGTATCGCAACCTCCCCCCGGGGCTGCTGAAGAAAGTGGCACGCGGCGGTTCGCTGCCTCCGGGCTGGGAGAAGAAGATGCAGGCATTCCCGTCGAACGTTGAAAAGGGTCTGCTGCCGCTGCCGAGCGGTTACTCGCGCGGCGTCTTCGAAGGACACGCCGTGATCTACAACAACGGCGTCGTTGTCGATATCTTCGCGATTCTGTAAACAGAGGCCAAAGAAAAAAGGCCTAAGGCCCAAGAGAAGAACGAAGCCTGTTCCTCTCTCAGCCTTAGGCCTCCTGACTTGACCAGCCCTTGGGCCTTAGGCCCTAGGCCTTAGGCCTAGTACATTCCCCCCATTCCGGGGCCGCCATGCGCGTGGCCGCCGGCCGATTCCTTCTTCTCTTCCGGAATCTCGGAAACCAGGGCTTCCGTCGTCAGCAGCAGCGACGCGATCGACGAGGCGTTCTGCAGCGCGCTGCGGACCACCTTGGCCGGATCGATGACGCCCGCTTTGACGAGATCCTCGTAGACTTCGGTCGCGGCGTTGAAGCCCTCGTCGGCGTTCTTCTGCTCCTTGACCTTCGAGACGACGATCGAGCCTTCCTGGCCGGCATTGGTGGCAATCCACCGCATCGGCTCCTCGATCGCGCGCTTGATGATCTCGGCGCCGACCTTCTGATCGCCTTCGAGCTTCAGCTTCTCGAGCGACTTGACGGCGCGCACCAGGGCGACGCCGCCGCCGGGGACGATGCCTTCTTCGACCGCCGCCTTCGTCGCGTGCATCGCGTCCTCGACGCGCGCCTTCTTCTCCTTCATCTCGGTCTCGGTCGCTGCGCCGACCTTGATGACAGCAACGCCGCCGACCAGCTTCGCCAGCCGTTCCTGCAGCTTCTCGCGGTCATAGTCGGACGTGGTGTCCTCGACCTGCGCGCGAATCTGCTTCACGCGGCCCTCGATCGCCGACGTGGTGCCCGCGCCCTCGACGATCGTCGTGTTGTCCTTGTCGATAGTGATCTTCTTCGCCTTGCCGAGGTCGTCGAGCTTGATACTCTCGAGCTTGATGCCCAGGTCCTCGGTGATGGCGCGTCCGCCGGTGAGGGTCGCGATGTCCTCGAGCATCGCCTTGCGGCGATCGCCGAAGCCGGGCGCCTTGACGGCGGCCACCTGCAGCGTTCCGCGCAGCTTGTTGACGACGAGCGTCGCCAGCGCTTCACCCTCGATGTCCTCCGCGATGATCAGCAGCGGACGGCCGAGCCGCGCCACCTGCTCGAGCACCGGCAGCAGGTCCTTCATCGAGCTGATCTTCTTCTCGTGGATCAGGATGACCGGGTTTTCGAGCACCGCTTCCATGCGCTCGGCGTCGGTCACGAAGTATGCCGACAGGTAGCCGCGATCGAACTGCATGCCCTCGACCACGTCGAGCGAGGTTTCGAGCGTCTTGGCCTCTTCAACGGTGATGACGCCGTCCTTGCCGACCTTGTCCATCGCCTCGGCGATGATCTTGCCAATCGTTGCGTCGCTGTTGGCGGAAATCGTGCCGACCTGGGCGACCATGTTGCCCGAGACCGGACGTGACATCTTCTTGACTTCTTCGACGATCGCTTCGACGGCCTTTTCAATCCCGCGCTTGAGTTCCATCGGGTTGGCACCGGCGACGACGTTCCTCGCGCCCTCGCGATAGATCGCCTGCGCCAGCACGGTGGCCGTGGTCGTGCCGTCGCCGGCCGTGTCCGACGTCTTGCTCGCCACCTCGCGGACCATCTGCGCGCCCATGTTCTCGAGCGGGTCCTTGAGGTCGATTTCCTTGGCGACGGTCACGCCGTCCTTGGTGATGGTGGGGGAGCCGAACTTGCGGTCCAGGACGACGTTGCGGCCCTTCGGACCCAGTGTGACTTTCACCGCATCGGCCAACGCGTTGACGCCGCGCAGGATCGCCTGGCGGGACTGCTCGCCGTAAATAATCTGCTTTGCCATGTCTCGTGAACTCCCTACTTCGAGTCGAGCACGGCGAGGACTTCTTCCTCGCGCATGATGAGGTATTCCTCGCCGTCAATCTTGATGTCCTGGCCCGAGTACTTCCCGAACAGGATGGTGTCGCCGTCCTTCACGTCGAGCGGCTGGCGGCTGTTGTCTTCCTTGACCTTGCCCTTGCCGACGGCGATGACCTTGCCCTGCTGCGGCTTTTCCTTGGCGGTGTCGGGGATGATGATTCCCCCGATCTTCTGTTCGCCTTCTTCGAGGCGCTGAACGATGATGCGGTCGTGTAGCGGTCTGACTTTCATGTCTCTTCGGCTCCGAAACTTTGACAGGTGATGTCTTGCGGCGCGGCCGCTCTGAGTGCTAGCACTCGATAGGCGCGACTGCCAAGTTTAATTGGCGGGAAAAACCGATGTCAATGCCTGGCGGGTCCGCCTCGCTGCCAGCCCGATGATCGTGGGGCGGGCCTTGTCAGGCCCGCCAGGCGGACCCGACGGGGTCCGCCCGACTCGGCTTCAGATGATCTCAAGCACTTCTCTTGAGGCGGTACTCCGTGATCTTACGGGTCAGCGTATTGCGATGAATTCCGAGGACCTCGGCTGCTTTGCCGAGGTTTCCGTCGGACTGAGAAAGCACGTGGGCGATGAACTTCTTCTCGAACTCCCGCTGCGCGTCGGTGTAGCGCACGCCTTTCGCCACCATCGCGTCAATCAGTCCTTCAAGTTGTTCTTTGAGCGGCATCACGCGAGTTCCTTCCCGGTAAGGCGGCGGTACGCCTCGACATATTTCTGACGGGTGCGGGCGATGACCTCGTCCGGCAGTGAGGGCACCGGCGGCTGCTTGTTCCACCGAATCTGCTCGAGGTAATCGCGCACGTACTGTTTGTCGAAGCTCGGCTGCGGTCCCCCTGGCGCGTACTGATCCTGCGGCCAGTAGCGCGAGGAATCAGGCGTCAGCGCTTCGTCGATAAGGATGATTTCGTTTGTTTCGGTCAGGCCGAACTCGAACTTCGTGTCGGCAAGGATGATGCCGCATGACTCCGCATGCGCGGCCCCGAACTCATAGAGCTCGATCGTCAACTGGCGCAGCCGCTGAATCAGGTCGCGGCCGACCAGGTCCGACGCGTCGGCTTCACTGATGTTGATGTCGTGGCCTGTGGCCGCTTTGGTCGCCGGGGTGAAGATCGGTTCGGGCAGGCGGGCGGATTCACGCAGGCCGGATGGCAGGGTGATTCCGCACACCGCGCCGTTTGCCTGGTATTCCTTCCATCCCGAACCGGACAGATACCCGCGGGCCACGCATTCGATCGGCACGGGGTTGGTCTTTCGGACCAGCATCGAGCGGCCGGACAGGATGTCTGAGTACGGCCGCACGTCCTGCGGATATTCGCGCACATCCATCGTGAGCAGATGATTCGGCACGATGCTGCTGGTTTTCTCGAACCAGAACGCCGACAGCTGCGTCAGGACCTTGCCCTTGTCGGGAATGCCGGAGCCAAGAACGTAATCGAACGCCGAGATTCGATCCGTCGCGACCATCAGCAGCGAGTCGTCGAGATCGAAGATGTCGCGCACCTTGCCTTGCCGGTGAGGAACAAGGCCACTCAACCGTGTTTCAAGCAGGGGAGCAGCGGGAGGCACGCGATTTCCTGGGAGGCCGGCGATCTTACCGGGACGCGTCGGCGGTCGCAACCGTACGCAAGAGGAACGGCACTCGCCGCCGATCGGCCTGATATATTGTGTGAGCTTCCCGGGCCTCTGATGTGAGCTCACGTATCCGTACGGCGGCGGTGTCGCTTCTGGCGATTGCCCTTCTCGCCTGGTTCCTTCGCGATGCGAACCTCGCCGACGTGTGGCGTCATGTACGCACGGCGCGAGTCAGCCTGCTGCTGCTGGCGCTGCTGTTCGTGGCCGCGACATTCTGGATCCGGACCTTCCGGTGGCAGCAGTTGCTGGCGCCGATCGGCCATACGCGCTTCCGCACCGTTTTCCGCGCCGGCGTGATCGGCTTCGCCGCACTCTCGATCCTTCCGGCGCGCGTCGGCGATCTCCTGCGGCCATATCTGGTGGCCCGTCAGGACGGTCTGCCGTTCACGTCGACGTTCGCCACCATCGTGATGGAGCGGGTGCTGGACCTCATCGCGGTGCTCGCGCTGATGGCAATTTACGTCTGGGGTTTCGCCGATACGTCGGCGTGGGCGCCGCGTCTCGTCGGACTGGTCGAGTTTTCCGCCGCGGTCGGCGGCGCGATCGCGGTGGCGCTGCTGGTCATCATGTGGGTCCTGGCTTCACACCCGGAGCGAATCGGGACGCTCGTGCATTCGACCGAACGTGTGCTGCCGCGCCGCATTGCGCGGCAAATGGGTGAACTGGCCCGGACGTTCAGCCTGGGGTTCGCCGTCGCACGCGAGCCGCGGGGGTTTCTGATTGCGCTGCTCTGGTCCTTTCCGCTGTGGATTGCCATTGCCGGCGAGACGTGGGCCGTGACGCGCGCGTTCGAGATCGAACTCCCGTTTGTCGGTACGTTCCTTCTGCAGCTGTTTCTCGTGGTCGGTGTCGCGGTTCCGACGCCGGGGGGCGTCGGCAGCTATCACGAGGCCTATCGCTTTGGCGTGACGTCGTTCTTCGGTGCGCCGAACGATCAGGCCGTGGCGGCGGCCATCGTGGTTCATGCCATCGCTTTCATGCCCGTGCTCCTGCTCGGCCTGCTGTTCATGGCGCAGGATGGCCTCAGCTTCGGCCGTCTCCAGGCGCTGGCCGGTACCGCGAGCGAACAGAAACAGGAAGTGGCGGACGAGCAGAAGCAGGAAGTGACGGATTCTGATGAAATGCCCGTTCTGCGGTCATCTCGGCGATAAGGTCGTCGACTCGCGTGAAAGCAAGGAAGGCGAAGTGATTCGCCGGCGGCGCGAGTGTCTTGATTGCGGCCGGCGTTTCACGAGCTACGAGCGGATCGACGAAATCCCGTACATGGTGGTCAAGAAGGACGGAACGCGCGAGCGCTTCGAGCGTCAGAAGCTCGTCGCCGGGCTGCTGAAAGCGTGCGAGAAGCGTCCCGTGAGCATCGCCGCCATCGAATCCGTCGCCGACAAAATCGAAGCGCGCCTGCAGGATCGTCCCGAAAAGGAAATGGGCACCGAGGAAGTGGGCGCCATCGTCATGGAGGAGCTGAAGCGGCTGGACAAGGTCGCCTACGTGCGTTTCGCCTCCGTGTACCGCTCGTTCCGTGACGTGGGCGAGTTCATGAACGAGCTCAAGGATCTTCTTAGCGCCAAGGAATAAAACGTAGTGGGGCGCAAGCCGTTCCTCGACAACACCAAGCTGATCCTGATCGGGATCGTGGCGCTGATCGCCGCGCTGGCGGGCTTCCTGGTGCTGGCGAACCGCGCGTCTGCGGTCGCCCCGGACGTCCTCGCGGAGTTCGTTCTCTACGCTCTCTTCGCCACCAACTTGACGATGCTGCTGGCGCTGCTGTTCGTGCTGGCGCGCAATGTCATCAAGCTTGTCGTCGAGCAGCGAAAGGCGATCCCGTTCGCCCGTTTCCGGACCCGGCTGGTGATGGCGCTGCTCGGCATGACGCTCATTCCAGCCGTCCTGGTGCTCATCGTCGGCAGCGAACTCATCCGCAACAACATCGATCGCTTCTTCAACGCGCCAATGGCCACGATGCTGTCGTCGGCGCGCGACATCGCCAGCGATTACTACCGCGAGCGGCAGCGTGTGATTGCATCGGTGTCGCAGCGTCTCGCCCGGCGGCTGGCCGCGGTGGATCTGGCTGCGGAGGGCGAGACGGCACGGGACATCGTCGCTCCCGACGTGGCGCAGGAGCGGCTCGATCTCGTCGAGATTTACCGGGTCGGTCCACGCGGACAGCTCGAGCTGCCGCCGCGTCTCCAAGTAGCGGCGCCGGTGGTGCCGCGCAACTACTCGCGCGCCCGCGTCGAGCAGCTGGCGCGGCAGGTGGCGCAGAGCGGCCGCGCCGGCGATCTGGTGGAGCAGCTCGACGTGCCTGACGGCGGGGATCTCGTCCGTACCGCAACACCAATCCGCGCGGCCAACGGCGGTCCTGTGCGTGGCGTGCTGATCGCCAGTGAATACCTGACCGGCGAGTTCGCCGCGCGCGCGCGCAGCCTCACCGCCGCCTACGAGGATTACCGCCAGCTCGAAGTTCAGAAGCCCGCGCTGTCCAGCGTGTATCTCGCGTTCTTCCTGATGCTGACGCTGATGATTCTCGTTGCCGCCACGTGGCTCGGACTCTACCTCGCCAAGCGGATTACGCGGCCGGTTCAGATGCTCGCGACAGCCGCCGACGAGATCGGCGCGGGTCACCTGGATCACCGTGTCGACGTGAAAGTCGGCGACGAGTTTGCCGGACTGATCGACGCGTTCAACCGGATGGCCGGCGATCTGGCCACGAGCCGCCGGCGGTTGGAGCGATCGGCGGTCGAGCTCGAACGGAAGCACGAAGAGGTCGAAGGCCGGCGGCAATACGTCGAGACGGTTCTCGACCGCATTGCTACCGGCGTGATCTCGATCGACAACGAGGGCCGCATCCGCACGTGGAACTCAGCGGCGACGCGGCTGCTGGGGATTGACTCGCGCGTCGACGGCCTGCGCGCCACGGCGGTCTTCGGATCGCCGGAGCTCGAACCGCTGGCGCGGCTCCTCACCGATCGGGGGTCGCGCCGGGGCGACGCCGTCCCGACGGAGCTCTCGATTTCGCGCGACGGGCGAGAGCTGCACCTGGTGGTGATGGTCACGCCGCTGCGGCGGGCGGAAGGACGGGCCGACGGCGTGGTGATCGTCTTTGACGACGTGTCGCCGCTCATCCGCGCGCAGAAAGTGGCGGCGTGGCGTGAGGTGGCGCGACGGCTTGCGCACGAAATCAAGAACCCGCTCACCCCGATCCAATTGTCGGCGGAGCGGCTGCAGCGCCACTTTGCCGGAGCTCCGGAGGCGACGCGGGCGCTGGTTGACGAGTGTACTGCCGCAATCGTCACCGAAGTCGAAGCCCTCAAAGGGCTGGTCGACGAGTTCTCCCAGTTCGCGCGGATGCCGGCGCCGCGGGCAACGCCGACCGATCTGCACGGGCTGCTCGACGACGCGCTGGCGCTCTACC
>JBOGIQ010000003.1:0-66583 GCA_050742535.1 Vicinamibacterales bacterium | reverse complement strand
CGACTGCAAGGTCGTCGTACCCCATCTCTCCGATCCGAACCATCCGAACGCGCACCAGCAGGGCTGCGGCGATATGACGATCCCAGCTAAGGCTGTCCTGCGCATCGTGGATCTATCAGAATCGGCCGATCTGCCGATTGGCTCAAACTGACCCACTACCCGCGCCACGCTTCGCTTGACACGCCGTAGAGCCTCACGGATCATCCGCGCGACACCCCGCGCGGAACCCGCCGCGAGCCATGCGTTCAACCCATAGTTACACCTATCGCGCCAGGAGGCTCGATGATGGCTGTCCACAAGGTTGTCGTGACCAACGTGTCCGGCCTGAAAGCGAAATATGGACCTGAATATGCCCGCCTGAGGACCTCGCTCGCCAAGCTTGTCCGGGCAGACTTGAAGCGCGGCTTGCGCACCAGGGTGGTGGCGCTCGATTCTCCGGCGGTGATGAAGCGCCTCGGCGGGAAGCCTGTCTCGAGCGTCAACGATCAACAGGGCGCGAAAGAGGCCGTCGACGCGATCTACGGGCACTACCAGCCTGATTACATCCTGATTCTCGGCGCTCCCGACATCGTGCCGCACATCGATCTCGCCAATCCGCTGCAAGGAACACCGGACGATGACGGCGACATCGTGGTGCCAAGCGACGTGCCGTACGCATGCGCCGCCGGATGGAGCCGCCAGCCGCAGGACTTCGTGGGACCGTCGCGAGTTGTGGGCCGGTTACCGGATCTGGCCGGTGCCGACGAGCCGTCGTATCTCCAGAAGCTGATCGACACCGCGGCGCGTCACCGGCCGATGCCGCGAAAGGACTATGCGCGCCATTTCGCGATCAGTGCGAAGGTCTGGATCAGGTCCACCGCTGAATCGATGGACAATCTGTTCGGTCCCGGTGCGATCGTCCTGACGGCGCCGCCAAAGGGTCCGCGGTGGCCGAGGCGCGCGCTGGCGCCGCGCATCCACTTCATCAATTGTCACGGGGACACCTGCTCACCGAAGTTCTTCGGCGAGCATCCGACAAATCGTTTCGTCGACGCGCACGACGCCGTTCACCTGCCGACGCGGATCAGCAAGGGGGCGGTCGTGGCGGCCGAGTGTTGTTACGGTGCGGAGCTGTACGAGCCAGCGAAAGCCCAGGGACAGGCGGGCATCGCCAATACGTATCTCGGTGAAGGCGCCATCGGATTCCTCGGCAGCACGACGATCGCCTGGGGACCTTCGGAAGGCCAGGGACAGGCCGACTTGATCTGCCAGTATTTCATCGAGGCGGTGCGCAAGGGTGCGTCTCTGGGGCGTGCCGCGCTCGAGGCGCGTCAGCGCTTCGTCGCGCAGTTTACCCATACCGACCCTGCCGATCTGAAGACCGCCGTGCAGTTCCTGCTGCTCGGAGATCCGTCGGTGCACCCGGTCGATCCGACGCCGCATGCCTTCGCGCGCTCGAAAACGGTGCGCCGGGCGCCGAAAGGTCTCATCCATTCGGAGACGCGCACGTTTCGCCGCGAGCGGCTCATCCGCACCGGCACCAACCTGACGCGGACGCTCGGTGCCGCGGTGCCGTCGAAAGACGCCATCCCGAAGCCTGTCCGCCGCTTCCTGATCAAGGCGGCGGAGGAATCGGGGATGCTCAACCCGACGTTCAAGAGCTACCGGGTGACGTTTCCGTCTGCACAGCGGCGGCCGCGCGGTATGCATACGTCCCGGAGGCCGAAGCGACTGATCTTCGCGGCCCTGGGTTCGCTCGGGACATCGACCAGAGGCGCCCGCATCTCCGCGATCATCGCCACGGTGGAGGGCGACAAGATCGTGCACGTCCGGCGCGTGCACAGCCGCTAGCGCCGGATGATCGTGGAAGGAGTCGTCGTCCGCAGGCGAATCAACATCGGCTCGAAGAGCGAGCACGACGCCGCTCTGCTCGTCAGCGGGGACGGCACGTTCAAGCTGCGGCGATCGGGAGGACATCCATTTTCAGATCCGGACGTGCAGGCGCTCGTCGGCCTCCGGATCCGCGCCGAGGGGTTCGTCACCGCCGGCCAGTTCATCATGACGCACTATGCCGTCGTGGATGACGAGACAGGCTGATCGCGCCAGGAGCCGCACACAGCCCTTGGAAGGATGCACTGATAGGACACAATACGACAGAGACCGACTCCAGCGCCCACCGGACCAACGGGTGGCCGATTTCGCGTCACCGATTTGGACACGGTTTCACTCGCACCGGGTGCAAAAGCGTGCTTGCACCAGCTAGAACCTCAGCATAGTATTTCGGCCTTCACACATCACGACGGTGTACGGATGCTGACTTTTGCCGGCGGGGCGAGACTGCGGCAGTCTCGCCTCCTCCACGTGGCTGCTGTCGCCTGTCGGCGCGCCGTTCGGGTGCGCCGCGCGTACGTTCGAGTATTCGTTCTATCGGTGGCAGTCGCCATCGGCGTTCCACCTTCAGCGCCGGCGCAAGGCACCGGCGCGCGCGGCGTCGATGCCGGAACCGAAGTGCCATTGGTGCTCGAACGCGGCCGATTCCTCACTCCCCTGCCATTCGACGTGCAGTTCTTCCTCGTCGGCAACGCACCGGATGATTTGGTTACAGCAAAGGGCCGCTTCGGCAAGAAAACGCGCGCCGCACGAACGTGTGATCTCGTGCTGCCGAAACCCGCGGAGCCGGGCAGCGGCGGAGTCGTCGCCGCGGCGACGCCGCGCAATGACGCAGTTCGCATCCAACAGATCGAAGAGACCAAGCCGTTCAACAACGGCCAGCGCCTGGTCTTTGAACTTTCCGTCGATCCGCTCGAACCGAACGAAGACTACTGCTTCGAATTCGAGATGACCTATCGCATCAAGCCGGAGGAATTGCGAGCCGCCGTCATGGAAGGGATCGACATCTCGCTGCAGACGGTGTTCGGCGTGGAGCCCAAGCTTGCCGAGGCTCCGGCGTACACGGCTTTTCGCAAGCAAGCGGCGCAAATGATTGAGCGGATCGCGAAGATGAAGAGTGCGGCCAAAGGCATTCCCATTCGGGTCGTTCCGGTCACGAATGCGTTTTTCGATCTGAATACACCGACGGAAAGCCTTCCGCTGGCATTCCGCCAGCAGTTCACCGAAGCGCTGTTGGCGCAGGCGCGCCAGGTCGCGGCAATTCGGAGCATTGGCGCGGCATCCATTACGGCCGCCGCTGCAGCCCAGCGCCTGCTCGACGATGTGAATTTCCGGACGATGATGCTGCAGGTGCAGGCTCGGGCGACGGAGCCCGCACTCGCTCTCCAATTGACTGGCGTGTCGTCCGCGTTGACGATTACCGAACGCGCAGACATCGTCCGCGCCGCTGCGGAAGGGCTGACGCCGACGTCGGCCCTGACGGCGCCGGCGCTGCCTCAGGTACGCACCGGCGCCGCTCTCTCGGACCGCCTCAGCGTCATCGACCTCAGCATGGCCGAGTTCGCCCAACTGCGCGATCTGGCGGCGACTCTCGGCAGGACACCGGCGCTGGCGACGACCGCGCAACTGAAACTCACGGCGGACCAGTTGAACGCGGTGGCCAAACTGGCGGACGAAGTGCGGCAGACCTACGCCAGTGTCCGCTTCGAGATCGAAAGACTGCAGCGCGCCCTGGGAGAACGCGATAAGGCGATCGCGGCTCTCGCCGAGCAGGCGAGCGGCGTGGCAGCGGAGATCGTTCCCTTCCAGGGCAACACGACGAGCGACTGGGAAACGCGCGCCGGGCAATACGTGAGCGCCGATATCGGTCTCGCACGTGCCGATCCGATCGATTCGACGTTCTTCTACCTCGGAACGAATATCTACATCGGGCCCGTCAACAGGCGCGCCAAACTGACGTGGAGCGACCAGAGCTTTCGGAAGCGGTTCGCCTTCACGTTCGGCATCCCGCTGAATCCGTTCGAGGAGGACCAGACTGTCGACCAGTTCGAGAACTCCCCCCAGACGATCGAAGGGGTCATCGGCAACCGGCCGCTGCTCATCGGCGCCGGTTGGCGGCTGACCGATCTCATCCGCGCGAACGGCGGCATTGTGATGTTCAGGGTCAAGGATGCGAACCCGCTCCTCGACCCGAAGCCGCGTACCCATTTCACCTGGTATTTCGGCCTCTCTGCTGACTGGAATTTGCGAGGGTTGTTTACGTCGAGCTTCACCGGCACACCGCGATCGCAAGGGTCGCCACCTCCAAGCGAGTAGTTGCCATGCCCATCAGAGTCACAGTCGATCCGGCGGCACGTTTCCGATCCATGCCTCAAGCGGGCGGCCCTATTCGGATCGTCTTCACGGCGCACGATCCGATTGCCACGGGGACGAACCTGCGGGCGACGTACACGATCCGGCCTGAATCGTCGTACGAGTTCAACCCTCCATCGCACGCCAGCAAACCCAAAGTGGTGGTCGGACCGATCGAGACCGTCACGGTAGGACAACGGGAGTACGACCAGCCGTTGACGGTGCGCCAACTGCCTGGCGCCGGTCTCTCGCCGATTCTCTTTATCGATGTCTCTATCCAGGCAGTCGACGCGCAGGGCGCACCGCAGCAGCTGGCCGGCCAGACGGTCCCACCGATCGAATGTCCCGTCGGCATCGACATCGATTTCGTCTGATGGAGGCCGCCGTGAAATGGACGGCTCGGTGCACTGCGCTGTCGTTGGCGATCGCGTTCGCCGGATGCGGCGACTGGTTTCAGAAAGAGGAGTTCCTGCCAACGTCGCCCAGCGTCACGGATGCACTGGCACTGTCGGTTGCGGCGCCGTCCGTACCGGCGAACGGGTTCTCGACGGTGGCGGTGACCGCAACAATCACGGCCGATGCGATCGCCGAGAAGCGGACGATCGTGTTCGAGACGACGGCAGGAACCTTCGCGGGGACGGGAACGCCGGAACAGACGACGATCGAGCGCGCCGTCGACTCAACCGGCAATGCCACGGTGGATTTGCGGAGCTCCCGCACGGTTGAATCGGCGCGCGTCACGGCACGCGTCAAGGACGTTGCTGGCCTCTCGCGCGCAGTATCCGTGTCGTTCACCGCCGCCGCGGCCGGCGCGCTCATCACGGTATCGGCTTCGAATTCGACGGTACCAGCGGATGGCGCAACAGTGACGCCAATCATCGCGGAAATCTCGGCCACCTTGCCCGCCGCGCGCCGTGCCGTCACGTTCACGACAACGCTGGGTCGATTCGTCGGCGACCCCGGTGACGAAGAGGAAGAAGGCAAGACGTCCACCGTCGTCAGTGCTGATGGCGGCGATCGCGCCGTCGCCTATCTGCGCGGTCCGTCGAGCGGCGTGGGGACGGCTTTCGTCACCGCCAGTGTCGACGCAGGCCCCGCTGTTTCCGCCACGACATCTGTTCGATACGTCCGCGCGGTCCCAACGCAAGTGCTTGTCACGTCGAACAGCGCGACAGTGCACGCGGATTTTACTTCCGCGCCCATTACTGTGACTGCGACGCTAGTACGTGATATCGGCGTGCCGACCGAGGGCACGGTGGTGACCTTCAAAGCCGTCGATGTCAACGGCGTCGAGCGAGGCATCTTTACGAAGGTGCAACGCAGCAATGCTCAGGGTGTCGCCACCGCGGAATTCTCAGCCGGTGACTTTGCTGCCCTGGGTCCGATGACGATTACCGCGACGGCAGAAGGAGTCAGCGGCAGCACCACGGTGCAGGTCGTGATGTAGCCCGTCATATCGATGCTCCGACCGGCACCCCGGACGCGAGCGGGATCCTGACCGTCACCCGTGTACCTCCGCCGCCGGGTGCGGCGTCGATCGCCAGTTGACCGTTCACGATGGCCACGCGCTCGCGCATGCTGATGAGGCCGAGCCCCGCATGGTGGACGTGCGCCGGGTCGAAGCCGACCCCCGAGTCGGCAATCTCCAGCGTGATCTCGCGCTCATCGCACTGGACCGTCACCTGCGCCGAGTGGGCCTGGCTGTGACGGACGACGTTGTGCAGCGCCTCCTGCACGATCCGGAAGAGACACAGCGACACCGCGGGATCCACCGCCGGCATCTCGCCATGGCTGAACACCACGTGCAGGTTGCGCCACGACGAGGTGTCCTCGCACAACGCCCGGAGCGAGGTGACCAGGCCAAGCGACCGCAGCCGTGACGGATGGAGCTCGTACGAGAGATCGTGTACGTCTCTGGCGATCTCGCTTACGTGTGATGAGAGCCGACGCAGCCGCATGCGCAGCGCGTCCGCGTCGGGCTCGACCGAGCCCGCGTCGAGCTCCACGTTCAGCAGCGCCAGGCGTTGACTGATGTCGTCGTGCAGCTCGCGGGCGATCCGCTGCCACTCGTCCTCCTGGCGCGAGAGCAGGCGCCGCGCGAGATCGCGGTTGATCTCCGATGCACGCTTCGATTCGGTGACGTCCCGGACGATGCTCAGCAGGCGATTGTCGTCCACACGCACGATCCGCGCCTCATAGAAGCATGGTTCGTCCATCGGCAGTTCGTACTCGACGACAACGATGGCATCGCTCGCACAGGCGCGCTCGAGCGCGTCCATCATCGTCGCGGCACACGGCGGCGGAAAGATCTCCGTGATAGTTCTGCCGAGGAACGCCGCGGGCGGCACGAACAGGAGACGCTCGTCGCGAGCGTGATAGTCGAGATATGTGCCATCGCGCCCCAAAACGAACATGAGGTCAGGAATGGCCCTGAGCAAGGCATCGCTCCGCGCCTGGGCATTGACAACAGCAATGCGCAGCTCAGCGGCCTGCGCGTCCTGCGCCTGGCGGGAACGGGCATGGGCCCGCTCCAGCTCGCCCACCAAGGCATTGATGCCATGCGCAATCGCGTCGAGCCCATCGTGGCGCGGCGACACCGGCAGGCGCAGGTCGACCTGGCCCGACGCCAGGCGCTCGAGCGTCTGCAGCAACGCGGTCACGCGGTCAGGGTCGAACGAGATCGATTCCACGGTCATCCGTCAGACGTCGCTCGCATGACCCAGCACTACGTGCTCGGCGCAGACAGCCGGCCACAGGCCGGGCACGTCGTCATGAAAGCACGAGGTTTCGTACCCACAGATCGTCAAGAACGGCAACCCGCCGGTCAGCGTGCTCCACGTGCGTTCGACGGCGAGCATCGCCTCGGTGTTCCCTTGCTCACCCAGCGCCACGACCAGGGTGCCGAAGAGGGTCAGACGCGGGGTCTCGCCTTCGGCACAGGTGGCGCGATAGTCGTCCAGCTCCCCAACAAACTCCGCCACAACACCCGCGTCGGGACGCCCGTTCCGCATCATTCGGTGCAGCCCCTCTGACGCGTCGAACACCCGGTAGCGCGGGTGCCGCGACGTATCCCAGCCACGCGCGCGGAGGCGCTCGTTCAGGGCGTCGCGAACCGGCTGCGTGACGATGGCGCAGGTCGCATCGCCACGGCGGAGCGCGTGGTGGAAGAAGTTGGCAAGGCCGTCGAGAAACGGCTTCGACCCCGCATGGACAAGCATTGCGTGCATGCCGCCGGTCGCCAAGCCCGACAGCGATTCGAGCGACGGCACGAAGAGCCGGCCGAGGAGTGCCTGTTCGAGGGCTGTCGACAGATCGCGCGCCGCGCGCGACTTCTGCACGTAGCCCTTTCCTCCGCGACGGAAGGCTGCCAGGACGGTGTCGTCGGACTGGTGCACACTCAGAAACACGACCGGTGCCGCCGGTGCGCTACCCTGCTGCAGCGCCTCTAACGTCTGAAAGCCATCGAGTCCCGGCATATCGACGTCGAGCACGATGACATCGGGTTGCAGGGCTGGCACCGCGGCGACGGCCTGCCGGCCATCGGTCAGCGTCCCGACCACGCTGAAGTCGTCGGACAGCATCGCAGCCACGGCATCGAGAAGCTGCCGATGGTCATCGACGAGCAGGACTCTGGGCTTTGGTTCGGACCTTGCCGTTCGATAGAATCGGCGACCGGAAATGGCCACGGAGCCTGCAATCGTACTCGATCTCGCGAGCCAGCCACCCCCCGGCTCGATCAGAATTTCGCATGGTATCGACACATACTCATGAAGTCTCGACAGCAGGCCAGGGCGACGCACAGGATCTCACGGCGATCGTGGCGAAGGCGATCGCCGGCTCCAATCTGACCGGAGGCGTCGCCACCATCTTTGTCGTCGGCTCGACGGCGGGAGTTACGACACTCGAGTTCGAATCAGGCGTGGTACAGGATCTCGACCGCGCGCTGCAGCGGCTTGCGCCGCGCGAAGGTGACTATCAGCATCACTTACGATGGGGGGACGATAACGGATCCAGCCACGTTCGTGCCGCGCTGGTCGGTCCGTCCGTCGCCGTTCCCTTCGTCGGCACGAAGCTGATGCTCGGCACGTGGCAGCACATCGTGCTCGTGGAGCTCGACACTCAGCCGCGTCGGAGACAGATCGTCATCCAGCTCGTCGGCGAGTAATGGCGGCGACTGACGATCAACGTTTCGGGCCGCTCAGCAGCCGTATCCGCCAGCCGTCGTAACGGCGCATGTCACCGGCGGACACGAGACGGTTCGCCGAGACCTCGCGCATCAAGCCCACCGTCCTATCGAACAGGTACGTAGCGTCGTCGTTCATCTTCAGCGGCGGAATCGCGGCCAGTTCTTCAGGAGGAATCGGTTTTCCTGCCTGTTCGGCCAGCGATTGCGTCATGCGGATCAGCGCGGCGGGGTCATACGTCGTGGTTGTCTTGATGGACGCGGAATCCTTTGTGGCTGATTCCATGTCCACTCGAAACTTCGCGGGGATGACACCGCCACCCAGCGGGTTGGGTTGTTCGAGATCGACTTCCACCGCTTCGCCTGCCGCGAGCGACACGCCATTGAGCCCGAAATAGATCTCCGCCTCTCGAATGGCTGATGAGATGAGCGCCGGCGGCGACAGCACCTGGCCAATGAGAGTTTGAAGCCCCTTGCGTTGCTCCGCCGGGAGGCGGGCGGACAAGTCCTGAACGACCCTGTCCAACATCGCCTGCAGCTTCGGTGCGATCTCCGCCTGATTCGCCAGGCCGGTTATCTCTCCGTCCGCGTTCAAGGTCAGGCGGAACACCATGTCGCGCACGATCTCGGAGGCCGCGGCGACCGTTGGATCCTGAGCTGCCTGCGGATTGTCGAGCGCCGTCGCGCCGGGCTTCCAATCGAGGACGACACCCTCCGGCGTGGCGGATACCACGCGAACATCGACGACGGTACGGCCCTTGTTGTTCTGCTGCGGCCGGGCAGAGTTTTCCCGAATACGCGTGACTTCCAGACGGAACTCGTCGCCGGCGCGCAGCTGTGGCGTGATGGCCACGTCCTGCGCGGATGCGTGGGCCGCAACCAGGGTCATTGCCACAATGAAAAGCGCCCGAGGCGAGGCCACGATAGCGTTTCGGCCGTTGCGCCACGCGCCGTTAGCTATAATCGCGGCCTCTCGTCCGGCACGGTCAGCAGCTGAGGAGGAAACCATGCGGTGGATTCCATTGGCGGTGGTGATCCTGTCCCTCCCGGGGCCAGCCTTCGCGCAGGAGTGGGCGCGCTTCGTCAGCACCGACGATGGCTTCAGCGCGAACTATCCCGGTCAACCCGCACTCGACGTCACGACATATCCGACGGAATACGGCCAGACGCTGCCGGCGCGCGTCTACCGCGCGAACGATGCGTTCGGCCGCTACTCCACGACCGTCGTCGACTATCGCGGCCTCGAGAAGCTGCACGCCGCTCGAGTGGCGAAGTGCCTGGCGGCAAAGGGGGCGAATCAACAGGACGGCGACACGTGCCAGAACGACTTCCGTCTGGATGTCGCCGGCGCGACCGACCATGCGGTGTGGAGCTACATCAAGCGCGACGGCGTGAAGATGACGCACTACATGTACTACTTCATCGAGCTCGTCTCAGGGCGCCTGCTCCAGATGACGAACGCCGATCGATCGCGCACCTACGCGGCGATCCATCAGCACGCCGGCCGTCTCTACATTCACGAAGCCACCGTCGGTTCCGGAACGCCGGAGCCGATCCTGTTCATGCAGTCGCTGGCATGGGCCGACGAGCAGGGGCTCGCCATCCGCTATCGGACCATCTACACCGAAGGATACGGGGAATGGGCGTTTCCGCGCGAACGTCCACCGTTCACACTGCGGGACCTGACGACGTCGATCGACGGCGTCGTTCGACCGCCGCGATAAGGAGGCAGCCATGGTGTTCAAGGCCCTCGGCACCGCCCTCGTCTGTGCGACCTGCCTGACCGCCTCTCCTGCGGCCCATCACTCGCATGGCAATTACGACATCTCCCGATGGACGGTGATGGAAGGCGTCGTGAAACTGGTCGTCCTGATCTCCCCGCACTCGATCGTCCACCTCGACGTCAAGAACGCAAAGGGCGAGACGAAGACCTGGGCCCTCGAGGCGACCAACCCTCAGACCATCTACCTGAAGGGCGTCAAGAAGGAGGATGTGCGCGTCGGCGATCCCATCAAGGTTCGCTGCCATCCGCTCAGGGACGGCAGCGCCGGCTGTCTCCTCGGGTTCGTGACGCCGCTGCACGGCGACAAGACGAGAGGGCATGGAGTGGAGTTGGAGTGGGATTAGTCGCTAGCGCGATTTTCGATTTTGGCTAGCCCTCGCATGCGCCTGGCGCGCCCTTAAAACTCTGGTGCGAGCACGTGAAGAGCCGCACCGGACGAGCCTGTTCGCGGCTCCGGTTCGCGACGTGGAAAATCGGACCCTCCGGCGTGGACTGACGACACCGCCGCCGCCTTAAATGATCCGGGCGACAGCCTTCGAATCGTGTCGGTAACCAGCCGCCTCGGACGCCAGTGGCAATAGCTGCGGCGCCGTCGCAGCAGTGCCTGCGGGCCCGATTTACCGTCTTTGCTGATCACGCCGCTCACACGTCGCTCGCGCCCAGGCTCGTCCGGTGCGAGTCGGCCCCAGCCGACCAGGACACCGATGCCGAGCGCGTTCGCGCGATCAGCGAGCTCCGATGTGAAGGCGGGAATGTGCGAGATGATCCAGCGCAGGCTGCCGATCGGGATCTCCTTGTTGACCGTCTCATCGTCTTGGTCACGCTCATTACGTCGTCCCCAAACGCCGCGCCTGGCTACTCGAACTGGTCCGCGCCGGTGAACCTTGGGCCGGTCGTCAATTCTGTGTTCGCCGAGGGCGGCCCCGCCATTTCCAAGGATGGATTGAGCCTCTACTTCCACTCCGACCGCCCAGGTGGAGAGGGCTCGACCGACTTCTGGGTTTCACAACGTGCCAGCGAGGGTGCGCCATGGGGGGCTCCGATCCACCTCGGCGGGGTGATCAACACGCCCAGCATCGAGGCGGTCGCCGCCTTGTCCCGCGATGAGCACTGGCTGTTCTTCGCGAGCGATCGCCCCGGCGGTTTCGGAAGCAATGACATCTGGGCGTCGTATCGTCAGCACACGCACGACCCCTTTGGCTGGCAGCCCGCGGTGAACCTCGGTGCTGACGTCAATTCAGCCTTCAACGACGGCGCACCCAGTTACTTCGCGAACAATGACGGCGGTGTGCCACAGCTCTTCTTCCACAGCGCCCGACCGGGCGGAATCGGCGGCACCGACATCTACGTCAGCGAGCTCTTCATCGGAACGTTCGGCCCGGCGAGTCTGGTGGCGGAGCTGAGTAGCCTTGGAATCGAGCAGCATCCATCGATCAGGTTCGATGGGCTCGAGATCTTCTTCTTCTCTGACAGACCTGTCTCAGTCGGCGGCGTTGACCTGTGGGTGGCCACGCGCCGCACGGTGTTCGATGCCTGGTCCCCGCCGACGAACCTGGGACCGATCGTGAACAGCGTCTTTGGTGATGTGCAGCCTTACATTTCGTCAGACCGTCGAACGCTGTTTTTTCAAGCAGCCCGCCCGGGCGGATTCGGCAGCCAGGATATCTGGATGACTACTCGCACCAAACACCAACGAGGTCCCAGACCTGGCGAGCATGACGGAGAGACCTCCGGCTCGCGAGGCATCTTCTGGTCCCGCCTCGCGGGGCCTCGGCATTTCGGATCAGCTGGTCAAGTTCTCACTCACCTGGATCACAGGAAAGCTTCTGATCGTCGCTAGATCTCGCTGTGAACAACCTTGCCACCCACAACGGTCATCACTGACCGCACACGCGTGATCTGATCGTCTGGCACGGTAAAGTAGTCGCGGTCGAGCACCGCAAGATCGGCGTGGTTGCCAACTTCGATGGAGCCGAGATCGTCCTCCCAGATGAACCACTTGGTCGCGGCCGTCGCGAGCCAGAGGGTCTCCTGACGCGACAGCGTTTGATCGCCCAGAATCGGTTGCCCCGCCAGGTTCCTGCCGGTGATCATCGTCGAGAAGTTAAGCCACGGGTTGATCACGGTGATGTCTCCGCCATCCGAATGGAATGCTTTCCTGATGGCGTGGCCCATCAGCATGCGGTACGGCGGTCCGACGTTCGTGCCGGTGCGCGTCGGCCCCCAGCCGACCAGGAGGCCAATACCGAGTGCGTTCGCGCGATCCGCGAGTTCGGGTGTGAAGGCAGGAATGTGCGAAATGATCCAGCGCAGGCTGCCGATCGGGATCTCCTTGTTGACCGTCTCGCGAGCGGTAATGAGCTGCGTGGCGTTCTGCAGACTGAGCGAGTGGTCCTCGCCACGCCAGCCGGCTCGTGCGATGGCGCGCAGCCCGTCGAGGCCGCCGCCGGTGAACTCGCCGATGCCCCCGGTCCTGATCCAGTCATTGCCGAAGAATGGAAACGAGTTCCTCAACCGATCGGATAAGGTCGGCAGCGGCGGATTCGCATTCGGCGGATCCTGATGCAGGAAGTCGAGCCGGAGCCGCGCGGTCAGGCGACCCTCCCGCATCAGCGCGAGAAACGGCTCGTGCATCGTGTAGGTGTTCTCGCTGGCGATGCCGGGAGCCGGCGCGTCGGCATGGAACGCGCCCGAGTCGCGATGCGTGGTGACGCCGAGCGTCGAGTAGTACCGCAGTGCGTCCGCCGCCGAACGCTTGCGCGTCTCGGCCGTGAGCAGTTCCCTGCGAAGCGTCTGCAGTGCCAGGCCGGTCGCCGGTCCGGTGATCGCGCCGTCAGCAGCAACCATCACGCCGCGCGCCTCGAGCCACTTCTTCCCTTCTGAATTGGTGCGCGTGCCGCCCTGTGCGGCCTGTAGATAGACCGGACGCGGCACCGCGTCGAGCTCCGTCAGATCCGGAAGACGATTTCCGGCGAACTGCATCGCGGCGAGCGGGCCGACGCACGTGATCATCTCGCCAGCCGGCACTCCGCTGGCGCGCGCGTTCAACGCCGCGACGCAGTCGGGGATCGTGAACACGTGCTCGAGCGGCGTGTGCCACCCGGGGCGGTTTCCGACCAGAACGATATGGTTGTGTGCATCGACGATGCCCGGGATGACCGTGCGGCGGCGGAGATCGATCCGCCGCGGGTTCCCCTGCGTCGACAGGTTGTCGCCGACACCGGCGAAGCGGCCGTTCCTGATCCACACCTGGGATACGACGCGGCTGGCCGAATCCATTGTGTGAAATCTGCCATTGACGAGGTGCAGGTCGACTGCCTGCGGCGCCGCCGGCGGCCGGGCCTGCGCGCGCAGGCCAGCGTGTGCCCCTCCGAAGCCGCGAAGCGGCGGCGGGCCGATCAGCCCGAGCGCCGCAGCCACTGCTGCGCGTTCGAGAAATCGCCGTCGTGAGGCGTCCATCCGGCGCGCATCTTACAGCAGCACGTCGAATCAGGGGTGTTTCCAGCTTCGAGCCCCATTGACAACCCCGCGCGCAGCGACATAATTCCGTCCACTTCCGGCATCAGGCGCACCTGCCGTGCGCACTAGGAGCTCGTATGCAGACGTGGACCAGGTTGTTCGGCGTCGTCGGCCTCCTCGGGGTAGTCGCCACCTTCGGTTGCACCGGCACCACAGATTCCACGGCATCCAGCCCGACGGCTTCAGCCGACAACCCCGACAAGGAATGGGCGATGCCGAACAAGAACGCGGCAGCGACCCGCTACAGCACGCTCGAAGAGATCAACGCCAGCAACGTCAAGGATCTCAAGGTCGCGTGGTCCTTCTCGACCGGGGTGCTGCGCGGCCACGAGGGCGGTCCGCTGGTGGTCGGCAACACGATGTACGTCAGCACGCCCTATCCGAACATCGTCTACGCGCTCGACCTGACGCAGGAAGGCGCGCCGATCAAGTGGAAATACACGCCGAAGCAGGATCCCAACGTGATTCCTGTCGCCTGCTGCGACACCGTGAACCGCGGCGTCGCGTACGCGGACGGCAAGATCTTCTTCAACCAGCTGGACACGACCACGGTGGCGCTCGACGCGAACACGGGCCAGGAAGTGTGGACCGCGAAGCAGGGCGACTACAAGGTCGGCCAGACGGTGACTTCGGCGCCGCTCATCATCAAGGACAAGGTCATCTCCGGAATCTCCGGCGGCGAGTTCGGGGTGCGCGGCTTCGTCACCGCGAACGACGTGAGCACGGGCAAGCAGATCTGGCGCATGTACAGCACCGGACCCGAGGCCGACGTTGGCTTCCCCGGCTCGGTCGAAACGTGGAAGGGCGACGAATGGAAGCGTGGCGGAGGCACCACATGGGGCTGGTACACCTATGACCCGGCGCTGAATCTCTTTTACTACGGCACAGGCAATCCCGGTTCGTGGAATCCCGATCAGCGGCCGGGGGACAACAAGTACTCGATGACGATCTTTGCCCGCAATCCGGACACGGGCAAGGCGGCGTGGGCGTATCAGAAAACCCCGCACGACAGGTGGGATTACGACGGCATCAACGAGAACGTGCTCGTCGATCTGAACATCAACGGGCAGACGCGACAGGTTCTCGTCAACTTCGATCGCAACGGATTCGCCTACGTGCTCGATCGCAGGACCGGCGAGCTGCTGCGGGCCGATCCGTTCGTCTTCGTCAACTGGGCGAAGGGCGTCGACCTCAAGACCGGCAAGCCGATCGAGGATCCGGAGAAGCAGACGACGGCGACCAGGAATACGAAGGACATCTGCCCGTCGGCAATGGGTGGAAAGAATCAGCAGCCGGTGTCGTTCTCGCCAAGAACCGGATACTTCTACGTTCCCTCCAACAACCTGTGCATGGACTACGAGGGCGTCGAGGTGAAGTATCAGGCGGGACAGCCGTACGTCGGCGCGATCGTCGTCAGCAAAGCCGGTCCAGGCGGCCACCGCGGCGAATTCATGGCCTGGGATCCGGTCAACGGCAAGAAGGTGTGGGGCATCAAGGAGCAGCTCTCGGCGTGGGGCGGTGCACTCGCGACGGCCGGCGACGTCGTCTTCTACGGGACGATGGAAGGGTGGCTGAAGGCGGTCGATGCGAAGACGGGCGACGTGCTGTGGAAGTTCAAGACGCCGTCCGGCATCATCGGCAACCCGATGACCTACGCCGGTCCCGACGGCAAGCAGTATGTCGCGGTGCTCTCAGGGATCGGCGGATGGTCAGGCATCGGCGTCGCCGCTGACATGAGCCTCGAGGATCCGACAGCCGGGCTCGGCGCAATCGGCGCGTTCAAGGACCTGGCGAACTATAGCAACCAGGGGGGTGTGCTGACGGTGTTCAGCTTGCCGTGAAGGTCGCGCTGTCGGCGGCGATCGTGCTCTGGGTCGTCTGGTCTGCGGGCGCGCAGACACGGTTTCGTGTGTGCGCGGACCCGCAGAACATGCCCTTCTCGAACGATCGCCTCGAAGGCTTCGAAAATCGCATCGCCGCGCTGGTCGCGAAGGATTTGGGCGCGACGCCGAGCTACGTCTGGTGGGGGCAGCGGCAGGGTTTTATCCGCAACACGATGAATGCGACGCTCGAAGAAGGTCGTTGCGACGTGGTCATCGGTGTGCCGTTGCAGTATGACCTCGTGCGGACGACGAAGCCGTACTACCGATCGACGTACGTCTTCGTCTATCCAAAGCACAAAGGGTGGGCGATCACGTCGCTCGACGATCCACGCCTCAAGAAGCTGAAGATTGGCGTGCACCTGCTCGGCGACGACTACACGAACCCACCGCCCGTGCACGAGCTTTCGAAACGCGGCGTCGTCGACAACGTGGTCGGCTTCGGCACGTTCTATTCAGAGACGAATCCGCCGGGGGCAATCATCGAGGCGGTCGCCGCCGGACGCGTCGATCTGGCGATCGTGTGGGGACCGGTGGCGGGCTACTACGCGAAACGGCAGCGCATGCCGCTGGAGCTCGTGCCGATCCCCTCAGGCAAAGGCGACCTCCCGTTTACCTTCGACATCTCGATGGGCGTGAAAAAGGGCAACGAGGCGCTTTACGCGCGCGTCGCGCAGGTGCTCGAAAGGCGGAGGCCCGAGATCACACGAATCCTGACGGACTTCGGCGTACCGCTCGTGAATCAGAATCCACGCACACCTCGATGACGACGACCGGCGTTCGATTCAGCCTCACTGCATCGGCCGTGGCACTGCTGCTCGCCATGTCCGCGACGATTGCCGGTCAAGCGCCCGCCTCCGCCAAGGCTGCGGCGGGCGAACCGGCGGCCAGGTCCGATACCTATCGCGAGGTCTATCAAGGATGGAAGTGGTGGCATGTGTACTGTTACCGCTGCCACGGAGTCGATGCGCTGGGAACGACCACTGCGCCGAATCTGATCGACCCAACAGAGAAGATCACGCGCGCGGAGTTCCTGCGGGTCGTCCGTATCGGCGTGCCGAAGACCGCCATGCAGGCATGGAACAAGCTGCTCGACGACAAACAGGTCGGTCAGGTGTATCTCTACGTTCGCGCGCGTGCCGAGAAGGTCCTGCCGCCAGGCCGGCCCGACGAGGTCGGTCCGAACGGCGGGCCGTGGATTCCGCCGGAGGGTTGGCGCGCCCGTTGAGTCGTAGGGCCGCTGCGTCGTAGTGTCCGCCTTTAGGCGGACCAACGAAAGGAGGACCCGGTGCGAAGGCTGCTGTGCGTGTCGATCGTCGCTTTCGTCGGTGCCCTGGCGAGGCCGGGACTCCAGGCGGTCGCAGAATTTCCATTATGGGCGTACGGCGTAACGATGCCCCCACCACCAGCCGGGGCAGCGCCGGCAACCGCGGCTCCTGCGCCTGCCGCCGGAGGCGGTCGCGGCGGCGCCGCCGCCCCGGACACGACTCTGCACAGCCTGCCGGGCGCCCCGCAGCAGTTCACCCGTGCGCAGATCGCCAACCAGTACGCACCGGCGGACTGGTATCCAGGCGACCACCCGCAGATGCCTGAGATCGTCGCCAGGGGTAAACAGGCGCAAAATGTCGCGGCCTGCGCCTTGTGCCACATGCCCAATGGCAAAGGTCGTCCGGAGAACGCGCCCGTCGCGGGATACCCGGTCGAGTACTTCGTCAAGACGATGATGGACTTCAAGAACGATTTGCGGAAGAGCGCCGACCCGCGGAAGGCCAACACGAATCGGATGATCGCGTTCGCGAAAGCGATGACGGACGAGGAGATCCTGCAGGCTGCCACGTATTTCAGCGCAATGCCCTGGACGCAGTGGATCCGCGTCGTCGAGGTGAGTACGGTTCCGAGGACCCGGATCCAGGGCGGGATGTTCCTCCGGCTCGACGGCAACGAGACCGAGCCGATCGGCAACCGGATTATCGAAGCGCCCGAGAACACGGAGCGCACCGAGGTGCTGCGCGACCCGCGGTCTGGGTTCGTCGCGTATGCGCCGATGGGCAGCATCAGGCGGGGGCAGGCGCTCGCGACCAGCGGTGGTAATGGCAGGACGATCGCCTGTGCGACCTGTCACGGCGCGAACCTGGAGGGGATGGGGCCGGTGCCGGGCATCGGCGGCCGTTCGCCGAGTTATCTGGCGCGGCAGATGTACGACATGCAGACCGGCGCACGGAAGGGCAGCTGGTCGGAGCTGATGAAACCTGTCGTCGCGAAACTGACGGCGGACGACTTCGTCTCGATTGCCGCCTATGTCGCGTCGCGGCCACAGGCAGCCGGGCCGGCCACTCAGACCGCCGTACGATAGAGGATGGGATCGTTCGGACCGATGTAAGGCGGCTGTGGCAGCGACGGGGGCCGGTCAGGAGACGCAGAGTCTGGCTGTTCGGCGAGAACTGGATCGAAGAGCTGAAGCAGCCCGTCCCCCGTCGATTGAGCCGAGACTAGCGAGCTTTCGTAGTTCCCTTCGAATCTGTTAACGAAGCCTCGAGGAACTCAATAGCCGCGCGCGACGATTCACCTCGAGCGCGGCGATTGGCGTCAGGCGATCCACCCAGACGCGCTGGCGGGACACCAGATGCCGCTGGCGAAACTAATACGGCGTGCCCTGCATCGTCCAACCGAAGATGCGTGTAGGAGAACCGAAAGCCGTTGCGACGCAAACGCTCCATCACGCGATCCGCCATCAGGCTCGCCGGCCACATGCGGTCGTCCGCGCCGGATATCAGAAGCACGGGACCATTGATGCGCTCGGCAGGAATCTCCGCGGCCGAAACGCCCTCAACGTTGCCAAGGCTGCGCGAGTAGCCGTCGAAGGGCGTGGTGACGCCTCCGCGGACGTCGTAGGGCACGAACGGCACCGCCGCGCCATTCAGCGTCCAGGAGGGTGCTTCGACACGAGGATCGCCGGTGATGCCGGGCCACGCGACATGGCTGGGCGAGGCAGCGACGACGGCTCGAATCGCAGGGCTACTGGCGGCAATCAGCAGAGCGGCTTCCGCGCCTTTCGAGAAGCCCATCAGGCCGAGGCGTTCCGCGTCTACTCTCGGATGTTGACGCAGGAACTCGATGGCCGTCGTGAAGTACTCCAGCGGAATCGACTGGAGGCGAGCCGGGAGTGGATTCGTGCCGAAGTACGCAAGCGCCAACGCGATAAAGCCTGATTCAACGAGCGGCACGCCCCAAGGCGCCGACCATTCGAGTCCTCCTTCCGAACCGCCGATGATGATGACGGCAGGCTGCCGGCCAGCACCGGGAGACAGAAAAAGGCGTCCAACGATGCCGTCCTGGCTGATCGGCAGGATAGTGACATTCGATTGGGCCGCTTCCGACAGCGGCGACCAGGCCGTCAGGACAACGACGAACAGCGTGATGGAAGCGGCGCCGATTGATCGCTTGTATCGATTCACCTGTGTGTGTCCCCCCCATTCGACGGCGGATGGGAGCCAAAGGTTGGCCGTATAATCCGCGGGTCAAGCCGTGTGGCGGGAGGTCATGATGGCTCGTTCACATCTGTTGATGGCGACCACGGCTGCCGTGCTGCTGCTGGCAGGACAGGCCGCCGCACAGGGGGTCCCGCGGCTCGATTCGTACGCCGGTGTCGCCGTCCGAATCCTGCAGAGCAACAACGCCGGGAATGTCCATCACCTGATCGATCCGACCACGCGCCGCGTGGCCGGACTGATCCGGGGCTGTCCGCACGCACACAACCTCGCGGTGCACCCGGACAGCCTCTACTACTACTGCTCGAACGAACAGGACAAGACGGTCGACGTCTTCGACACGCGGACGCTGCAGCAGATCCAGCAGATCCCGCTGAGTGAGCGCCCGAACAAGATTGTCGTCAACAAGAAGTACCGCAAGATCTATGCGGGCATCCGTCAGATCCCGCGCAGCGGTGTCGCCGTGATCGACGTGATCGACGTCGATACGAACAAGCTCGTTCGAAGCATTCCCGTCGACCATGGGGTGCACAACACGTATGTCACGCCTGACGAACGGTGGATCGTTGCCGGTCTTGGCGGCGAGGTGAAGCCGGGCCAGCCGACGATTCAGGTGATCGACCCGGCAACGGATACCGTGGCGTGGAGCATGGAGTTGACCGGACACGAGCAGTACGGCCGCCGGAACCACGAAGTGCGGCCGATGGCGTTCGAGGCAAACGCCGATGGCACGACGAAACGGATGTTCGCGCAGGCAACGGGCATCAACGCCGTGTGGGTCATCGACTGGACGTCGCGCAAGGTCGTCGACATGCTGTGGCCGCCGGCGCTCCCTGCCTGGACGCAGAACGCGGACGGCATTCAGACGGGAGACATGCACGGGCTCGAGGTCCTGCCAAACCGATCGGCGGTGTGGGCATCGAGCCGCCTCGACAGCCGGATCTACGGATGGACCCTGCCTGGCCTCACGTACATCGGCGCGGTGGAGGTCGGGCCAACCGCGAACTGGATGACGCCGACGCCGGACAGCCGCTTCATGTACGTGGCCGTATCCGGCGCCGACTACACCGCAGTCGTCGACCTGCAGAAGCTGCAGGTTGTCGACAAGATCAAGGTCGGCGCGCGCCCGGCGCGGATCAATACGGCGATCCTGCCGCTGAACCGCGTGAATGCGCCGGCGGCCACGAGCGGAGCCAGCGCCTCACCGACTCCCGCGAGGCCGGTCGCCACCACAGGCGTTCAGGCGGCGAACGCGGCGTCGAGCCGCGGGGCCGCGGACGTGGATTTCTTTCGCAAGAACATCGAGCCGCTCTTCCTGCGTGCGCGCGGCGGCACGATGCCGGGCTACGCGTCGTGTGTGATGTGCCACACCTGGCAGACGAAACTCCGGTTCAGCCTGCAGACGCCGGCCACTGATGCCGGATGGACGGTGGCGCAATCACGTGCGAATTTCGATGTCGTCACACAGCTGATCAACACTTCGAAACCGGAAGCCAGCCGCCTGCTGATCAAGCCGCTGGCGCCCAACGCCGGTGGACTGGGTCATACCGGCGGGACCTACTGGAACTCGCGAGAGGATGCGGAGTATCAGACCGTACTCAAGTGGATCCGCAGCCTGCCCACTGACCGCTATGTCCCGCCGGCGGAGCCGACGCTGGACTTTGCATTTTTCAGGGCGTGCGTGCAGCAGGTGTTCGCCAAGCCGCGCGAAGGACACATCCGCTGCAGCAATTGTCACAACGCAGGCATCATCGGGTTTGCGGCGCCGCCGGGTGACGGGCGCGACAGTTGGAACGACGCCGAGGCCAATCGGGCGTTTCAGTTGATCTCGCGCGTGATTGTCCCCGGCGATCCGGATCACAGCCGGTTCCTGCTCAAGCCGCTCCATCCGGACGCCGGCGGCTCGTATGCGCACAACGGCGTCCGCCGGTGGCAAAGCCGCACCGATCCGGAGTATCGAATGCTGGCGGAATGGATTGCCGGCAAACGCACCGGCAGCAACTGCTCATCGTAGTGTCCGCCTTCAGGCGGACCCTATCCGGTGAAAGGCCGACCTCAAGGTCGGCCTCTACTTGACCTCGCCCGGATCGAAGGACGATCCGGCGAACACCTGACGGCCATCTGGGAGCTTGACGGTCCGCGCGTTGGCAACCTTGTCCGACGTCTTCGAACGGAAGCCGTCGACAACCACCTGATGGCCCTGCCGCAACGAGTTGCGGTTCCAGCCATTTCGCATCAGACCGTTCGGCGGGCCAAGCTCGAAGTCCCAGAGCTGAAACTTCCCCGTTTCGTCCTTCCCCTCCACATAAATCCGCGCGTGCGGGTTCGTCCACTCGAGTTTCTGGACCACGCCTGTGACGGTGATCGTCCGATCGCGGTCGTACTCCGCCGCAAACGAGTGGTGTGCCTGCGAGGCGGTCGCGCCGGCGAGCCACGCGATACCGGCCACCATGACGAAGCATCGACGGTTCATGAGCACTCCTGAGAATCTTGAGCATAATACGCCCTGAGGAACGCATGCGAAGAGCAGCCTTGGCGGTCGCGTTTGTCACGGCGTTGGCGACGGTCCCCACCCTGTCTGCGCAGTGGCCCAAACAGCCGACACCCGGCGTCCCGAGAACGGCAAACGGCGAGCCCGACATGAACGGCCCTGTCCCGAAAACGGCCGACGGAAAGCCCGACCTGTCGGGCGTCTGGCGCGGCGGCGGGGGCGGCGGCGGACGGCAGGGTGCGGCGGCGCCCCCGCCCGGCGGCCCTCCGGTGGCAGGTTTCAGGGACGTGGCTCAGAACATCAAGGGCGGGCTGCCGCTGACACCTTTCGGCGCCGAGCTGCTCAAGACGCGCATCGCCGGCAACAGCAAGGACAATCCCGAAGCGCACTGCCTGCCGATGGGCATCATCCAGCTCCACACGCAGGGCGCGCCACGCAAGTTCTTCCAGATGCCGCGCTCGCTGGTCATCCTCTACGAAGCGAGCTGGGAGCGCCGGGAGATCTTCACCGACGGCCGCAAGCTCCCTCCAGTGGACGATGTCCACCCGTGGTACTACGGCTACTCAGTGGGCCGATGGGACGGCGACACGCTGGTGGTGGAAACGGCCGGCTTCCGCGACGGCGGCTGGCTCGACATCATCGGCAGCCCGCTCACCGACGCAGGGAAGGTCACCGAGCGGTTCCGGCGCGTGCGCTACGGGCGAATGGAGATCGACGTGACGATCGAGGACAAGAAAGCGTATACGAGCCCGTTCACCGTTCGCGTCAACCAGCAGCTGATGCTCGACGAGGAGCTGATCGAGTTCATCTGCCTCGAGAACCAGCGTTTCGGCCGATAGACATGGCGGGCTCCCGCGTTTCGTGGTCTTCACACCCAATACTGATAGTGCGGGTAGGGCTTCTTTCGATAAAGAAAATGCACGACGAGCACCATGCGTCTGGGACAGGCATTCGAAAGCGCGAACCTCTCAATCGAATGCGGAAGGAATGAATCGAAAACGGTGAGCGTACCCGGCTGGTAGCCGTGTAACGTCCACCCTTTCCGCGACGTCGCTCCGTGGTAATGACCGATGTGCCGCCGCGCGTGAATCCACAGTCCTCCGCCCGCAGCCGGACAATCGATGGAAATCGTCGCCGAGTAGGCTTCGGTGTTTTGGTCGAACATGCTGGCGGGGTAGGGAATGAGCCCCTCGACATCGGTGTGCGCCACCCCCGACCTTCCGTCGCGGTCATACACGGCGAACCCGTAATCGGTCCAGTACGGACCAAGGATGGCACGACGCGGCACCGCCGGCACGCGGCGCGGGAGCAATGCGGCGATCCGTTTCACGGACTGTCGCAATCCCGGGAATTGTCGCAACCGGCGGTTCCACTCCATCGCCTCAGCGTGGTACCGGGCGGGCGCACCTTCCTCGATATCGACATACCAGGCACCGCCGTATGTCCAGAAATCGCGGTCGAAGCAGGAGCGCCACTGATGCTGATTGCGAAGAATGCGCGCCCTCCAGTCGGCCAGGTGCGCGTCGGACACAAAGCCGCCTATCTGAAAGATGCGGCCGTCCTTCACACCCGTTCGCCCCGCGCCTTTCGCTTGCGGAACTTCGACGGCCGCCCGGGCGTCTTCGACACAGCTGGCAGAGAGGCGGGCCTTGCTTCCCACGGAATTGGCACTCTGGCCCCCCAGCCGGGCAGCATGGTGAGTGCTTCATCCAGTTGGTCCGCTGAATAACGGAAGCGATATAAGTCGTGCCCGTCCGTCCGGACGGACGCCGGTGTCACCACGTCAAACCCGTCAAACGCCCTGATCAGGCCTTCTCCCTGAAGTGTCGATGCCAGCGCGTAGAGGTCGCGAGTTTTTGCGGTGGCAGGGTGGAAATACTGGAGATATTTGACGAGCGCCCAGATCAGCACGGATGCGTTCCGGCTGTCGGACTGTCGTCCCGGCTCGTTGACAGTGATCCCGGCAAGGTAAAGCTGGTCGCAATCGGCCGCCTCTGCGGGTGAATACAGATCGTCGGCTTGAAAGTCACCCTCGACAATGCGGCCTTGAATGAACATGTCCATTGCCGGGGACTTCAGTGGCAACACATCGAAGTAGCCGACGACCTCATTGTTTGTGCTGGTGAGGCACACGAGGATGTTCGGGTTCGTTTTCCGCCACAGCTCGTAGGTCGCGAGAGGAATTGCCTCGGCCCCATAGAATCGCTTGGCCATCGCGTTGGCCTGGCTGGCGTGGCTTTTGTCGCATGGAAAACACAGACGGCCGAGTTTCTTGACGACCACCGCGTCCGCAGGAGGAAGGTGTACGGGGCGGGTTTTTGAGTACGCCCAGGCAGTCGCCGCGACGAGCGCCGTCACAATCGCCACGACGGCACGTATCGACGTCGTCTGTCCAGGGATGAGTGTCGCGATCGTGCCGGTCAAGCCGATCGCGGGTAAGAACGCCGTCCACCATTCCTTCCAGACAGAAGCCATCACTGCGTAATCGGTTTCTCGAGCAGGTGGAAATCGTGGCCGTACCAATGGTTGGTGAGCGTGCAAACGATCGTGAATCCGACGGCAGTGAGGAGCGCAGTCGAAGCCAGGTTGCTGGTGCGACAGTCGCACCAGATCTTGTGCGCCCCACGCGATCTGACGGTCTGCTGCAACGCTCCGAGAAGCGCCCGTCCGACACCTTTCGCCCGCCAGTCGCGATGTACGCCGAACCACGCCAGCCAGATCAAACCGTCGTCGGTATTGCTGATGCAGAACCCAACGACCCCTCCGTCATCCGATTTCGCAACGAGGACGGCGTCCGGATCCTCCGCGACGGCGGCGCGCAGGTCCTCGGGCGTGTACTTGGCGATCTCGGATCGCTGTGCCTCGGACGAGTAATAGGGCAAGGCCGAGACGACGTCCGCGACGAGATCGGACACGCGGCTCGCGTCGATATCGGATAAGCGGCTGATTACGAACAAGGGATTGCGCGCGATTTTCGCGCTCTCGACGCAGCCGGTCAAGGGACTCTTTCGCCTTCCGCGCCGTCGTACGGGTGTTGCGTCAGGTCCAGGAGCGACGTGACCTTGGTGACCTCGTTCCCGAACTTGATTGGCAGGTCGACGAGCCCTGGGACGTTGAAGGGAGCGGCGGCGAGGTCGATCGCCCGGTATCCCCCGGGAACAATGTCCGGGTGTCCGCTGCCACGGTCATTCGTCAGCAGGACCCATTTGTACTTACCCTTCTTCACGTTGTTGCTGATGAACTTGTCCACCAGCGCGTCGGGAAGATGCTGGAGGACGTCCTTGGAAATGAGGAGGTCCGCGGCCGGGAGCTCCTCGGTAATGTCACCCACCTGAAAGGTAACGTGGCGTTTCTCGTACGTCCTGCGATTCGCCTCGATCACATCCGAGGCGATATCAACGCCAAGGTAGCTGGCGCCGCCCCAGTCGATCGTGCTCGAGAAGGTCCAGTCGCCGCATCCGGCGTCGACGACCGATCTGACGCGATGTTTCCTGATGAAGTCCTCCAGGTAGGCGCGGTATTCACGCGTGATCTCCAAAGTCGATCCCGAGCCGCTGGTGCCCTTTCCCGTGACATCCCGGCCCCAGATCCCTTCGCTGTAGATGCCATTGAAGGTCCTCGTCAACGGCGACTCGCGGTCGACGACATCGATGACAACGGAGAGCAGCAACAGCGCAGCCGCCAGGGCGGCTGCGACACGAAGGCGTTTGTTCATCGACGCGTGCGATGCGGCTCCAGCGGCTCAGCCGCCAAGCGGTCTACGCGGGGTTGCTGGCGGGCGGAATGACGCCGTTGAGCCGGAGATACACGACGAGCTGGCCGTAGACGTCCTGGCTGTGCGCCATCGAGAAGTTGACGAGGCGCACGCGGCTCGCGCTCGGCCCGAGGAACACTCCATTCACGCGCTCGAGCAGCCCGGCATCGTCGAACTCCTTCAGCACCGCCTGGCCGTATTCGAGCGATTGGCGCAGCGCCGCCATCACGTCGGCCTTCGTCGTCGCGCTCATGTTGATCTGCGGCGCCGGAGTCTTTGCGCCGAGAGCCGCGAGCAGCTTGGAGTCGATCTGAACGATGTGCATCACGTGCTGGCCGAACGTGCGCTGCGGATCGGTCGTCTTGAAGTTCCATTTATCCTCGGGCATCGCCTCGGCGGTTCTGATCAGCAGATTCATATTGCGCGTCCAGTCCGCCTGCACGTCGCACGCGAGGTTCGTGCACGCCGGTGCGCCGCCGCGACCTCCGCGGCCACGTCCCTGCCCCTGGGGGGCCTGGGCAAACGTCGTCGCCACCACCAGCATCGTCATCCCGATCGCCATCGTCGCCCGTTTCATGAAGCCTCCGTCGCGACCATTCGCCGCGCCGCAATGGTATACGAGGTCAGGGTCATGCCGAAAAGGCATAGCGAACAGGCCCTCTCGCGCGCGAGCCTGACCCTCGTCGGTTTTTGGGCTGGCAATGGCCGAGTGAGGTTAGTCATGGTCGATCCCTCCAACGAATCCCGCTCCGATCCACACTCGTCGGAGTCGATCGGCATGGCGGCGCTGTTGCGCCGGGCGCGGGAACAGCGCGGGCTGACCCTCGAGCAGGTCGCGGTCGAGACACGCGTTCCGTTGGAGCGGCTTGCCGCGCTCGAGCAGGACGTACTGCCGCACATCAACCGCGGGTTCTATCAACGCGCGCACATACGCGCCTATGCGCGAGCCGTCAACCTGGACGAGCGCATCGTCCTCGCCGAGCTCAAACGCGAAGCAGCGCCAGTGGATCCGCCGCCAGCCGAACAGCCACCGCCTGTTCGCACGCGCTCGGTCCGTTCGCATCACGGGGTCATGCTCGTCGTCCGCGCCGCGCTTGTTGTCGGGATCAGCGGCATTGTGTGGGAAGTCTCCACGGCCCGCAGCACCGGCGACCACACCGCGAGTGCGGTATCCCCAGCGCCGGAACGCCACGCAGTCGCGACGACGGGGAACGCGCCAGAGATTGTCCAATCAACGCCACCGGCCGCCGAATCAACTCGACTCGTCCCAGAATCCACACCACTTGTCGCTGTCCAGGACGTTGAGGTGAGTGCGCTCGAGGCGCCTGGTCAATCGGAACCTGCGACGCCGACGGCCCCTGTGGTGACCGAACTCGTCATCACCACGGATCCCGCAGAAGCGCGCGTGGCCGTGAACGGCATCGGGTGGGGCTCCACGCCGATCACCATCCAGCATCTGGCGCCCGGTGAAAAACGGCTCCGCGTGACGAAGGACGGGTATGCGGCCGTCGAGCACGTCACGCGCGTCGTCGCGGATCGATCAACGACCGTGAACATTCAATTGCAACCAAACGGTAACCCGCCAGCAAAACCGTAATCGTCAACCCTTGCGACGTCACCGCGCCGACGCCTCCGAGGCTGGTAAGCGGCGCGCACCCACGTGCACTGATGATCCCGTCCCGGGGCAGGTGAGACAGGCGCCGAATTTGCCCTCGCGCGGGGTCGAAGGTGCCGTCCGCTTCACCCATCCGCCCTGCCGTTCTTACCGCCGCGCTGCTCACGATGACTATGGTGGGCGGCCATGGTCTGCGCGCGCAGGGCGCCGAATCCGCGGCCGAGCGGTTCGCCCGGGGCTGGGCGAACGGCACGGCAGCCAGCGTGACCGGCCAGGTCTCCGTGTTTCAGACCGACGATGCGGCCGGCAACAGCGGCATGACCCAGTCGATTCGCGATGAGCGCACGGGCGAGTGGTTCGTTCTGCGCTTCGAGAGCGGATTTCCGCGGTTCAGGTCGGGGGCGCACGTTCGCGTCACAGGCCGGACGTCGGGCTCAGAACTGTATGTCGCCGCCGGTTGCTGCGACGGCTCCATGACGAATGCGCAGGTCATGAGTCAGCCGCCGGCCGGCGCGTCCGGTGATCAACGTACGCTCGTGATGATCGGGGATCTGCTCGACGCAGCAGTGCCGTGCACGACGGAAAACGTGCGCGACACGTTGTTCGCGCCGCCGCCAGCCACCCTGGATCAGTTCGGTACGGGACTCTCGATCAACGCCGAATATCAGGCGAGCTCATACGGCAGAGTTACGTGGTCCGGACAAACCGTTCGGACGACGCTCAAGATGCGTACGACGGACGCGTGCAGTCTGTCGGAATTCAGCGCCGCGCTCGACGCCCAGGCGGCCGCGTCGGGCGTCGACGTCGCTTCGTTCCCACGCAAGCTTTACGTGTTGCCACAGATCGGCGCGTGTCCCTTCATCGGGGCGAGCACCATTGGTGGCAGTTCGAGCAGCTCGTTCAGCCTGTCGTGCACCAACCGTGGCCTGTACTCACACGAGCTGGGCCACGCGCTGGGGATGAGTCACGCGGCGTCGTACTACGATGCCTACACGGCGGGCAGCGGCCAATACAACAACCTGCTCGCCGAATACAACGACTATTCCGATTCGATGGGTTCCTCCGGGTGGGAGCTTCGCGGTTTCAACGCGCCCCATCGAGAGCAGATGGGATGGCTGAGTCAGGGTGCGACACAAATCGTGACCCAGAGCGGACGATATAGCCTCGCGCCCCTGTCGAGCGATCCATCGAGCGTCAGTGCGCCGCAGCTGATCAAGATCCCCAGATCGGAAGGCGGCTTCTACTATCTCTCCTATCGCGGTGGGCAGGCATTCGATCGCTACTCCCCTTCGTACATCCCGCAGGTCAGCGTCCATCGTCATGGTGCCCCCACCGAAGCCGTGAGCGGGTTCACGGTGCTGTACGCCACGCTGGCGAACGGCCAGACCGGCCGGGATACCTTCACCGATCCGGTGAACGGGATCAGCGTGCGCATGGTCAGCGGGTTCGGTCCAGCGCCCGGACCTGGCGCCATCGTCGATATCGACATCCAGCAGGCATGCGTTCGAACGGCGCCCACGGTGCAGATCGCTCCTCAGAACCAGAGCGGCGCGGCAGGGGGAAGCCTGAATTACACGGTCTCCATCACGAACAAGGACGCGGCAAGCTGCCCTGCCGCGACATTCTCCCTGAGCGGCATATCGCCGGCGGGATGGAGCGGCTCTTTTTCCAGCGGTACGCTGACGCTGGCACCCGGCGTGAACGGTCAGGCGTTGCTGACCGTCAACTCCACCGTTTCGAGCGCCGCGGGTACCTACACGACGCGGGTCAACACCAGCGGAACGGCCTCGATCGTCCATGCCACATCGACAGACGCGACCTATACGGTCGTCGATACCGTCGCCCCGAGCCAGCCGATCGCGCTCACAGCAACGGCCGTTAACAAGTTGAAACAGATACAGCTCGCGTGGCGGCCCTCGACGGACAACCTCGCGGTGTCGTTCTATCTCATCTCGCGCAACGGCGTGACCGTCGGTACGACGACGGCCACGGACTGGAGCGATACGGCATGGACGCCGGGTGCGAGCTACGCATACGTCGTCCGCGCAGTCGATGCGGCGGGCAACACATCACAGCCAAGCAACGCCGCGACGATTACGCTGTCCGGAGGTGGCGGCGGCAAGCGTCGATAACACAGGGCCCGCCCGGCCTGACGCCGGGTGGGCCCTGTGTCTTGCTGGTTCAGCGACTGCCCGTGTTACGGGATGTTCGACTGCACCCCGGTGATCGTCACCGATACCGCCTCACCAGGGCTGGAGCACGTCGTCGCGATCGACAACGGATTGTTGAACGTATCGCCGTCCCACTGGAACGCCCAGTAGTACGTCTCGGTCCCTGTTGTTTCGAAGACTCTCTGCAGCGTCGGGGTGCTGAAGCCGGACATGTACAGATCCTGCTTCCCGGCCGTCACGGTCCCTTCGGTCAGAATGAACGTTTCAGACGCCACCTGAGCGGCGGGCGCGCATCCGGCTGCATTGAACAGCGCCAGACGCACCGTGGTTCGGGACATGAATCCGGCGCCTTTGCTCGCGCCGCCCGCCGTGATGTTGGCGATTTTGATCTGGTCAGCAGCGATGACTCGCTGGCGGCTCAGCGCCGTCGGATTCCCCAGTTCGAGCTTATTGGTAATCACGCACGACGTCGTGGTGTTGGCTTTGACTTCGAACTGAATCGGCGTGCCGGTCGTGCCCACAGCGACAGGATTGCCAGCCGCGTAGCATTGGACATCCACGAACACCCACGGCACGGGCGGCGTTGATTCCACGAGGCGGTAGTTGGCGGCCGCGATTAGGTCGGTATGTTCGTTCACCGGTCCGCACGGCCTGAAGAGCGGATCCGATGGCAGCGCGAATGCGCTCGTGCATGTCGTTAAACCCGGTTGTCCCGCTCCGTTCGGCCGTGTGATCGACAGCAGACTGTTCCCGTCGTTCGGCTGGGCAACGAAGCGGATATTGCCGGAGATGCGGTTGAGCGTGTAGCCGAAAGTCTCGAGGGGCGCAATCAGAATGGTGTTCCCGTCCGGAGTGACCGTGCGCTTCGTCACCGTGACGGTGCCGCAGGTGGAGATCCTCGGGAACGGCGCCAGCACGACGTCCTTGTAGTCCGCCGTATTCGAGTTGCCGGTCACAGTACCGGGGATGAAGTTTCCGATCGCCTCGCAGCGCGTCGGGTTACTCGGGTCGAAGACGCCGAGCGCAGTGAGATCGACGACCATCTCACCGCACTGACCGGCTTCGAATCCCTCACCGCAGTCGGTTCCGAATATCGCGAAGGCCTGGCTGGCGTTCAGCGGAATGCATTCGCCGCTATGTGAACAATCCGGAACGGTGAGGTTCGGAGCGGTCCCGGTGATCGGGGCGGCAATGATCGTCGTGTTCGCGCCACCCTGCTGGTCCCACAGGAAGATGATGTCTCCGCCCTGCCGGCCTGCCCACGGATTACAGAGGGCCGGATTGAAAGCCGGGTCGTCGTACTTGCAGGCGGCTCCCGTTCCACCACCGGCCGCCGCCTTCTGAATCTCCAGCGAGATGAATCCGCTGCCGTTGTTCGAGTCGCGGCGCCAGCCGAAGTACAGGAAGAGATGCGGCGAACCGCCGACATTCTGAAACGCGCTCTGGATCCAGGCCGCGTTCAGGTCGGTGTTTGCGTTCGGATTCGTCGTGTTGAGCATCGGGACGGCGGCGCTGTGAATGACGCCGATCTTCGTCGCATTCCCGTTCTGCGGCCCGAGCTCCTGGGCATTGCCGCCGAAATCGTTCTGCTTGCACGCCTGCGGCGAAAGACCGGCGGGCTGCGCCGGCGGATCGCACGGCGGGACGGTCAACCCGGTCGTCTCACCACTGTTGATGAAGTCGGTAACCGTTCCGTCGATGTCGAACGGACCGAGCTGCGCTGATGCCGTTGTCGCGGCGCCGAGGACGATGAGCAGCGCCGTCGCGAGAGAACAAATCCGCCGAGTCATTTTTCGCCTCCCGAATTCGACCGGCATCGGAATTCTCCGGCCGGCGGTTTCCAAGGAACCAAACCCAGAGCAAGGGGCACTAAAGGGCCAGTCCGAAATGGCACCGCGCAACCGGCACGGCTTGCGTGCGCACTTCGAAGGGATTGTCAGGACCGATATGTGGTCACAGGGCGGAGATTGTGTGGCCGGACCATCGGCTAATCCAGATGGCAAAAATTCTGGATGCTCGCCTGTCATCATTGACAGGTGCTACTCACCGGTTGATGTCGACGTGGTGTGGGTCGCGCGGAGTGTGCTTGTTGCGATCGCCGTGCGTCGGCCGTCAGAGCGTCTTTTCCCAGTCTGCCGGAATGAAGCTCCTGAATGCGGTCGACGTTGACGATCGTCGACCGAAGGATGCGGACGAACTGAGACCGATCGAGCTGCGATTCAATGTGCGCCATTGTCCCGCGCACGAAATGTGTCTGCGGACCGACGTGAAGCCGGACGTAGTTGCCAGCCGCCTCGCACCAGTCGATGTCGCGCGTGCGAATGAAATAGATACGGCCGCTCGACTTGATGACGAGCCGATCGTGCCGTTCGTGCGCTGATGGAAGGCGGCCTGCCGTCCGCGTGGCACTGAGGTGCTGGCGGGCGTGCCCCAGCGCCGATTTGAAGCGCTCGGCACCATAAGGTTTGAGCAGGTAATCGAGCGCATGCACTTCGAACGCGCCGAGCGCGTACTCGTCCTAGGCGGTGACGAAGACGACTGCGGGCATCGCGCGGCCGAGCGTACGCGCCAGCGTCAGGCCGTCAATCCGGGGCATCTGAATGTCCAGAAACACCAGATCGATCCGAATCGTGACGCAGAATCCCCGCTCGACGTTCGAAAACGTAAACTCGAAGCGATTCCGATAGAGATGCGCCAGCCGCGCCCGCGTGTTGTCCAGGCCCACGCCGCGGTTCAGCGCGATCAGCCGATCGGGAGGCAGGCCGTCGCCGTTGTCCAGCACCTGAACCTGCGCCCGCAGGCACTTCGCCCTAGTCAGCGCGCAAGGCAACCATCGGGTCCACGCGGGTCGCACGCCGTGTAGGAACGATCGCGGCAGCGAGGATGACGGTGCTCACGCCGGCGATGGTGCCGGCGAGAATGCGCAGGTCGGTCCCCTCGACCCCGAAAGGAGCGCTTCCCCAAGGCGGCCAAGCGCCAGCGCCGCGGCAAGACCAATACCTCCACCGATGATGCCCATCTTGCCGATGTGGGACAGGAGGAGTCGACGGACATCGTCGCGGCATGCGCCAAGCGCCATGCGGATTCCAATCTCACGGATCCGCTGAGTCACCGTGAACGCGAGAACAGCGTAGAGGCCTATCCCCGCAAGCACCGACGCAAGCAGGGCGAACCATGACGAGAGCGTGGCGAGAATGCGATCCCGCGCGACGTTGTCCCAAATCTGTTCGTCCATGCTGAGAAGCTTCTCGACCGGAAGGTGTGGATCGATTCTCGCCACGATCGCCGGAATGATCGCGCGCAGCGGTCCCGGCTCCGCCGAGGCGCGCACATAGAACGTCAGCGGCCCAACCGGCCCCTGGCGATACGAATAGTACAGCTGCGGAGGGGCGGCCTCGCGCATATCGGCATACTTCGCGTCGGCCACGATGCCGACGATTTCGGCATCTGGCACTGTTGCGCCGCCACTTGCGATCCCGACGCGCTTGCCAACGGGCGAGTCGAGCTGGAACTTCCGGACGAACGCCTCGTTCACGACAGCAACTTTCCGTGCACCGGCGCGATCGGCAGCCGAGAACTCGCGCCCGGCAAGCAGGGGGATGCCCAGCGTGCGGAAGTACGCGTCGCCGATGCGCGCAAAGCTGGCTCGCATGTCCGAATCGGGTCCTGCCGCGAATCCCTCGACGATGACGTTCGGACGTTGACGATTGTCCGCGAGGAGAGGAACGGCCGTGGCCGTGACGGCAGCGACGCCTGGCGTGACGCGCAGCTGGTCCTCGATGCGCTCGAACAAGACCAAGGCTCGTTCCGGGGAATAGCCGTTCGCGTGCGGCGCAAGCCGAAAAGTGATCAGTCCGTCACGCTGAAAACCGAGTTCCACGCCGGCGATGTTGACCAGGCTCGTGAGGAAAAGACCGGCCTGCGCCAGCAGCGCCGTGGCCAACGCGATCTGCGCGGTCGCCAGCGAGACGCGAACCCGCCGCGCGCTCACCGACAGGGACGAGCGAGCTGATCCCGCGCCCAGGGTTGACTGCCGCGCCATCCGGACGGCATGCAGAGCCGGAAAGAGACCAAACAGCAGCGCCGTTCCCACGCCGACGCCGAGTGCATAGAGCACGACCGGCAGGTTCGGCTGGAACGCAACGTTCGGCACGTCCTCCGCCGGCATGATGCTCATCAACGCGGCGCTGGCGATCCTGGCCACAGCGAGCGCGCCGCCGGCCCCGAGTACGCCAAGCAGCGAGGCTTCCAGCAGCAGCGATCGCACCAGTCGTGCGGTGGATGCGCCCATCGACACCCGCACCGCCATCTCCGTCGAGCGATCGGCGGCCCTCGCCAGCAGCAGGTTGGCGACGTTCGCGCAGGCGATGATCAGGACAAGTCCCGTCACGACGAGCAGCAGCCCGAGCACGAGCCGGGCTTCGCGCGGATCGTTCAACCGCATGCGATGCCCGTCCTCCAGCACAAGGCGCCTGGACAGAAACCGTTCACGCGCCCGACCGGGCAGCTCGCCGGCCTGGACGGGATATTCCACTTCCTTGATCAAGGCGGAGAACGGCACGTTGAGGGCGGCCTCGGCGCGTTCACGCGTGATGCCCGGCTTCAGCCGGGCGAACATATACAGCCAGTGATCCTTCCGCCCACTGCCTCCAATGCGAAGGCGGGCGGCCATCGCGAGCGGCACGAACACGTCGGGCCGGTCCATGGCAACGGTGCCGGTGAATCCTTCCCCCGTGACGCCAACGATCGTCAGCGGCTCACCGTTGACAACGAGCACGTCGCCAATGACGCCCCGGTCGGCGGCAAGGTGTGCCGTCCAGTATCTGTGCGAGAGCACGGCAACCGGATGCCCGCCTTCGACGCGATCGTCGCCGGGGCTCAGGAGACGGCCAGCGGAGGGCACGAGGCCGAGAGCAGGAAAGTAGCCGCCCGAGACCACCAGGCCTTCGACGCGCGTCGTGATGCCTCGAATCGCGACGTTCGCTCCGAAATCGGCATGGGCCGCGATGCGGGACACCTCAGGCATCTCCAGCCGCTCGAGATCGCGGAACAGCGGCGGACTGACAACCGCATCCGGGCCGCCGGCGTTTCCCGTCGAGCGTCCCCCGGGCTTCAGTCCCGGCGCGATCACGTTGACGAGGCCCTGATTCGCCGGCGCGCTGACGGTGCGCAGGAGCATTCGCTCGAAGACCGAGAAAATGACCGTGTTGACGCCGATGCCGAGCGCCAGCGACACCACGGCGACACCTGTGACGAGGGGCCGGCGGTGAAGCGAGCGGATCGCAAAGCGAGCATCCTGCAGAATCTGGTCGGTCATCGTGCGCTCCCGAAACGGCACCCTGTCCCAAAGTGTGTGCCATGAGTGCGGTCGCCTCCCGGCGATGGTTAACGGCGCGGGAAGGCACGGCGGCCACGTGAGTGTGCGCTGGTGGGACTGACGTGTGCGGGCGTGGACGGGTGAATGCTAGTATCCGCCTGCCGATATGCGAATCCCCGTCTTCGTGTCCTGCCCCACGGCCCTCGATAAGCGTCAAGATCAGTCGCGCGATCGCATCATTCAGGAGCTGTCGCGGCTTCAGCTCGAGCCGCGTGCGCTTGGCCGGAGCGACTATCCATCCGACTGCCCCTTGCGTGAGGTGTTCGTGATCGCCAAGCACTGCTCGGGCGGAATTATCCTGGGGTTCCGGCAGTTCGTCGCGACGGCGGGCGTCTCGAAGCCGGGCACCAAGCGCCAGTCACGTCTGGGACGAGGCAAGACCGAGGTGTTCCCGAGCCCGTGGAATCACCTCGAGGCGGGCATCCTCTTCGGACTGCAGATGCCGCTGCTGATCTTCCGCGAAGAGCCGATTCGCGGTGGCGTCTTCGACGACGGGGTGACTGACGTGTTCATCCACAGCATGCCGCCGGGCGACCTGCCGAAGGACAACCTCGAGGCATTCCGCGAGGTCCTGCTCAAGTGGTCGGCGCGGGTGCGGGAACGCTACTATCGAACCGGCTGATAGAGACGGCTCTGAAGGAGGCAACACCATGCGACCAGTCGTGCGGCTCGTGAGTCTGGCCTTGGGGCTCAACGCGTTCGTGGGCCTGGCTCACGCGCATCATAGCCAGGCGGGTATTTTCGATTCGAGGAAGACCATCGAAGTGAGCGGCGTCGTCAAGGCCGTGTCGTGGCGAAATCCGCACGGCCAGATCCTCCTCGCCGTGACGGACGAGAAAGGCCGGGAGACGGTGTGGGACGCGGAAACAGCGTCGATCAGCATTCTCCGCAATCGCGGTGTGGACGGAAGCTCCATCCGCGTCGGCGATCGCATCACGATTGCCGGTTCGCCGTCGATGCGCAGCCGGCCCGAGATTCTTGCGCGCAGCGTGCTGCTGCCCAACGGCAACGAATTCACGTTCGGATCGGACAAGCCGTATTTCGCCGCCGGAAAAGCGGGCCGCGTCGTCGGAGCGGCAAGGATCACCGTCGATGTGGCTGCCGCGAAAGCGAAGGCCGACGGCCTGTTCCGCGTCTGGTCCACGATCATGAGCGACCCCGCGGCGTTTCCGATGTTCAAGGGAGGATATCCGCTGACCGCCGCCGGCAAGGCCGGGCTCGCGAAATGGAATCCGCGCGACAACGTGCTGCTGAAGTGCGGCACGAAGGGCACACCGCTGATCATGATTTCTCCGCTGCCCATGGAGTTCAGCCGGGCGGGCGACCGGATCGTCATGCGCCTCGAGGAATACGACACCGTGCGCACGATCCACATGAATCCGAAGGAGGTCGCACCGGCGGCGCATACGTTGTACGGCTTTTCACGCGGGCGCTGGGAGGGCAGGACGCTCGTGGTCGAAACCGATCACATCGCCGCGGGCTATTTCGATCACGAGGGCACACCGCAGAGTAATCAGATCAAGACCGTCGAGCGCTTCATCCCGAATGCGGATTACAGCCGTCTCGACTACACGCTGACGACGACCGATCCGGTGAACTTCACGCGACCGTTCGAACTCAAACGGTACTTCGTGTGGAAGCCGGAGAACACCGTCCACCCGTACGAGTGTCTCGATCGGTTCGTGCCCGGGAAGTAGCCCGGTTGACGCGAGGGCGGTCCACGTCGGTGAGGCCGGGAATTCGGTGAGGTTCTCGATCAGTTCGAATCGGGTCTGGCGATATGGGCAATCCTCCAGACATCCTTTGCCGATCGCTGCCGGTCGAGCCGCAGTCCCAACTGCTCGACGATGGCCGTGAAGAACGATGGCCCGTTCGCGGAGGCGGGAAATTCGAGTAACAGCGGGCACGTGCCGCACGCGTGCTGCTCCGGCGTCCAGCGGAGATACACGTCGAAGCGGCCGGTCAACCCGCTCCGATCGACGACCTCGAGTTCGAGCAACGGCCGCAGCGCACTGAGCAACGCCGAAATCGGCGCGCCGCCTGCGGCGAGAACGCCCCTGTCCACGCCGACACCGCAGAGCGCAGGTTGCCCTGGCTTGAGCGGGCGCTCGAGCGCAGGAGCGAACCCCTTGACGCATTCACGTTCCTCGGGTCGGATGCCGCGGCCGAGGCGTCGATCCGGCCGTGCGAGCCCAAGCGCATATACCGGAACGTTCCGGGCAACAGTGGCGAGGCGCAGCTTGAACCGATCCTCGAGGAGCGCGCGCAGCAGGCCACGATGCTGTGCGGGCGGCACCGGCGCCGCCGGCTTTGCCTCGATATCGTAGGTTTGCGTCGTCACCCACGAAGGAACATCGATCAGCTGATCAGTGCGCACCTGAAGGGCGTCTGCGACAAGGATCACCAGCGGCAGGTTCGTGGCACGGTAACTGCCATCGGGCCCCCATCTGAAGGTGCGTGGTCCGCTACCGTCAGTCGGCTTCACCGACGTCACGGCAAACGTCGCCGCGCGGCGCGGCTGTTCGGAGTCACGCTCCTGCGCCGAGCCGTGGCATAGCGTCGCGGCGACCAGTACCAGCGCTGTTCCCCCTTTAGCTGAGACCACACCAGCAGAACCCCGCGCCGGGGTCATAGTCCTGCGCACAATAAAAATTATGGACTCCTCCGTGGCCCGAGCAGTACCCGTAACAGAAGTTGTACAACTGGGAACACTGTGCCGGTTCGTTTTCCCATTCGCACTTCCACATGCCGCCCTGATCGCCGCACAGCATCGCCGCCTTCGCGTCGTCCATGCGAGCAAGGATCAGAAACGTCGTCGCAGTGAGCAGCCGGATCGACAATCGCCGCATCGGAACCTCCGTCGCGCTGAAAGAACCCCGATCTGACATCACCGCTGCTGCTCGAACAAGACACAGTGCGTCGTACGTAACGCACCTAGTTTGGCGTCGGCCGATCGACGCGCTCGACGTACACCGACGAAGCGGGCGCCGTCTCGCGCCGGAGGTCCAGCCCGAGTTGGCTTTCAACGGCAGCAATCAACCATGCCTGGCGAGCAACCAGGTCGTCGGACTGGACGTTCGACGACCCATCGGGCGCCACGACCTCGAAGTCATACCTGCCCGGCAATCCTGTCTGATCGATCACTTTGGCGCCGAGCATGCCGGACAGTTGAAAGACGAGCGCGGCCATCCGTGCTCCGAGGGCGGTGATCCTGCCGCCACGGGCGTCACCACGCAGCAAGCAGTCCGAACGCGAGCTCGCGACCTGCTTCGAATCCGCTGCGGCCGGGCCCGACGTCTCCTCGCATCGCCGCGTGGACTCACGCATGCCGCGTGGCAGCGCCGCATTGTCTCCCCTTCGCCTGGCGAGCACGTACACGGGCAATTCCGACGCGACCGGCCGAACCACCAGCGCGAACCGTTCCGACAACAGTGCCTGCAGCAGGAGCACATGCTGCGCACGCGGAATGTCGGCCGACGGCCGGCCGTCGATGTCGAACCGTTCCACGGCTGTCCAGGATGGTGCGTTGAGGATCTGATCACGCGACCGGAGGCTGAAGGCGACCGTGATGAGCGTCTGCAGCGGAACGTTGGTGGCACGAAAACGCCCGTCCGGCGTCCATTGGATCGTCATCGCCGTCGACGAGGTCCTATTCGGCTTCACTGAGGCGACCTCGAACGCCGGCGTCGGCCGGTCCGAGGCACCTGCAATCAATCCGCCCGTATTCTGCGCGACCAGTCCGGCCGTCGTCGCCATGACGGCGGCGAGGGACCACAACACTCGCACGTCCAGCCTCCTCCGCCACTCTACACCTGGCCTGCGGCCACGTCGATCAGCTTGCACAGTGGCATGAACCGCCAATCAAGTCGCAATTGAAAGTGCCGAGCCCCCCGCCACCCATGTCGCAGTAGTCGGCACACTCCGTGTATCGCATGTCACAGTCCGCGCCGTCTCCCCAATGGCAGTTGTATGGCGGCCACTCGGTGCACACTGGTTCGTACTCGTCTGCCGAGAGATGCCGGACCATAGCCACCACGGCCAGAGTGCTCATGAACAGCACCGATACCGTCCGTTGGATCGCATGTAATGTCATGACCGCGCCTGCTCGAGTATCAATCGCGCGGATGCGGCACGATTACAGGACAGGGAGCGCCGTACATCGCTCTCAGGCGACACCCACATCGGGCAGCCGGCAATGTCGCGTGGTGCAAATAGAAAAAAAGCGCGAGAACAGAGTTCTTCGCGCCCTTCGAGTTCTTCGCGGCCTTCGTGGTTAACGTCGGGTGAAGGCGGCGCCCATCGAAGTTACAACCGGCGGATCTGGAAAGCACCGCTCTGCGCGGCACGTTTCCAGGTCCCCACGAGCTGGCGGTTCCCACCCACAGGATTGCGGAGCGTTCCCTCGAACGTCATGCCGTCCACGTCGAAGCGCACCTTGAACGTTGGCGGAACGCCGGTGGTCGATTGCTGTCCCTGCGGCGCCGGTTTGCCGGGAATGATGTCCAGCACGGCGGCCGTGAGCGGTTTGGAGTTCGGTCCCGGATTGATCAGACCGCTGACGCTCTTTCCGTCCCACTTCATGATGACCGTCAGGTCGGTCTTCTGGTTGCCGGTGCTGTACTCACCGTACCACGTGCCCTCCAGAGGATGGGCTTCCTGGGCCGCGACCGTCACTATTCCGCCTGAGATCATCCCGGCTGCGATCACGACCGCAACGACGAACGAGAGGATTCTGGATTTCATACTGCGCACGACCTACGGAACGAAGAAGCGCGTGTTGTCGATCTCTTCCTGGCTGCCGAGCATCAGCGTCGGACCCTCGTTGTACTGCTGGCAGATGTACTCGAACAGCTCGTCACCCGGCCTCCATCGGAGGTTGAAATCCGCCGTCGTCCAGGGCGCCGTGTACGCGCCGGGATCGTCGATCGTCGCCTGATACCGCATCGTGTTCATGTCCGTTCGGGTCAGGCGCTCGGTGAACTTCAGTTGCGACGTGTGCGGCGTGCCGCGCGTGTCCAACCAGAACTTATCGTTCAGGCCGCGCGTTTCAATCACGAGCGTATCGCCTTCCCAGTGCCCGATCGAATAGCCGTAGTTCGTCAGCGGGATGTTCGCCGGGAACGATCGTCCGTCGAGGTAGATGATCCGATACGAATTCGGACCGCCGTTGTCCATGATGTACATCCGCTTGAGGTCAGGGACTTCGACGAACTCCGTGCCGTACGGCGTGGAGAACTGCCGCGACACGCCGGACGCCTTGCACCGCGTGTGCGGCTCGAATTGATCGATCTGGCGGATGTCGTAGGCCGCGCGCGCCCAGGGCTGAAACGGAATCTTGTCGAGTTGTCCTTGTGGAAGCGTCGTCACGCCGGCGCCCCATCCACCGACCGGCTGTCCGGGCACCGAGCCAAGAATCGGTTTGCCGTCGGGCCATCGTGGCGTCGGCGCCGACGGCGCCGCTGCGCCGCGTCCCCCGCGTCCCTGGCCACCTGCGCGCCCCTGCCCTCCGGCGCCAGCGCCTCGTCCCTGTCCGCCCGCGTCCTGCGCGAATGCACTGGCCGCCGTGGCGACCGCGAATATGAGGCACGCAGCCAGCGTCAAAGGACGGCCAATCGATCGAATGCTCATCTCAACTCCACGTCCGCCTGAAGGCGGACCCTACATCTACGGGCGATTGTCCATACACAGGAAGTACGGCGTCTCTTCGCCAGGGACCCAGTTCAGATTCCACGTGCTCTTCCACGTCCGGGTATAGGCGCCCGGATCGTCGATCGTAACTTCGTACCTCATCGTCCCCATGTCGGTACGGGTAAACCGCTCAATCAGATGAAGCTTGTCGGTGTGCGGCAGGCCGCCGTTGTCGAACCAGAACTCCTCATTGAACGAACGGGTGTCGACGACGAAGGTGTCGCCCTCCCAGCGGGCGACCGCCTGACCATAGAACACCGGATTATCGTCGTTGCCGTTCACCTGACCGACCTGCTTGCGGCCGTCGGTGTAGATAATGCGCCGGTTCCGGTTGGCGCTGCCCATCAGCACGAAGACGCGCTTGAAGTCCGGCTGCTCGACGAACTGGAATCCGTAGAGCTGCTGGAACTGGCGCGGGCCGCCCGGCGGCTTGCACCAGAGATACATGGGATCCCGCTGCAGGAAGGTCCGCTGTCTCTCCCGGTAGACACCGAGCGCCCAGGGCTGCATCGGGGCAACCTTCGACGCGTCGGCAATGTTGTTCAGCAGGCCGTAGCGGTCCATCTGCACGGTGACACCGTCTTCGAGCAGACCGCCGCGTGCCGGGTATCCCCAGTAACCCGTCTCGCCCGGAGCTGGACCAAGCCGCGGCTGGCCGGACGGCCATCGCGGCGTCGGTCCCTTGGCCACGGGCCGGGGCTTCGGCGTGCCGTTGGTACCGACGTATACCGGTCTATTGGTGGACGTCATCACCACTGACCTGCCGGAGATCTGCCTGCTGCCGTCACGCGCGGCGTATCCCTCCACGCGAATCGTTTCGCCGATGGGAAGTGACGCCTGACTCCAGCCGTTGTCGGTGAGAACGATCGGACCTTCCACCTCCACGGCCCACAGCACCGGCAGTGGCTGTCCGGGCACCTTCATCAGGATATGGACATACGGGTTGGCCCAGTCGATCTGTGTCACCGTGCCGGTGAGCGTCAACGACTTCGTCACGTCGAATTTTGCTGCCAGCGTGTGCTGCGCGCGCAGCGACACGACACCAACAGCCACGGCCAGCATGACCGCAACCACAGCCCGCTTCGTCATCAGCTCTTCACCTGCTTCGAGTAATCGGTTGGCGCAGATCATGGCGCGACCGGGTACGCCTGTCAAACATGGAATCGCCCGGTTACGCCGGGTCCCGGTGGACCGTGTCGGGTGAGAACGCCGGCAGACAGACCGCCACATACTCGGCCCCGTCTGCGTCGGGCGTGCTGTAACGGACCCATTCGCCGGGCGTCGTGACGACCGCCTGCCCTGCCTGCACGTCGAGGCTGCCGCCTTCGTGCTCGACCCGTACCATTCCGCGAAGCACGATCGTGATCTCCTCGAACATCGGCCGCTGGCCAGGCTCGAGCCAACCCGCCGGGGAGCGCATGCGCGCCACGCTCACGGCGTCGTGACCGCTGTTGACGCGGCCCACATACTCTTCAATCCGCTTTGGTTTCGTGCCCGCGGCCTGGATGATTGATGGAGCGTCGATGAGACGTGGCATGGTGCTCATCGTATCCGCAGAACGGGGCCGACCTTAGGGGTCGGCCTCGTTCACGCACGGACCGTCACTTCACGCCGGTTGTCCCGCGCACGTCCCGGCCGAGCGCCTCTCTAAACGCCCTTCCCTCTGGCGGCACCGTCACTCGCGCGGTGCCGAGCGCGATATCCCGCGCTACCGCGCCGGCTCCGTACGCACGGATGTTCGCATCCTTGTCCGGCCTCAACGATCCGCCCGACAGATCGATGCCCGCAAAGAGTCCCTTCGAGCGCGAATACGACAGCATCTCCGCCGTCATCTGCGCGTCGGTCGCCGCGCTGGCCGTTCGCCCCACGGGACCTGCGGCAACCGAGGCGTCCGTCCCCAGCGTCACCTTGTTCGACAGCAGCTTTTCCAGTCCGCGCCGGTTCATGATCACGAGGACCAGCTGCGTCGCCTGCACACCGGCCTGCAGCCCGAAGCTGCCCTTGGTGAGCTCCATGAAAACAGGCGCGCCCCACGTGGCGCCCTGCCGGCAGCTCAACACACCGTCGCCGCCCTCGGCGCCGACGATGAAGCCCGCCTTCTTGAGCGACGGAATCACCACGACGCATTCGGCCTTCTTCCAGATTGCCTCAGGAATACCCTTGTCCGGGACGTTCCTGATTTCGCCGACTGCGGCCGCCGCTTCGTTGAGCTCTTCAATGTCGCCCTTGTCCAGCTGCGCGAATGCCGGCGTCGCCATAAGCAGCGCCGTCACAACCACAGCACTCAATCTCAACGCGCACATACTGTTACCTCCCGTCCACTTTCAGACGGTGCAAGTCACGCACGCGGCGCACGCGAATGAATGCCGCACGTGGCGGGGCGCTCGACGTGCACACCGACGGCCGGCGGCGAGGATCCACCGCCGGCTGTCGCAGCCGTCCAGCTGAAGCTGAAGCCGGACACTGGTCGAAACTCCTGAGGCCCTGTCTCCAGGTGCCTCAGTCTCGGGGAAAAATGGTGGGCTGGGCCCGATTCGAACGGGCATCACTCTGTTCTGACGGCGAAGCCGTCAGCTTAGAGATTCTCCTGCATTGGAGGACCAGCCCTCAAACTCCGGTCGTCACAGTCGGCCGCGAAGCCGCCAGTCGTGCGGCGCGGCGCTTCCAGGTCTCACGCCGTCGGTCAATCAGCGTGGCAGTTGCGCGCCCCCCGGGCGTTGCGGCCAGCGGATCGAGTAACGCCAGCGCCCGCTCGATCTCCGCTCGGTTCCGTTGGGCCCACCCCTGCTGTACGAGATAGTCGAACCACACCAACGTGGGCCGTTCACCCTCCTTCGCGGCCGTCAACTCCTGATCGATTCCTTCTCTCGTCAGGGTCTCTTCCGTCGTTCCGAAGCGTACCGAGGCAGCGGCCAGCCATGGCGCGACCGCCGATAGGTGAATCCTGTTCAATTGATTCTTGTCGATCTGCACCTGGCGTAGATCTCTGTCCGGAACGCTCTTGAGCGCTTTCGGGCGCCCTTCGCCCCGCACGTAATGAATACGCTGGTTACGACCTGCCTCGTAAAAGCCCTGAGCCAATCGACCACGGTTCACCCACGCACGAAACCGGGGCCGCAAAATCACTTTTCGGAGCGCCGCCGGTGAGACAGCAACCAATGCGGTCGCACCAGCCACCAGAGCGAGCCCAGTCGCAAGAACAGCGCGGCGGCGTCGGCTCAGAGGACGCCGCGGTGAACGCTCGAATGAATACGAATCAGGCACGCGGCCGGGTGTCAGCCACCAGCACGCGATTCCGATGAAGACGGCGCCGAGAAGAATGGTGGTCGGCAAGACGGGTGTATTCCTGAGAATCACTGCCGACGCGGATACTTGGACATCCAGTTGCGAGTACAGGATGCCGATGTAGACGACGTGTGCGGTGACCAGACCTGCCCCAAGGTGAACGAGGCCAAGGCCAAGATGGTTTTGTGCGCTCGTACGATCCCATCCGGCAGCCGAACGAAGAAGCCCAGCCGACACGTACGCCCCATCTCGCCTGGGCAGCGGTGCGATCCAGAACGGGAGCGACCCCGCGACGTCGTGGAGCACCTTGGGATCGACGTCCAGCTCGGACACGAAGATCCGCAGCGCGCGCGAATACAGCTGCAGCACAGATCGACGACACCATGACAGGTAGTACAACAGCGAAGCCGCGCAGGCGAGCCACACCAGAGCTGCAGACGCATCCCGTACAGTGATCGGCGGCAGCCCCGGAAACGTAAAGGTGAGCGTTCTCGCGCTATCAGTCTCCTGCTGAATCTTGCCAGCCTGTTCCTCGAGCTGAACGGCTTGAGTTCTTAGAGTCTCGGCATAGTCGGATCGGCGGCGTGTCCGATCCGACTTCGGGTCTGCTGCGCGCAGCTTCCTGACGAGATCGGTGTTGTTCGCTGCAGCGGCGTCGCGCTCGCGAGACAGGTTCGCATACCGCGGCTTGTCGGCGAGCGCCTGGAGGAGACCGCCGGTACGATCTTGCAGCTCGAGGGACCAGATAAGAACGAGTGCCAGGCCGGCGCCGAACGCAATCACGCCCGCCCGCGCAGCGCGACTCTGCGCCAGTTGAAGATAGGCTTTGGCGATGTCTCCTCGAGTCATGCGCTTGGACTCATTTCGGCCTGACCGCACCGCGTCGCCGTCCCGGTCGGACCTGCCGCTTTCGCGTGCTTCTCGTTTTCGGTTGCCGCCCTCCGGAGTGATCGCTGGGCGCAGCCCAATGATCCTCGCGAAGGTTTCGTCCCCCTTCGACGGTCCGGCGCGCTGCGGTATACATGAACCTTGGTCCTCCAGGAGAGGCGTGGAGTCTAGCGCGACGGTCGAGCTGGATCAATTGACGGCCGGACGTACGAACAAAAGGGCGAAGAGGCGCCCCCGCCACTAGATCTATCGTGCGCTGCCGGATTCCGCCGTGCGCGCGGCACTCAGAATGTTCCTGATCGCTTGATTTCCCTCGTGGCAGGCGTACTCGAGCACCGCTTCCTGATCGTTCATCGTCAGCGGAATCGTGAACGTCCACGGGCGTGACCATGTCGTGGGATCGTCCACAGTGACCGTCCACTCGATCTTGTCCGGCGCGACCCGAGTGAAGCGCTCGATCAGCTTCAACGTGTCAGGGTTCGCGTTGCGATACGCGCTGCGCCCTTTGAAGTTCGTCGTCTCGACGACGAGCGTGTTGCCCTCCCACCGGCCGCGGGCGACGCCCATGTCCGAGCGGATCTGCGACCCGGCGCGTGGTGAGTCTCCAATCGGAATCACACGCGTGTCGTGCACCATCTCATAGCGGATCGCGACGACACCCGGACTCTGGACGATGTGATACGAGTTGCCGTACTGCCCGGGGAGCATCGAGCCGGGCAGTCCCCGGGTAATGCACCGATCCCACAGGCTGAAGTCCTCGTGGCTGTTGAACGGTCCGTTGCCGAAGCTGCCGCTGCGTGGCGCCGCGGCGATGCGGGCGCGTGCCTCGGGACGGATGGGCGGAATCCTGCCGTCCAGCGGATCGATGACGAACCACGGACGACTGCCCTTGGCGATTTCGTAAATGTCGCGGAACTCGGCCGAGTTGCCGATCCGGCCTTCGGGGTCGCCGCCGAAGTACTTGGCGCGCGCCAGCGTGTCCTCCTGGCGGCGGGCGACGGCAGCCGCGAGCTCGGCGGCGGTGATGTCTTCCATCCGGCGCCCCTCGAACTCCTTCGGACGCTCGAATGGTGTGCTCGTCTCGTACTTGTTCGTGTAGTTGCCCTGCAGGTCGGGGTCGCCCCACGGCGTGCGTGGAGGCGTCCAGCCGCCTGCAGCGGAGTTGGGGCGCTGAGCGTGAATTGCCGTAACCAGGGAAAGAACGACAAGCAGGGCACCGATGAACGGCCTATGCATCTGCCTCTCCCGGAAGAATCACGGTAACTCTACACCGGGCCGGTGAAGGTGGCACCCCTGACGGAGTGCCGGGCTATTTGAAGATGTTGAGAATTTCCGCCGGCAGTTCCTGAGCCGGCTTCTCGAGGCCCTTCTCGAAGTTCCTCTCCCAGTTCTTCGCCCAGGGGCGGCCGTAGTAATCGATATAACGCGGATCGCTCGGCGACAACTGCGTCGGCCTCCCGTTGACGTTCGCGACGTTGCTCAGACATTCGATGAACGTATGGCGAAGCGTGGGGCTGTCGTGCCTCTGCGTCCTGTTCCAGCGCATCGTCGACCGCAGCGGGGCGACGAAGGCCTCGGAGTCGTAGAAGATCGTCTCGATCGTCAGGCCTGCGAACGCCCCGTTGGCATCCTGACGCGGCGTGATGATTTCGACCGTTTCCAACTTGCTGCTGTACTCGAACAACGCGTGCGTGATCGTCCATCCCTGGACGTTCGCCGTCCACGAGATCAGCTTGTCACCGTCCCAGAACCCGACCGTTTCGCCGTACCACTGGGGCGTCTTCTGGGCGTGCTTCCGTCCGATCAGGACCTTGAAGAGGAAGTTATCGGCGATGCCGCTCAGGAACTGAACCTGATTCGGCGTCATCATCACTTCCATCGGCTGCTGAACGGCGAACTGCGTGTAGAAGCGGACGAGCCCCTCGGGATGGCAGAACGACGCGCTCCATTGCGGCGCGTTCGTCACCGACTCGTGGTAGATCCCCTGGACCATACGCTGCTGGTATTCGGGCGTCAGCAGCGACAGCATGGTGCTCGGCTGAGCGATGCCCCACAGCCACTGCGTCCCGCCGTCCTGGTTGCCCCGCACGTAGAACCCGTCCCATTCCGGCAGCGTGACACGCGTGTGAACCGTCGGCCCGCCTCGTTTGGCGGCGTCTGCCATCAGCGCCTCGTAGTGTTCCCTGGCCGTCTTGTACGGATGCGGACTCCTGATGTTTGCGGCCGGGTAATCGCGGGAACAGTCACCCCATCCGGCGGTCGCGGGAGGTTTGTCCCCCATCCGCTGATCGGCCCACATTTCCGTGATGTTGCGGGAGATGTTGCAGCGGAAGTACTTCGGATCGCTCCAGAGGGCCCGATCCTGGTAGAAGTTCTTCGTGGTGAAGAGATCCACCGGAAGCGGGTCTGGATGAGGGGCGCCCGGCTTGAGAGCACCGTCGGGGATGCGTGGGCCGCCGCGCCCGCCAAGGACTCCTACCGGAGCGCCGCCGCGTCCCCCGGGACCGGCGGGAGGCTGAACTGGAGCCGCACCCCCTTGTCCCGACGCTGGCGCGTGAAACGCGAACAGCACCACCAACAACATTGTCGACACGAACAGCGCCCCAGCGCTGCACGCGGAACGGATTCTCATGACGACTCCACGATAACGAATGGACAATTCCGCGAAATGGTACCACGCGCACTCGGTGTCTCGTGGCCTCGGTGTGTCGCGGGCCGGGATGGTGCTAGCGCGGCATCATCTGATCGATGCCGCTCAATCGCTTGAGTGTGACGACCGTCGTGTTCTGCTGCTGACCCGAGCCGGTCGCCGGAAAGGTTACCGTCACGACGTCACCGGATGTCTCGTAGAAGCGCTTGATGGTGTTGCCATTGGCAATGAGCCCGATGCTGGCCAGTGGGTGATGGAACACCTGTCCCGGATATACCGTCAGCGCGCCGAAATAGCCGACGTAACCGTTCAGCGCGGCTCGTGCCTCCGCTTCGGTCGGCTCATCGTTCACCAGCATCGCGCGGTTGCGCGGCGGGAAGTGGACACCGACATAGCCGGATGGCGTGTAGACGATGACGCTGGGCGCGCGCGTCGTATCCGTCGAGGTACCGGTTGCGAGGTTGACGCGCTTTTCGATCACGTGTTCCCAGAAGCCGGATACGTCGCGGAAGGCCGGTGACAGGTTCTCCACCGGCGGCACTCGCTCCCAGGTCCATCGCGTACCGGCGTACGGCTCGCCCGTTCCGGCGGTCATCGTCAGCTTCGCCGGGTGCGAGGTCGGTGAGAGCTTGGTGGGATCCGCAGCAATCGTAACGGCACGCCCGAACTCCGCCGTCTGCAGGTTGGGATGCACGGCGCCGCGCGTCTTAATCGTGATCGACTGCGTTGGCGTGGTGCCGTCGACCGTGTAGGTGCCCCAGAACCCGCTGAAGGTCGCGAACGCCAGTTGTCGCTCGCCGAGCGCTGGCGCCCCCTGCGGGCGTCCGTGCTGCACGCCTTCGAAGATATGCCCCGCGCTGTCCAGTACGAGCAGCCCACGCGGAAATGGCAGCGATGTGAGCCGCCCGCCGGCGTCGGGCCGCTCGATCGACACGAGGGTCCACGTGCCCGCCAACTGACGCATGCTTGGCCCCGGCTGTGGCGACGGCGCGCCGCGAACCCCGGTCACAACGACCACGAGAACAACGGCAGTCGCGAGAGTCAGCCTGGACATGCGGCGTATCTTACCGTGGAGCGAAATGCCCTTCTGTCTGGGATCTCTGGCGGCGTAATACACTCACTGCTTATGAAATGGTTTGCGACGTCGGCCGTTGTGACGTTGATTCTGTTGTCGGGTTTCGTCAGCAACACGGAGAGGCGTGCGACGCTCCTCGCGGCTCAGGCTGCGCCTCCCGACGCGGTCGCCGCCGACCCCGCGCGGTATTCCGTGCTGTACGAAAACGACGTCGCTCAGATGATTCGGGTGAAGTATCAGGCGGGCGCCAGGTCGGTCATGCACAGTCACCCGGCCGGATGCGCGATCTTCTACAAGGACGCGACACTGAAGGCGACGTCGTCGACCGGCGAGGTTCGGACACAGCAATATCGAGCGGGCGACGTGTCGTGCGGCGACGGACACAGCCACATGACCGAGAACGTGGGGCCGGATACCGAGTTCGTGCAGGTTCATCTGAAGAACAGGAAAACGTTCGATCATCTCCAGACGGGCAGAAGCCTCGTCTATCCCGCTCGAATCAAGGCGCCGGATCCAATCGACGCGGACCCCGCGCATTACTTCGTCCAGTTCGAGAATGATGTGGTGCGGCTCGCCCGCATCAGGGTCCCCGGAGGCGTCAAGACCCCGATGCACGCGCATCTCGCCTACTGCATCGTGGAGATCCGCGACATGGAGACCGGGGTCAAGGCCGGGGACTCATCGTGCGGCAACGCCATGGCTCACGAAAGCCCCAACAACGCCAAAAGCGTGAATGAAGCCATCACGATCGAGTTCAAGAATCGCGACACTTTCAAGTGATCAGATTCTGCGGCTAGCGAGCACCACCTCCAGCAGAATCTTCAGCCACGAATACCGACGATGCGGCGGCGCGGAGGATGGTGGCGCGGACGGTCGTTCGTCTTCCTCGTCGTCCAGGTGCCGGATGTGCACGTCGGGCATGGAGGTGAATATTAGCGTGGCGGTCACACGTACAAGAAAAGGGGCCAACCTGTCTCGTTGACAGGTGCGTTTCCAAGCGAGATGATCCGCGCTGTCTTCAGCAAGGAGTGTCCGATGAAGCCCGCAATGCAATGGCTGCTCTCGGCCACATTGGCCGTAACGGCAGCGTCGGTGGTGGCTCAGGCCCCACTCAACTTCAACGATCTGGTCGGCGTCTGGACTCTGACGTACGAGGACGGCCAGACCGGGACCTTCACGTTCTCGAAGAATCCCGACGGTACGCCCAAGGCTGTGGTGTCGACAATGGCGGGCGGAGAGAGTGTCGCCAAAGAGGTCGTCATCAAGGGCGACACGATCACCATCACGCGTGAGATCTCGGTGCAGGGACTGTCGGGGAGCGTCGTCTACACGGCCAAGCTGGTCGAAGGCGCGCTGAAGGGCACCGGCGACGTCAAGTTTGCCGAGGGCGCCGGAGTCCCGGCGCCGGCACCGACGCCGTTTACGGCGGCCAGAGCCAAGTAACGAGACCCTCGTTATCGGACGATGACGGCGACCGCGACCAGGGCACACGCGACGCCAACCCATTGGCGTGCGCTCAGTCGCTCGTGCAGAACGAGTCGGGCGAGAACCACCGTGCTTGCAGGATACAGTGAAGCCAGCGTCACCACCACGCTGAGCGGACCGGCCCTGCTGGCAAGCAAGTACAAGAAGTTCGCCAGCATGTCGAGCGCCCCGGCAGCCGCAACAGTTCCCAGAATCGGGACCGGGATGCGAAGCGACTTCGAGGTCAAGAACGCCATCACGGCGAAGAGCGCGACCGACACGCTCCTGGCGGCCACCAGCGGCCACAGCCCCGCCTGACTGCTGGTCCTCGACAGCGCAACGAAGAAGAACCCGATGACCACGCCGGAGAGCACCGCAAGGAAGAAGGCCTTCGTCCGACGCTCGTCCGCCTCACCGCGAGTGCCAGATCCGCCGTCACTGGACTGCGAGACCAGGACGATGGCGACAAGCGCGAGAGCTATTCCTCCGAACGTCGTCGCTGCTGGCCGTTCGCCGAGCGCCACCGAGACGAAGACAGGTATCACGACGGCGCACACAGCGGTGGTCGGCGCGACCACTGCCATCACGCCAATCGCAAGCGCACGATACAGAAGTGCCACGCCTCCCCCACCGGTGACTCCCGCCAGCGCGCCCCACAGGAGATCCGCCCGGCCGGGTGCGGCGTGAGGGAAAAACGGAAGCATCATCAACAGGAGCAGCAGCCCGGCGAGCTGCGAGAGGACGACGACCGCGAGCGTATTGGCTCGCTTGGCCGTGAAGCCGCCAAGGAAGTCCGCGGCGCCGTAGCACAGCGCGGACAACAACGCGAGGACAGCGAACATTCAGTGATCCGTTTTCGCGCGAGTCCGCCTGAAGGCGGACACTACGTACAAGAAAAGGGCTACGGTTGCCGCGCGGCGGTGAACGACCGCACGATTCGCGTCAGCGCATCGAGATCCTCGTCGGTCGGCGGCGCGAGCGCCGCGCGCACGATCTGAAACGCGCTGAACGGCCCGTCCAGGAAACGGAGGGCGCCGAAGATGTGCTGCCGGGCGGACATCGCACCCGACGAGAACGTCGCTTCCTTGTGGAACGTCACGGTGTCTCCAGCAAGCTGGCAGCGCACGACCCGGGGATCGATGTTACGCACCCGGTCAACGCTTCGCGCGGCCTCGCGCACGCGCTCGGGCAGGGCGGCCGCTGCGCCCAGGTGGTCGGCCGCGCCGAGCAGCTGGCAGAAGCCGGCACGGGTGATCGCCGGCCGTGCCGCCACGACCTGCGCCTTGATCGCATCCGGAAATACCTGCAGTGCGATCGGATCGTACAGGCCGCCGAGCGCTTGAAGGTCCACGGCGATCGGACCGGTCGTCAGCGCCGCTTCGCCGCCGAGGCCCATGAGATTCGAAAAACGGACGGCGGCCACGCGATCCCCGAACCCGTCGTCTGTGCCGCGACCAGGTGTACCGAAGGAAACCGGATACTCGAACGTGAATCGTCCCTGCGGGTCGCGGTACGTCGCCACGCCAGGATTTTGCGGGGCGGCACCGGCGATGGCGGTCGCGATCAGCACGGCCGCGATCGACGCAGAGCAGCGCCACGGTGCGTGCAGCATCGATTACTTCTGCGGTCTGGGCTTGTCGTAAATCTCGGGCTCGTGCGGTCCAAACCCGAGGCGCGGCAGATCCCTGTTGTTCTCGTTGCACGCGTACTCGATTAACTCCTGGCCCGGTGGCATATGCTCGAACACGCGGTCGAACGTGAACGGCCGCGTGTAGTACTTGGGATCGGTCACGGTGACCTCGTGTGCCAGGTGGTCGAAATCCGGCCGCCACCACCGCTCAACCACGGTCATCGCCTCACTGTGCGGATGGGCATCATCATCCAGCCAGCTTTGCTCCTCTTTGAAGCCGGCCGATTCGATGACGAACACGTCGCCGTCCCATCGGCCCACCGGGGTGCCGAAGAACGACGGCTCCGGCGCGGCCGGCATCCTGCGTCCGTCGACGGGAATCGATCGGAATGTCCACATCAGTTCGTAGAGAAACGCGATTCGCGTCGGACTCTGCACGATCTGGAAGGGCACGCCGCTGATGCTCGCCCGTGGAATGCCGGCAAACAGACAGAGCCCCTCCGGGTTGATCGTCTTCGTACGGTTGCGCTCGTAGGCCGCCTTCCCAGCCGGGGTGAAGATGGCGGCGAATCCACCAGGGACGTTCTTGTCCATGTTCCGCAGCAGCGGCCCGCGCCAGAACCCTGACAGATCTGACCTGCCGTCAAGCGTGCGCGGCGCGGAACGCGGGGTTGCCGGCGGCGGCCCGCCCGCTCGCTGAGGAGCCGCGCTGGCCTCTAGCCAGGCCCACAACATCGCGGCTATCAACGCCGGCGCAATTCGAAACGGGCACCGATTAGGGATTAGAGGGAACCTCAAGCTGAACTGGTAGAAACGATGGTCCCCAGATGCTCTGATCACCGAGCCCTCCCTGGCCTAACCTACTACCGCCCCAGCAGTAGACCCGGCTTGCGTTCACCGCACACGTATGCACTTTGCCAGCCGCAAGCGACTGAATGTAAATGAGCGACGGAACAGCCACGGGTGACGATGCGTCGACACGGTTTCCCGTTCCAAGCTTTCCCAGCTCATTCCGTCCCCAGCAGTACGCGTGAGCCTTGTGGCGATTTGCGCACGTGTGATCCGCCCCGGCCGTGATGGCGCTCACTCTCAGTTCGGCTGCGACCGGCGTCGGTGTCAAGCGTTGAGCGTTCGTGCCGTCCCCTAGTTGTCCGAACTGATTGTTTCCCCAGCAGTACAGAAAGAAGGACGGAGACTTGCGGGCGCACGTATGGCTCTGACCGGCGGCGATGGAATCCCAATCTGCGTCCGGCACTTCAACAAGCGACCTGCGATCAACGGTGGTGCCGTCCCCGAGCTGGCCAGAGTCATTGCTTCCCCAGCATCCGATTCGTTTCGTCGAAGTGACGGCACATGTGTGATTGGCACCAGCTGCCAGTGACGCGTACGAGAGGCTGCCCGAGGCGATTGAAACGGGCGTCAGCCGAACGGCCACGCTCGTTCCATCTCCTATGCGACCCTCTGCGTTGGATCCCCAGCAGTATTCGCCGCGTGTTGCCGTCAGCCCGCACGTGTGAACGTCTCCCGCGCGGAGCTCTGAGAATACGATGCCTCCGCTGACGGCCACCGGCAACGTACGATTCGTCTGCGTGCCATCACCGAGGCGGCCTTGCGTATTGTTCCCCCAGCAGTAGGCGGCTCCATCCGTGGTAAGGCCGCAGGCGTGTTCTGCGCCGGCGGTAATCGACTTGAACGTCATCCCTGTACCCACCGCGGAACGCGGAGCGGCACTTGAACGAGTCGTGCCGTCACCCAGTTGACCCGCGGTGTTATTCCCCCAGCAGTAGGCGACGCCGCCGTTCGTGAGACCGCAGGTGAAGTTGCCACCCGCAGCGACCAGGGCATACGAAGCGCCAGCTATCTGTGTGGGACGGGGCCGCGTCGTGTTGGTGCCATCACCGAGCTGACCGGCCGCGTTCGAACCCCAGCAAAACGCATCTCCGGAATTGTTTACTCCACACGTATGGGCCTTCCCGGCGCTCAACTGCTGGAATGCGACACCACCCAAGGTCACCGTCGGCACAGTGCGCCGCGCGACGGATGTGTTATCGCCAATCTGGCCGGTGCTGTTATCGCCCCAGCAATAGGCGGCACCACCATCCGCTAGCGCGCACGTGTGATTGCGTCCGGCCGTCACCAGTGAGACGTTCGTGATGCCCATCACCTGGGTCGGTACCAACCGGTTGTTGGGTGCAGTCCCGTCGCCCACCTGACCCTGGTTGTTGAGCCCCCAGCAATAGACTCTTCCCGAAACGATCCCGCACGAGTGGTAGAGGCCAAGCGTCAGGGAACCAAACTTCAGAGGCGACCCACTACTCGGAACCTTCTTCGAAGTGGTCGAATTAATCCCCAGTTGACCGAAGGCGTTGTTCCCCCAGCACGACAGGGCGCCGCCAAGCCACAAATAGCATGAGTGACTGCCGCCGGCCGCGAGCGTGCTGAGTTGCGGCTGACCCATGACCGGCCGTGGGGATGTCGAAAACGGAACGCTGGTTCCGTCACCGAGCTGGCCGTGGGAGTTGAGACCCCAACAGTAGAGAAATCCATTGGTGGCTTTGGCGCAGTTGTGTTTCGATCCCGCCGCGATCGAATCGAATAACAGTCCGCCCGCGACCACCGTCGGGGTCATGTTCTCCGGACCTGTGGTCCCGAGGCCGAGCTGCCCCTCGTCATTCTTTCCCCAGCAATAGAGCTGCTTTGTCGAGCGGAGTGCGCATGCGTGTCCGCTTCCCACCTGCACGGCCGAGAACGTGAATCCGCCAGGCACCAACGCGGGGCCGCCAGATGGCCCTCCAGGCTCTCTTACTCCCCAGCAGTGGACCGCGCCCGATTTGAGGAGCGCGCACGTGTAGTGATCACGCGTTGAAACGACTCGTACGTCATCGTCTGTCGGGCTTTGTGCCCGCGATGCTGCGGGCGTCGCAAAGATGCCGCTACACAGAAGAGCGGTAAGTATCCAGCAACCCTTCGTGATCGACCGGGGTGATGAGGTCCTCGAGGGCACAGTGTCCTCCGGCTACAGAATTCGCCTCTGATCGTGGCTGACTGGGATGGCCACTCTTATACACCCACCGGCGTTCCATAAATAAGGATTTCTTTATCGATGCCGCAGGCGCGATCGGCCCTCGGACCACACTCATTTCCTCTCGCCGAACAGCACGCGGTAATCGCGGTTGTTTTCGCAGACGAACTCGAAGATCCGCTTCTGCCGCGCCTCGACGAACCGGAAGCTGCGATTGACCGTCCAGGGAGCGGCAAACACGTTCGGGTCCTCGATCGTGAGCTCGTACTCGACGCCGCCGGGCACGCGCCTGAGGCGCTCAACCGTGTGCAGGGCCTCGGTGTGGCGATAGCCGCTGATCTCCGTCTTGTCGTTGTAGCCAATCGTGTCAATCACCAGCGTGTCGCCGTCCCAGCGACCGACCGAGTCGCCAAGCCATGAAGGATCGGGATCGACCTGATGCGGCTCGCCATCGAGCGGGATGATGCGAAAGGTTCCCGGGTACTCGTGGAGGATGACGAGGTAGTTCCTGTTCTGAACGAACTGGAACTCGTACGGCACGCCGAACGAGTTGGGCGGAATCAGCGGCAGGCAATCGGAGGTCGCTCCGGTGTCGAGCGCGCCGCGGGTCACCCGGTACTTCTCGGCGCCCGGCTTCAGCGCCGGCGCCGCGCCGCCCCCGCGCCCACCGAAAAGATTCCCCCACCCGAAGATGCCCGAGAAGTCCGGCTTGCCTTCAGGGGTGCGAGGGATGTCGGTGCTCGCGCCCGCGGCCGCGCTGGAAGCCGCGGCGACGGGAACCGTGCCGGGGACCGTGACCGTCACCGACTTCGTCACCGTGCCGGCCGTCAGCGTGTAGGTGGTCGTCGCCGCTGGCGCGACGCGCTGTGAACCGCGGGGCGCGACGCGGCCGACGCCCGGCTCGATGGTTCCGAAGCCGTTGAAGCCGGTCGGAGACGGCGGATTCTCGATGTGCCAGATCAGCAGCGCCGACCCACCAGGCTTGATCGTCGCCGGCTCGGCCTCGAAGGTCACGATCCGAGTTACCGGAGCCGGCGCCCCGCGCCCCCGTCCGGCTGCCGCCGGCCGCTGCCCCTGAGGGACCTGCGCGGCTGCTGCAGTGAGCGCCCAGTAGGCAAGAACGGCAGCGGCGATTGAGGCGGTCGGTCTTTTCAGCACCAGCGAATTCTACCGCCCTGGCACGTCGGTTTCGCTCGGCCACCATGAGCGCTAGCGGTAGAATCGGCCCGCCATGCGACCAATCTATGCGCTTACGGCTTTTGTCACCGTCCTGCTCTCGGTCCTGACTCAGGCCGGGCCGTCCGTATTCCCGACCGGCACGACAATCTATGACCCGGCACGAGCCTGGAGCGGGTTCACGGTCCTCTCTCCGCTGCAGACACAGGCCGCCGTCGTCATCGACATGAACGGGAAGGTCGTCAAGCAGTGGGATGGGTTGAACAACTCCGCGGGCGGTCCCTCGCGTGTGCTGCCGAACGGCGACGTCATTGCCGCCGCCGGCGCGCGTCCGGGACGGCAGGAGTCGTTGGAACTGGTCCAGCGCGATTTTGCGGGGAACGTTGTGTGGCGGCTGGACCGCAACGAGGAGATTCCAACCAGCGACGGCAAGACGCAACAGTCGCTGCGCCAGCACCACGACTGGCAGCGTGAGGACTTTCCCGCCGGCTATTACTCACCCGACTTCACGCCCGCGCGCTCCGGCAGCAACACGCTGGTGCTCACGCATACCGATCGCCGCGTGCCTGGAATCGCCGACGTGCTCCTGCAGGACGACCGCATCATCGAGGTCTCGCCCAAGGGCGAGATCGTCTGGCAGTGGAGCGCCGGCGATCACATCGACGAACTGGGCTTCGATGCCCGGGCGCGGGAGTCCATTCGTGGGGCGCGTGCCGGCGGTGCGGCGGGACGTGCCGGTGCCGGCCGCGGTGCTCCCGCCCCGGCCGATGGTGCGGGTCGATTGGGCGCGGGGCGCGGCGCTGGCGCTGCTCCCGCGGCGTTCGACTGGCTGCACCTGAACTCCGCAACCTACCTCGGGCCGAATCGCTGGTTCGACGCGGGCGACAAGCGCTTCGCGCCGAACAACGTCATCGTCAGCAGCCGCGAAGCGAGCCTGCTCGCAATCATCGCCAGGGACGGCTCCATCGTGTGGAGGCTCGGACCGAACTTCCTCGAATCCGACGCCACGCGGGCAATCGGTCAGATCATCGGGCAGCACCACGCGCACTTCATCCCGAAAGGGCTGCCCGGCGCGGGACACCTCCTGGTCTTCGACAATGGCGGCTCGAGTGGCTACGGCGAGCCGAGCGGCATCGCGCCGCGTGGCACCGGGGTCTACGCGCGAGCGACCTCGCGCGTGCTCGAGATCGATCCGGTGACGCTGGCCCTCGTCTGGTCGTATACCGCTGGCGCTCAATTCTTCAGCACGAACATCAGCGGCGCGCAGCGACTGCCGAACGGCAACACGCTCATCACCGAAGGCGCGGGCGGGCGTGTGTTCGAGGTCACGAGCGATCGCCAGATCGTCTGGGAGTTCATGAACGCGCCGGCGAATACCACGACACGGACGCCGGCCACGATCTATCGGGCGTATCGCGTCCCTTACACGTGGTTGTCGCAGCTGCCGCGGCCGCAGGAAAAGGCGGTAACCCCGCCGCCGAACGGCGAGTTCAGGGTGCCGTAACGTCTTCCTGAAGGCGAAAGAAGGGGTGCCCTGCGACTGCAGGTCCGCCTGAAGGCGGACACTACATCTACTCGACGTCGCTGGTCGGCGCCCGACCAGCCATCGGCTGATCCATCAGCCGACACGTGCCACGCGCACAACTCATTGGCGTCATCGACGACGAAATAGACCGAGCAAGCCGAGGGCGCCGGCTGACCTTTCGTCAAGAAAATCTGCACGCAGTCAAGGTTGACGCCCGCGAGCGTACGAGAAAAGGGCCGACCTTAAGGTCGGCCCCTGCCAACGAAGCTTCGTGCCCTTCGCGTTCTTCGCGCCCTTCGTGGTTAACGTCGGGTGAAGGAGGCACCCTTGAAGGGGCGCCTACGAATGAAGGTCCGCCTGAAGGCGGACACTACATCTACTCGACGTCGCCGGTCGGCGCCCGGGCGCGCTGACACTCAAGGGGCAAAATCGAGCTTCCCGTCGAGAACGATTAGCGGGCGCCGTCTGCAGCTCGCAATCCGTTTGACGAGCGCCGCGTAGGTCTCGGTGAACGTCACCTCGACGCCGTTCTTGGGTGGCTGATCGACGCGCACGACGACACACGTGGCCTTGGCATCATCTGCCTCGCTGCTACACGAGTCCACCGCGACGTCCACGCCATCGGGACAGTCGTAGCCCATTCGCCCTCTGGTCCGCCTTAGCGCGGACTCGCCGTACATGAAAAGAGGCACCAAGCCTCGGTGTCTCGGTGCCTCTGTGTGTCGTCACCTTCCGCCTGAAGGCGGAAGCCACGAGCCGACGTTAGTTACTCGACGTCGCCAGTCGGCGCTCTCCCAGCCATCGGCTTCGACATTGAATGCGTACTCGATCTCGCGATCCAGATCGAGCTCGTCCTCCGTCGGCTGCGGCGGCGGTGGCGGCTCGTCCGCCGGGATCCGCACGTTCTGGTACCCCTTGAAGCCCGTGCCGGCGGGGATCAGCCGTCCCATCGTCACGTTCTCCTTCAGCCCGCGCAGGTGATCGATCTTTCCGGAGACACTGGCGTCCATGAGACGCGCGTCGTTTATCGGGGATGCCTGTACAGGTGGCGGTGCAGGAACTCGCCGGCCAGACGTTCGCCTTCCTCCGTCAGGATCACGGATTTCGCTTTGGTCTGCGCCTCGACGATCCAGCCCTTCTCCTCAAGCAGGTCGAGAACGTCCCAATCCAGTCCCTTCCACACACGGCCGTTGTCATGAAGTGTCAGGGACAACAGTGCGAGCGCAATCTCGGCCAGCTTCTCGGTGTCGATTTCTCGAGGCAGGTTACTCGACGGCATGAGTGGCGGCGGCGCGGCATTCTATGCAGATGTGCAGCCGCAGAACAAGGCAAGGGCCAGACGCGGCAGCAGGTGTCCGCGGAGCCGGCCGACCCGGTCGCCAAGGTCGAGCGCGACAAGTCGTACAAGAGAAAGGGCACGAGAACCATAAAGGAGTTCTTCGCGCCCTTCGTGGTTAAGGGCGGGTGAGGGAGGCACCTCTGAAGGGGTGCCCTACGAAACAGGTCCGCCTGAAGGCGGACACGACATTCGGCAATCCGGCTGAAGCCGGACTCCACGATCGCTATTCGACGTCGCCGGTCGGAGCGCGTCCGGCCATCGGCTCCTCGACGTCGAACGCGTACTCGATCTCGCGATCCAGATCGAGCTCGTCCTCCGTCGGCTGCGGCGGCGCCGGCGGCGGTGGCGGTTCGTCCGCCGGGATCCGCACGTTCCGGTACCACTCGAAGCCCGTGCCGGCGGGAATCAGCCGTCCCATCGTCACGTTCTCCTTCAGCCCGCGCAGGTGATCGATCTTCCCGGAGATCGACGCTTCCGTCAGCACGCGCGTCGTCTCCTGGAAGCTCGCCGCCGAGATGAACGAGTCGGTCGAGAGCGACGCCTTGGTGATCCCGAGCAGCAGCGGCTGCGCCGTCGCCGGACGCCCGCCCTGCCCGATCACCCGCTCGTTCTCTTCGAGGAACCGGAACTTGTCCACCTGCTCCTCGATCAGGAACTCGGTGTCGCCCACGTCCTCGATCTTCACCCACCGCATCATCTGCCGGGCGATGACCTCGATGTGCTTGTCGTTGATGTTGACGCCCTGCAGCCGGTAGACCTCCTGGATTTCGTTGACCAGGTACTTCTGCAGCTCCTTCTCGCCCAGCACCCGCAGGATGTCATGCGGGTTGCTCGGACCGTCCATCAGCTGCTCGCCCGCGCGCACCCGCTCGCCCTCGTGCACGTTGATGTGCACGCCGCGCGGCATCGAGTACTCCCGCGGCTCCGCCGCATCGTCCGGCACGATGATCAGCTTGCGCTGACCCTTGACGACACCGCCGTCCTTGACGACGCCATCGATTTCCGAGATCACGGCCGGATCCTTCGGCTTGCGCGCCTCGAACAGCTCGACCACGCGCGGCAGACCGCCGGTGATGTCCTTGGTCTTCGTCGTTTCGCGCGGGATCTTCGCCAGCACGTCGCCCGCTTCCACCGTCTCGCCGTCCTGCACCATCAGGTGCGCGTGCGACGGCATGTGGTACTTGCGGATGACCTTGCCGGTCTTGTCCTTGATCTCGATCGTCGGCTGCTTCTTCTCATCCGACGAGTCGACGATGATGTAGCGCGAGAGGCCGGTGACCTCGTCCACTTCTTCGTGGACCGTGAGCCCCTCGATGATGTCCTTGAACTTCACCGCGCCGGGCTCCTCGGTGAGGATCGAGAACGTGTACGGATCCCACTCGACGATGACCTGGCCCTGGTCGACCTTCTGGCCGTCCTTCACCTTCAGCCGCGCGCCGTAGACGATCGGGTAGCGCTCGCGATCGCGCCCCTTCTCGTCCTTGATGACGAGCGAACCATTGCGGTTCATGACGATCAGCTGGCCGCCTTCCTTGTGCGTCTCGACGACGGTCAGGCCTTCGTAGTGCACCGTGCCCTTGTGGCGCGCATCGAGCGTGTTCTGCTCGGAGACGCGCGAGGCCGTGCCGCCGATGTGGAACGTCCGCATCGTCAGCTGCGTGCCGGGTTCGCCGATCGACTGCGCGGCGATGACGCCGACCGCCTGGCCCAGCTCGACGAGCCGGCCGGTCGCGAGGTCGCGGCCGTAGCAGCGGACGCAGACGCCGCGGCGTGAGGCGCAGGTCAGCACCGAGCGGATCTTCACCTTCTCGATGCCGGCTTCCTGCACCGCCGACGCCTTGTCCTCGTCGATCTCCTCGTTGAACTCGACCAGCGTGCCGGCGCCGAACGGGTCGACGATCTTCTCGAGCGTCACGCGGCCGACGATGCGGTCGCGCAGCGGCTCGATGATTTCGCCCGATTCGACGATGGCGCGCGCCTCGATGCCGTCCAGCGTGCCGCAGTCCGGCTCCGAGATGATCACGTCCTGCGCCACGTCAACCAAGCGGCGCGTCAGGTAGCCTGAGTCGGCCGTCTTGAGCGCCGTGTCCGCGAGACCCTTGCGCGCACCGTGCGTGGAGATGAAATACTGCAGCACGGTGAGGCCTTCACGGAAGTTCGACGTGATCGGCGTCTCGATGATTTCGCCGGACGGCTTCGCCATCAGGCCGCGCATCCCGGCCAGCTGCCGGATCTGCTGCTTCGAGCCGCGGGCGCCCGAGTCGGCCATGATGTACACCGGATTGAAGTTTCGGCCGCTGCGATCCATGTCCGCCATCTCGCCGAACATTTCGTCGGCGATCTTCTCGGTGACCTCCGACCAGACGGCGATGATCTTGTTATAGCGCTCGCCGTTGGTGATCGCCCCTTCGAGGTACTGCTGTTCGACCTTGATCACCTCGTTGCGGGCGTTGTCGACCAGCTGCCCCTTGTTCGCCGGGATGATCAGGTCGTCGATGCCGATCGACAGGCCAGACCGGGTGGCATACGTGAACCCGAGGTTCTTCAGCGCGTCGAGCATCTCGACGGTGCGCTCGAGGCCGAAGTCCAGGTAGCACTTCTGCACCAGCTGCTGCAGCCCCTTCTTCTTGAGGAGGCCGTTGACATACGGGAATAAGCTGGGCAGCTGCTCGTTGAGCAGCACGCGGCCCACGGTGGTGTTGATGATCTTGCCCTGTACGTCCTGCACGTCGGTGTGCAGCACGTCCTGGTCATCGCGCGCCGTGGTCAGGTCCATCAGCGACCCGGTGAAACGCAGGCGGATCGGTGACAGCGTCTCCAGCGCGCCCGCTTCGAGCGCGAGCATCACGTCTTCGGTGTTGCCGAACGCACGGCCCTCGCCCTTCGCCCCGACCTTGGCCTTCGTCAGGTAATAGCAGCCCAGCACGATGTCCTGCGACGGCACCGCGATCGGCGCGCCGTTGGCCGGCGAGAGGATGTTGTTCGACGACATCATCAGCACCGACGCCTCGATCTGCGCCTCGGGCGACAGCGGGATGTGGACCGCCATCTGGTCGCCGTCGAAGTCGGCGTTGAACGCCGTGCAGACCAGCGGATGGATGCGGATCGCCTTGCCTTCGACCAGCACCGGCTCGAACGCCTGGATGCCGAGCCGATGCAGCGTCGGCGCGCGGTTCAGCAGCACCGGGTGCTCGCGGATGACCTCTTCGAGGATGTCCCACACCTCCGGACGCTGCTGCTCCACCATCTCCTTGGCCTGCTTGATGGTGGCGACGAGCTGCCGCTCTTCGAGCTTGTTGTAGATGAACGGCTTGAACAGCTCGAGCGCCATCTTCTTCGGCAGACCGCACTGGTGCAGCTTCAGCTCCGGCCCGACGACGATGACGGAGCGGCCCGAGTAGTCGACGCGCTTGCCGAGCAGGTTCTGGCGGAAGCGTCCCTGCTTGCCCTTCAGCGTGTCGGAGAGCGATTTGAGCGGCCGGTTGTTCGCGCCGCGCAGCACGCGCCCGCGGCGGCCGTTGTCGAACAGCGCGTCGACCGCTTCCTGCAGCATGCGCTTTTCGTTCCTGATGATGACGTCCGGCGCCTTCAGCTCCATCAGCTTCTTCAACCGGTTGTTGCGGTTGATGACGCGGCGATAGAGGTCGTTGAGGTCGGAGGTCGCGAAGCGGCCGCCGTCGAGCGGCACCAGCGGACGCAGCTCCGGCGGAATGACCGGGATGACGTCGAGAATCATCCAGTTCGGCTGGTTGTTCGACTTGCGGAAGCTGTCGACGACCTTCAGCCGCTTGGCGAACTTCAGCTTCTTCTGGACCGAGTTCTCGTTGCGCATCTTGACACGCAGCTCCTCGGCCAGCTTCTCGATGTTGACGCGGCGCAGCAGCTCCTTGATCGCCTCGGCGCCCATCTGCGCCTTGAACTTGTTGCCGAAGTCCTCGCGCGCCTTGCGGTACTGCTCTTCGTTGAGCAGCTGGTTCTGCTTGAGGTCGGTCTCGCCCGGATCGACGACGACGTAGCCCTCGAAGTAGAGGATGCGCTCGAGATCGCGCAGCGAGATGTCGAGGAGATGGCCGATGCGGCTCGGCAGCCCCTTGAAGAACCACACGTGGCTGACCGGCGTGGCCAGCGTGATGTGGCCGAGGCGCTCGCGGCGCACCTTGGCCTGCGTCACCTCGACGCCGCACTTGTCGCAGATCACCCCGCGGTGCTTCATGCGCTTGTACTTGCCGCAGAGGCACTCCCAGTCGGTGATCGGGCCGAAGATCTTGGCGCAGAACAGGCCGTCGCGTTCCGGCTTGAACGTGCGGTAGTTGATCGTCTCCGGCTTCGTCACCTCGCCGAACGACCACGAGAGGATCTTCTCGGGCGAGGCGAGCGAGATGCGGATCGCGTCGAAGTCGGCGCGAAGCGAGGTCTTGCTGTCGTGAAAACTTGGCCGCATGGTTATACCTGCTCCAGTACCGGTTCGCCGTCAGTCACGGGCAGAGGCTCGGCCGGACGCTTCTTTGTCGAAATCAATTCGACATCGAGGCAGAGCGACTGCAGCTCGCGAATGAGGACGTTGAACGATTCGGGCAGCCCCGGCGTGAACGACGCGTCGCCCTTGACGATCGCCTCGTAAATCTTGGCGCGTCCGGTGACGTCGTCCGACTTCGCCGTGAGCAGCTCCTGGAGGATGTGCGCCGAGCCGTAGGCCTCGAGCGCCCAGACCTCCATTTCGCCGAAGCGCTGGCCGCCGAACTGCGCCTTGCCGCCGAGCGGCTGCTGCGTGATCAGCGAGTACGGCCCGATCGATCGCGCGTGGATCTTGTCGTCGACCAGGTGCGACAGCTTCAGCATGTAGATGTAGCCGACGGTGACGTCCTGCTCGAACGACTGGCCGGTCATGCCGTCGTAGAGCAGCGTCTTGCCGGTCTTCGGCAGGCCCGCCTGCTCGAGCCAGTTCTTAATCTCCTGCTCAGTGGCACCGTCGAACACTGGCGTCGCGAAATACAGGCCGAGCGCATGCGCGGCCCAGCCGAGGTGCGTCTCGAGAATCTGGCCGACGTTCATCCGCGACGGCACGCCGAGCGGGTTGAGCACGATCTCCACCGGCGTTCCATCCGGCAGATACGGCATATCCTCCTCGGGCAGGATGCGCGCGATGACGCCCTTGTTGCCGTGGCGGCCGGCCATCTTGTCGCCGACCGACAGCTTGCGCTTCATCGCCACGTACACCTTCACGAGCTTGATGACGCCCGGGGGCAGCTCGTCGCCGCGGCGGATCTTCTCCTTCTTCTCCTCGAAGAGCTGGCGGATCACCTCGACCTGCCGTTCGGTGCGCTCCTCGAGCAGCCGGAGGTCGCCCTCGAGCCGCGGATCGTCGCTCTGGATCTTCAGACGCACCAGCTGCTGGTACGGCAGCTCCTGCATGACGTCCTGCGTCAGCACGGTGCCCTTCTTCAGCAGCCGCTCGCGCCCGTACTCGTCGAAGGCGTCGGCGCGCAGCGTCTGGTTCCCGAGCATCTGCACGACGCGCTTCTTCACCTCGTCGTGAAGAATGCGGATCTCGTCCTGCAGGTTCTTCTCCATCATGTCGAGCTCTTCCTGCTCGATCGCCTTCGCCCGGTCATCCTTCTCGATGCCCTTGCGGGAGAAGATCTTGACGCCGACGATGATGCCTTCGATGCCCGGCGGGCAGATGAGCGAGGCGTCGCGCACGTCGCCCGCCTTCTCACCGAAGATCGCGCGCAGCAGCTTCTCTTCGGGAGTGAGCTGCGTCTCGCCCTTCGGCGTCACCTTGCCGACCAGGATGTCGCCCGGCTTCACGTAGGCGCCGATGCGGATGATGCCGCTGTCGTCGAGATCGCGCAGGTAGGTCTCCGACACGTTCGGGATGTCGCGCGTGATCTCTTCCGGCCCCAGCTTGGTGTCGCGCGCCTCGATCTCGAACTCCTCGATGTGGATGGAGGTGTAGTAGTCCTCCTTCACCATCTTCTCGGAGACCAGGATCGCGTCCTCGAAGTTGTAGCCGCGCCACGGCATGAACGCGACGAGCACGTTGCGTCCGAGCGCCAGCTCGCCGAGCTCCGTGCACGGACCGTCGGCCAGCACCTGACCCTTGGCCACCTTCTGGCCGACGCGCACGATCGGCTTCTGGTTGATACAGGTGTTCTGGTTCGACCGCTTGAACTTGGTCATCGGATAGATGTCAGCGCCCATCTCCTTGCTGACGTCGTCGCCATCGCCCTGTCCTTCGACGCGGACGACGATGCGCTGGCTGTCGACGTAGTCGACGGTGCCGGCGCGGCGCGTCACGACCACCGCGCCCGAGTCGCGCGCGGTGATGTACTCCATGCCGGTGCCGACATACGGGCTGCGCGCGCGCAGCAGCGGCACGGCCTGGCGCTGCATGTTCGATCCCATCAGCGCGCGGTTGGCGTCGTCGTTCTCGAGGAACGGCACCAGCGAGGCGGCGACGGAGACGAGCTGCTTCGGCGAGACGTCGATGAACTGCACCTCGGCGCGCGGCGCCAGGATGAAGTCGCCGGCGCGGCGGGCGTTGACGCGGTCCTGCTTGAACTTGAAGTCCTCGTCGAGCGGCGCGTTCGCCTGCGCGATGATGTAGTGGTCCTCTTCCCACGCCGACAGGTAGTAGGAATAGGGCTCGAACTCCACGCCCTTCTTCTTCGAGCGGCCGTCGGCGCCGACGAGATCGTCGGCCTCGACCACCTCGCCCACCTTGTACTTGGCGTTGCCGCCGGTGTTCGTGACCTGGACGAAGTCGATGACGCGGCCGTCCTTGACCTTGCGGTAGGGCGACTCGATGAACCCGAACTCGTTGATCCGCGCGTAGCACGAGAGCGACGAGATCAGGCCGATGTTCGGACCTTCCGGCGTCTCAATCGGGCAGATGCGGCCGTAGTGCGTCGGGTGCACGTCGCGCACCTCGAAGCCGGCGCGCTCGCGCGACAGACCGCCGGGCCCGAGCGCCGAGAGACGCCGCTTGTGCGTGATCTCGGAGAGCGGGTTCGTCTGGTCCATGAACTGCGACAGCTGCGACGACCCGAAGAACTCGCGAATCGCCGCCATCACCGGCTTCGCGTTGATCAGGTCGTGCGGCATCGCCGTCGCCATTTCCTGGTAGACCGACATCTTTTCCTTGATCGCGCGCTCCATGCGGACCAGGCCGATGCGGAACTGGTTCTCCAGGAGCTCGCCGACCGAGCGGACGCGGCGGTTGCCCAGGTGATCGATGTCGTCGACGTTCTGCGGGTTCTTCCGCAGCTTCAGCTGGTACTTGATGACCTCGTAGAAGTCCTGCGGGTGCAGGATCTTCTCGTCGAGCGGCGTCTTCAGCCCGAGCTTGGTGTTCAGCTTCAGACGGCCGACGCGCGAGAAGTCGTACTTCTGCGGGTTGAAGAACATGTTCTCGAACAGCGAGCGCGAGCTGTCGAGCGTCGGTGGATCGCCCGGCCGCAGCCGCCGGTAGATCTCGATCAGCGCTTCCTCGTGGGTGCGGATCGGATCCTTCTTCAGCGTCTGGCTGATGATCGCGCCAACGTCATCGCGCTCGGGGAAGAACACCTCGATGTGCTCGACCTTCTTCTCCTGCGCCATCGAGATGACGCGCGGCGTCAGCTCCTCGTTGGCCTCGAGGATGACTTCGCCCGTTTCCGGATCGACGATGTCCGCCCCGGCGAAGGCGCCTTCGAGCGCCTCGTCGGCAATCGCGACCGTCGCGATATTCGCCTTGCGCAGCGCCGCCAGGGCGTTCGAGCTGATCTTCTTGCCCGACTGCACCGAGAAGTCGCCGGCCTTCACGTCCGCCGCCGCCCGCAGCCCGACCAGGCTGTCGGCCACGGACCACATCAGCGAGGCGCCCTTGTTCAGGAAGATGCGGTCGACCGAGTAGAAGGTGCGGATGATCTCGTCCGCGCCGCGCAGCCCGAGCGCGCGCAGGAACACCGACGCCAGGAACTTGCGCTTGCGGTCGATGCGGACATACAGCAGGTTCTTCTGGTCGTACTCGAACTCCACCCACGACCCGCGGTACGGAATGATCTGAGCGATGTAGAGCGTCTTGTCCTCGGAGTGGAAGAACGCGCCGGGCGACCGGTGGAGCTGCGAGACGATGACGCGCTCGGTGCCGTTGATGATGAACGTGCCGTTGTCCGTCATCAGCGGAATGTCGCCGAAGTAGACCTCCTGCTCCTTGATGTCGCGGATGGTCTTGACACCGGTTTCCGGGTCCTTGTTCCAGACGACGAGGCGGATCGTCACCTTGAGAGGCACGGCGTAGGTCATGCCGCGCTCCTGGCACTCGTCGACGTCGTACTTCAGCTTCATCCCGACGGTGTGGCCGCAGATGTCGCAGACG
>JBOGIQ010000002.1:0-66755 GCA_050742535.1 Vicinamibacterales bacterium | reverse complement strand
CTGTCGTCCGCGGCTGGGTTCGCGAGATCATGGGCCTGCTCTACGTGCTGCACAACCGACGGCTGCTCCACATGCTCGACAGCTTTCGCCGGAACGCGCCGCTACGAAGATGACAAAGTAGTGCTAAAGGCGGACACTACGACCTGAAAGGCCGACCTGAAAGGCCGACCTGAAGGTCGGCCTCTAGTCGACGATCTCGCAGTCGCCGTAGTTCTGCGACACGGACGGCTCCGCGATGTAGCGCCCGACCGTCATCTGCAGATACCCGTGCCGCGAATGAACGGCCTTCAGGCGCTTTGGCGCGGCCTCCTGCGCGAACACCGTGGTGACGTTGAGCTGACCGACGGAGTTTTCGACGAAGTAGAGGCTCCAGCCCGACAGCACGGCCGTGACGAAGGCACGGCCGGCGGTCCCGAGGTATTCCGCGGTTCCATCCTGCACGTCGATGGCGGTGATTTCGAAGAGCAGCTCCTGCGTCTTGATCTGCACCTGCGGGTCGCCGCTCTTCCAGGCGGCGGCCGAGGCCGTTGGAAAGCGGCACTTGAGCCGTTTCACGCTCGTCAGCGGATTCGGCGGCTCGGCAGGGGCCTGTGCGCGCAAATCAAGCGTCGCGGCGAACATCACCAATCCGGCTAATGCCGGACTCCACAGCTTTCTCTGCATAGGGTCCCTTATAATTTTCTGTCCCGGATGATTCTGAAGCGCGCAGCCGCCGCAGTCACGCTCGTCGTGGGTGCAACGATCGTGATGACCGGCCAGTCCACGGATCCGCTCCAGGCACGGCTGAAACAGCTTTTTCCGTCTGCGACAGCATTTTCACCCAAAGGGGGCGAGCCGCCGCATTTCAAGGCGCTGGCCGGGCCGAAGTCCCAGGATGTCATCGGGTATGCGTTCCTGACCACCGAAGTCAGCCCGCTCGAGCGCGGGTACGGCGGTCCGATCGTGATGCTGGTCGGCCTCGACCTGAAGGGCATGCTCACCGGCATTATCATCACCGACCACCGCGAGCCGTACGGCGACTTCTCCATCGATCGCCCGAACTTCGCCGCGACGTTCAAAGGCAAAGACATCCGCGATCCGTTCCGCCTGGGGACGGACATCGACGCCGTCTCGCGCGCGACAATCACCATGTCCAGCGCGGTGCGGGCGATCCGCAACAGCGCGCGCCGGGTCGCCCGCGAGCTGATCGCACCCCCGAAGCCGTGAAGCTCCTCGTTCTCCTACTGATCCTCGCCGCCGGCCTGAGCGCGCCGCTCGTGGCACAGTCCAGGGACGCGGAGCCGCGCGCCGCCGGTGACAGCGGGTGGAACTTCGACGAGGACGAGGAAGAGGTCGCGACCTGGGCCGACGACATCCGGGCGCAGGCGGTGGATCTGATTGCTGTTGGCGCCTTTCTCGTCTTCGCCTTCGTGAGCTTTTTTCGCAAGAGCGTCACGCTCAAGTACGCCACGCTCGTCGGCGCTGTCGCCTACCTCGGCTTCTACAAGAGCCAGCTGATCTCGATCGTCAACGTGTTCGGCCTGTTCGGCGGCAACCTGCCCATCTTCCGCCAGAACCTCGCCTGGTATCTCCTGGCCATCGTGACCGTCGTCTCGACCGTGTTGTGGGGCCGCGTCTACTGCGGCCGGCTGTGCGCCTTTGGCGCGCTGACGCAGTTGATGGATCGCGTCGCGCCGAACCGGTGGCAGATCAAGGTGCCGCGGGCGCTCGAACGCCGCGCATCGCTGATCAAGTACGGAATCCTCGCCGGCGCAATCGGGTATTTCCTCGTCACGCGCGATCCGCTGATTTATCCGTACATCGAGCCGTTCTGGATGTTCGGCATGCACAGCACGGCGCCGCTGTGGGCCGGACTGGGTGTCCTGCTCATCGCCTCGCTGTTCGTGCGCAATCTGTACTGCCGGTTCCTCTGTCCCGTTGGCGCCGCGCTCGGCGTGCTGTCGAAACTGACGGTGTTCCGCATCAAGCGATGGTCGGAATGCCGGCACTGCCGGATCTGCGAGAAGGCCTGTGAGTGGGGCGCGATTCGCGGGCCCGAGATCGTGCTGACCGAGTGCGTGCGCTGCGACGACTGCGAACGGATCTATGAGGACACCCGCAAGTGTCCGCACCACCTGATCATCATCCGCAAGAGCGAGATCATGGCGCGTCGGTCGGCGAATGCAGCCGCTCCAGCCGCTCCGTGAGCCCGCTCGAGACCATCACCACGTTGGTGTCGGTGACGATGACCCCTTCGACGTCGGGAAGCGTTTCGATCAGGGCCATTCCCGCCTGAGGTCCCAGCACGAACACGCCCGTCGATAGCGCGTCAGCCAGCATCGCCTGCCTGGTGACGATGGTCACACTGCGACACCCTCGCGCCGGCTCGCCGCTGTCCGGATCCAGGATGTGGTGATAGCGCTGCCCGCCATGCATGAAGTACCGCTCGTAGTCGCCCGACGTGCTGAAGGTTTCATCGCGGACGTTCATCGCCGCAAAGAGTCGGTCCGCCGGACCGCGCGGATCGCGGATCGCCGCACGCCATGGCCGGTCGCTGCGCGCGCCGCTCGCGTAGAGATCGCCGCCGGATTGGATGAGAAAGTCGCTGATGCCGTCCGCTCGAAGAATCGCCGCCGCGCGGTCAACAGCGTAGCCCTTGCCGATTCCTCCGAGATGAAGGCGCATTCCTGTGCGGGGCAGAAAGACCGTTCGTCGGTCCCGATTCAACTCGACGGCCTGGTAATCGATATCGGGCAGCCGTGCACGGACATCCTCCGGCCGTGGAATCCGATTGTCCTGATCGTGATCGAACTTCCACAGTCCCGACAGCGCGCCGAACGTCACGTCGAACTTTCCGCCGGTCCACTCGCCGACCAGGATTGCGGTTCGAAGGACCTCGAGCGTCTCGGCAGTGACCGTCACGCGCGCGCGTCCTGCCTCGGAGTTGACGCGCGACACGTCGCTCCCGGCGTGCCAGACGCTCAACAGCCGGTCGAGACGATCGAACTCGTCGAACACCTTCTCGAACGCACGGAGCGCGTCGGGTTCGTCGGACACCGATGCGGTGATTCGGACCTCCGAGCCCATGCTGAGGCGCGAACGTTCGACGATCCGCCGATCCGCTGAGGACTCCGCTTCTGTCGTGGGACGGCACGCAGCGGCCAGAACGCACGCCGCGATCGCTACACGCCTGGTGACTGTCACGCCGACGATTCCATCTCGAGAAGAACCTTCAGAACGCCCTTCTGCTGCGCCCGCTGCAGCGCCAGGAGGCCATTGGAAAGATTGAACCGGTCGGCAATCAACGGCTCGACGTCTACCAGGCCGTGCTCCAGCGCATGGAGCGCCTGATCGAACGGGCCGCACCGCGAGCCGACGAGTGTCACTTCATCGATGACGAACGGGGCCCACGCCAGCGTCTGCGTACCCGCGACCGTTGTCTTCAGCACGATCGTTCCGCGGGGACGAACCAGCTTCAACGCGGTCGGTAGACCGGTCTCGGAGCCGGTGCAATCAACGACGAGGTCGGCCGCACGGGGGGGAAGGTCGTCGTCAAGGAGAGCCGTCCTGAGCCCCATTGCTTCGAGGAGCGCCAGCTTGTCCCGATGCTTTCCGACAACGAGCACCTCATCGGAAATCGATGCGAGCACCTGGGCACACAGATTTCCAAGCCGGCCATCGCCGAGGATCACGATCCGATCGGTTGCGGCGATCTCGAGCTGCGCCGGAATCTGAAACGCGGCGGCTACGGGCTCGGTGAATACGGCGATGTCGTCGGGAATCGAGTCGGGCACTCGATGGAGATTGCGCTGCGGCACGGCAATCAGCTCGGCAAACGCGCCGTCGTGATTGAGAATCCCGAGGACGGTCCGGTTCGGACAATGTGTTGGCAGGCCGTTGCGGCAGGTGTCGCAGGTCCAGCAGGCGCAATTGATCTCGCCCACGACCCGTTGGCCCGCGTAGGGACCGGATTCCGCGACGCCGACGAACTCGTGGCCAAGCACGCCGCTGAAGCCCATGTAGCCCTTTATCAACTGGAGGTCGGTTTCGCAGACGCCGGCGCGCGTCACCCGGACCAGCACTTCGTCTGCGGCCGGGTTTGGCGCGGGCCGAACCTGGTCCATCTGAACCTCGTCTTGTTCAAGAACGATTGCGCGCACCTGTCTGCCTCTTTCGTCCGTAACCTTTGTGGTCGGGTCCCGGTTTTGTACCTCGAACGTCGCGCGGGTTGCCAACCATTTTGGCCGCGCCAAGGTCCAATGCATGGTGCAACGTCCCTCACTCGTCGGAATAGCCCTCGCCGCAGGACTGCTGCTCTGTGCCCATGCGGCGTCGGCCCAGGTTCAGGCGGTGAGCGGCAACGAGCCAAACCGGACACACAAGGACGGCAAGGTCGTGCGGGCGCTGCGAATTACCGGGACGCCGCCATCGATCGACGGCAGGCTGTCGGACGAGAGCTGGCAGCTCGCCGAGGCCGGCGGGGGGCTGACGCAGCGCGACCCCGACAACGGCAAGCCGATGACCGACGACACGCGCGTGCAGATCGCGTTCGACGATCGGTATATCTACGTCGCCGTGTCGGCGCTCGACTCCGACGCGAAACTGATCGCCGCCGGACTCGGGCGCCGGGACGAAAACCCGCCAACCGACTCGATCACCATTGGATTCGACGCCCGTCACGATCATCAGACCGCGTACAACTTCTCCACCAATCCGTCCGGATGGCAGGGCGATTTCACCTTCTACGACGACACGAATCGCGACAACGATTACAACGCGGTCTGGGACGTCCGCAGCGAAATCACTGATACGGGCTGGACCGCGGAGTTCCGCATTCCGTTCTCACAGATGCGGTTTTCCGCATCGCCGCAGCCCGGCCAGGTGTGGGGGTTCAACATCCAGCGGCAGATCCGCCGCAAGAGCGAGAACGGGACTTGGGTACCGAAACCGCGCGGCGAACGCGGCGAGGTGTCGTTTTTTGGTCACGTCGTGTTCGACCAGCAGTTGCCCGCGCCCGGACGGCTGGAGCTGATTCCGTATACGCTCGCGCGCGGCGAGTTCCTGCCCGCGCGATCCAACGAAGGGGGCGCATCGGCCGGCCTGGATGCCCGATGGGGACTTGGAACCGGCGCCACGCTGTCGGCAACGTTCAACCCGGACTTCGGACAGGTCGAACAGGACCCCGCAGTGCTGAACCTGTCGGTCTTTGAAACCTTCTTCCCGGAGAAGCGCCCGTTCTTTCTGGAAGACAGCCGGACCTTCGTGCCGCCCTACGGTAACTTCCAGCTGTTCCACTCGCGCAGAATCGGGCGATCGCCGGGCCGGCTTCCGCTCGCAACAGGGGAACGGCGGCTCGACGCCCCGGCTGAAACGACGATCCTCGGCGCGACGAAGCTCACCGGCAAAGGCGGCGGCTGGACCTACGGCGCGATGACGGCGTTGACCGCCCGCGAGTACGCAACTATCGAGTCGCCCGTGATCGGCGCCGACGGCTCCACGTCGTACATCCGCGGCGAACGGCTGATCGAGCCCGCGACGTCCTACAACGTCGCCCGGATCCAGCGCGACGTCATGAACGGCTCGTCGAATATCGGTGGAATTGTCACCGGTGTCCTCCGAGAGCAAACGGACGACGCTGTTACCGGAGGCTTCGACTACAACCTGCGGTGGAATCGGAATCGAACGACGTTCAATGGCCACTGGGCCGTCACGCGCGCGCCAGGCCTGGGAGGCATGAAAACCAGCGGCGGCGGCGTCACCAACTTCAACTACTCGAGCAAGCACGTCAACACGGGCGTTCATTACGATCACTTCGGCCGCGACTTCCGTATCAACGACATCGGCTTCTTCCGCACGCGCGCGAATCGGAACCAAGTGAGCGGGTCGGCCGAGGTTGGCAACCCCGATCCGTGGAAGAAGCTGCGCAGCGTCTGGGGATTCGCCTACATCGGAAACGACTGGACGGACGAAAGGCTGTTGATCGGCCGCTACTCCGAGTACGGAGTGAACGTCCGCTTCATGAACTTCTGGCAGGTGGTCGGCGGCGGATGGAGAAATTTCGAGATCTTCGACGATCTCGACACCCGCGGCGGGCCGCCGATTCTGCGACCCGGCAACAGCGGGATGTTCTACCGCTTCAACAGCGACTCGCGGAAACCGTGGTCGATCGGGTTCTACGGCAACCGCTTCCGTAACGATGCCGGCGACGGAGCCGGCGGCGGTACGTATTCGCCTTACTTCTCACTGCAGCCATCGGATCGGCTGCAGGCGTCGTTCTCGCTGAACTACAACTACGCCAGGGACCCGGCGCAATGGATCCAAAACAGCGACACCGACGGCGACGGCGCTACGGATCACGTCTACGGAACACTCGATCGCGACGTCGTCGACGTGACGGTCCGGACGACGTACGCCTTTACGCGCGACCTGACGGTGCAAACCTACCTGCAGCCGTTCGTGGCGGTCGGCGATTACAGCAACATCCGCCGGCTTGCGCTGCCGAAAAGCTTCCAGTTCGACCCGGTGACGATCGCAACGAACCCGGATTTCAACACCAAATCGCTGCGCGGCAACGTCGTGATGCGCTGGGAGTACAAGCCTGGCAGCACGCTGTTCTTCGTCTGGTACCTGTCCCAGACCGATTTCGCCCGGCCTGGTGAGTTCAGCCCGATGCGCGACCTTCGTTCGGCCTTCACCGCGGACGCGACCCACATCTTCATGGTGAAGGCGAGCTACTGGCTCAACCGTTAAGGCACCCCTAAAGGGGTGCCCTACGTAGGGCGCCCTTTAAGGGCGCCTGCGGTCCTCAGCTTGCAACTCTTGCCGGCAGCATGAAGCTGCCGAAGCCGCGCAACCTCATCATCGGTATCGTCATCGGCGTCATCATCGTTGGAATGGGCCTGGTCGTCGCCCAGGACCAGGAAACGCTGCGCGTCAGGACGTCGCTCGCCGCAACCGATCCGCGGTTCCCGGGATATCTGGCGAAGCTGTCGGGCCACGCGCTCACATCCGGAGATCGGTACACCGTGCTGACGAACGGTGACACTGCCTTTCCCGAAATGCTTGCCGCGATCGGCGCGGCAAAACACCGGGTCGCGTTCGAAGGCTACATCTACGACAGCAAAGAGGACATCGCGCGCCAGTTCACCGATGCCTTCGTGGCCGCGGCGCAGCGCGGTGTCGAAGTGCGACTCGTCTTCGACGCGTTCGGCGCAAAGCTCAGCGATGAAGACGCGTCCCGGTTGGAGGATGCCGGGTGCCGCATCGGGTGGTTCAACAAGGTTCGAAGCCGGGCGATCGAAGAAGTGAACTACCGGACGCACCGCAAGGCGCTGATCGTCGATGGTGACGTCGCATTCGTCGGCGGAATCGGTATTGCGGACCAGTGGGCGCGCGACACGGAAAAGGCACGCAAGTGGCGCGACACGCACGTCAAGGTCGTGGGTCCGGCGGCCACCGACGTCGAAGCGGCGTTCAACGAAAACTGGATCGAGACAGGCGGTATCGTCGATCCGGACGTGATCCCGCACGATCCAAATCCGCGCGGACCGGCGAGCTCGATCGTGGTCTGGAGCTCTCCTGAAGGCGGCACCAATGCGCTGAAACTCGTCTATCTGCTGTCCCTTGCCGCCGCGCGCGAATCGATCGACATCCAGTCGCCGTACCTGATCACCGATGCCTCGACGGCGTGGAGCCTGGCCGACGCACGGCGGCGCGGCGTACGCGTGCGGATGCTGGTTGAAGGCGATATCACCGACGCCAAGCCGGTGAAGTTCGCGAGCCGCGCCCAGTACGGAGAGCTGCTGCAGCAGGGAATCGAGATCCACGAATATCAGCCGACGATGATGCACACCAAAGCCGTGATCGTGGACGGCATCCTGAGCATCGTCGGGTCGGCGAACTTCGACAACCGGTCGTTCGAACTGAACGACGAGCTCAACGTCGTGGTGTTCGACCGCGCCGTCGCGAACCGGCTGCGCGAGGATTTCGAGCGCGACCGTGGACACTCGAAACGGCTGGACCTGGATTCCTGGCGGTCGCGCCCGCTGCACATCCGGGCACGTGAAAAGACCTGGAGCCTGTTCGGCGAGGTGTTCTAGGTCCGGCTAAAGCCGGACACTACATACGTCCGGGGACGTAGTGTCCGCCTTCAGGCGGACCCGGTGCTAATGCGCGGGTTCCGCCGCGCCTTCCTTGTGTTCTTCAGCGGCCGGAGCCCCGTGCGCCGGCGCCGCGGACCGCACCCCGTAACCAGCGCCGCCGGCGCCGCCCGGGTACGTCTTCAGCCCGCGCGACATGTAATCCGTCAATGTCAGCGCGAACATGATGATCAGGAAGAAGAACGACATCCCGACGAACAGCTTGGTCAGCCTGCTGCTGTACTTCGCGTGCATGAAGAACAGGACGACGAGCGTCGCCTTCGTAATCGCGATACCGATGGCCACCGGAAAGTTGAACACCCCGAGGTGATGGAAGGCGGCATACACCGTCAGCGCGGTCATCACCATCAGTATTCCGAAGATGGTGTAGTACATCGACTTTGGGGCGATGTGAGACATGGCTACTGCGTCCGATCCACCAGATAAAGCAGCGGGAACAGGAAGATCCAGACGATGTCGACGAAGTGCCAGTACAACCCGCTCATCTCGACCGGCGTATACCACTGCGGCGAGAAACGTCGCTTGTACGCCATCCACGTGATGACCGACATCAGACCGAAGCCGATGATCATGTGCAATGCGTGCAGGCCGGTCATCGTGAAGTAGAGCGAGAAGAAGATCTCCATCGGCCCGGCGATGCCGGCGTGCGCCGCGTCGACGTGGAAGTCGTAGCCGGGCACGTGATGATGATCGAACTTGTCCTTGTATTCGAAGACCTTGACGATCAGGAACGTGAGGCCGAGCGCCATGGTGCCGAGCAGCCAGCCGATGGTCGCGCGCCGATATCCGGTCTGCGCGGAACGCACCGCCATCGCCATCGTCAAGCTGCTGCCGATGAGGACGACCGTGTTGAATCCGCCGAGCGCGATGCTGAGCTCCTTGCTCCCCGCCACCCATGCCTCGTGATACCAGACGCGGTAGAGCATGTAGGCCAGGAACAGACCGCCGAAGAAGAGTACTTCGGTGACGAGGAACAGCCACATCCCGAGTGTCGCCGCCTCGTGCTGCTGCTCCAGCGTGTCGAAGTGATGCTGGAGATCCGGATGATGACCGTGCGCGTGCGCGTCGCCGGTTATCGCTGCCGCGTCAGACAACTTTGATCTCCCGTTTCGAGTACTCGTAGGCACCTTCGGTGACCACCGGCTGCGTCTCGAAGTTGTGCGGCAGCGGCGGCGACTGCGTCGTCCACTCGAGCCCGGTGGCGTGCCACGGGTTCTCGCCCGCCTTTTCGCCCCTGAACAGGGAGGCAATGAGGTAGATGGCGACGAGCACATATCCGACGGCGAGGATCGAGGCGCCGGCGGACGAGAGCACGTTCAGCACCTGGAACTCTTCCGGATACATGTGATACCGGCGCGGCATCCCGAGGTAGCCGAGGATGAACTGCGGTCCGAAGGTCAGATTGAATCCGACGAATACGATGACGGCGGCGACCTTGGCCCAGATGTCCGAATACATCCGGCCCGTCATCTTCGGCCACCAGTAATGGAGACCCGCGAAGTAGCCCATGATCGCGCCGCCGACCATGATGAAGTGGAAGTGCGCGACGACGAAGTAAGTGTCGTGTATGTGCACGTCGACGCCGAGCGCTGCCGTGAAGAGCCCGGTCAAACCACCGACGAGGAACAGGCCGAGGAAGCAGATCGCCCAGATCATCGGCGCCTTCAGCCAGATCGCGCCTTGGTAGAGCGTTGCCGTCCAGTTGAACGTTTTCACCGCCGATGGGATCGCGACCGCGTAGGTGAGGAAGGAAAACACCAGCGCCGAATAAACCGAGATACCGGCGACGAACAGGTGGTGTGCCCACACCAGGAACCCGAAGATGGCGATGGCGAGGCTCGAGAACGCGACGAACGAGTAGCCGAAGATGTTCTTACGCGAGAAGCAGGCGAGCACCTCGCTGATGGCGCCCATCGGCGGCAGGATCATGATGTAGACCGCCGGGTGTGAATAGAACCAGAACAGGTGCTGGAAGAGCACCGGGTCGCCGCCCAGCGCCGGATCGAAGATGCCGAAACCAAGACCGCGCTCGACGGCGAGGGCGAGCACGGTAATCGCAATGACCGGCGTGCCCAGGACCTGCACGAGGCTCGTCGAGTAGATGGCCCACACGAACAGCGGCAAGCGGAACCAGGTGAGTCCCGGCGCGCGCATGCGGTGGATCGTGACCATGAAGTTGAGGCCGGTCAGGATCGACGAGAACCCGGTGATGAACACACCGATGCCCGTCATCATCACGTTCGTGCTCGAGGCGCGGCTGCTGTACGGCGTATAGAACGTCCAGCCGGTGTCCACGCCGCCGGTGATCATCGCGTAGAGCGTGAACAGGAAGCCGATGACGAAGACGTACCAGCTGAGGAGGTTGATCTTCGGAAAGGCGACGTCCTTCGCGCCCAGCATCAGTGGCAGGACGAAGTTCCCGAGAATCGCCGGCACGGCGGGGATGAGGACGAAGAAGACCATCGCCACGCCGTGCATCGTGAACAGCTTGTTGTAGGTGTCGGAGCTGACGAGGTCGCCGGCCGGCGTCGCCAGCTCCAGGCGAATGAGCGACGCGAACAGACCCCCGACAAAGAACGCGATGGTGACGACGACGAGGTACATGATGCCGATGCGCTTGTGGTCCTTGGTCAGGAGCCACGACGCGACGGTGTGCCTCACGTTCAGGTAGTCAACGCGCGGCGCGGCGAGCGTCATGTCCATGGTGTTACCGGTTCTCCTGCGCTGGCGCGGCCGCCGGTGCACCGGCGGGATTCGTCGCGGGGGTGCCGCCGGTCGATGACTGCAGCGACTTCACATACTCGATGAGCGCCATCACGCTCTCCTCGTTCAGGAGGCCCTGAAACGTGGGCATCACCGGCTGGTAGCCGGCAACGACCTTCATCTGCGGCGTCAGGATTGATTCACGCACGTAGCTCTCATCGACGTTGACGACCGACCCGTTCGCCAGCTGTTCCTGTGTGCCAAATTTGTTGAACAGCGACGGTCCGCGTCCGGAACCGTCGCCGAGATGACAGGTGTTGCACGCCAGCTCGCTGAACAGCCGTTCGCCACGGGAGGCCAGCGTCCCGCCGCCTCCGGCTCCACTGAGCCACGCCTGATACGCGGCCGGCTCCATCACGGTGACTGTCCCGATCATCCCTGAGTGTCTGGTGCCGCAATACTCGGCGCAGAAGATGTGCCACTCACCAGTCTTCGTCGCGTTGAACCAGACCGTGCTGTAGCGGCCCGGAATCGCGTCGGCCTTCACGCGGAACGACGGGAAAAAAAGCGAGTGCAGGACGTCTTCCGACGTGAACGTCACCTTCACCGGACGGCCGAGCGGCACATGGAGCTCGTTGATCTCGGCCTTGCCATCGAGGTGCTGGAACTTCCACATCCAGCGCTTGCCTGTCGCGTAGATCTCCAGCGTCTGATCGGGCGGCCGGGACAGATCGAAGAACACCTGCGCCGCCCAGACGAAGATCACGACGGAAATCAGAAACGGGATCACTGACCACGCGAGCTCGAGCGGGATGGATCCGGTAATCGGGGAGCCGACCTTCAGCGGGTCCTCGGTCCGGTATCGGACCGCGAAGTAGACGACGAGGACGCACACCAGGATGGCGAAGAACGCCGTCACGCCGACAATGAACCAGTACAGCCGGTCCACGTCGGCTGCCATGGTCGACGCCTGATCAGGGACGAGTTGGAAAATGGACGACATACAGGCTCAGGCGTGCCTTTCCAGGGGAGCGCGTCCTTCGCGGCGCCTCATCACCACCACAAAACCGAGCACGGCGGCCACAGTGAGCAACCCTCCGATACGAACCAGCGTCATCACGGCCCACCCATAACGGCCGGTGGCCGGGTCGTAGTCGAAACAGAACAGGAGAACCTCCTCGACCAGCGACCCGATGCGCCCCTGTCCGGATTCGATGAGCGCCAGCCGAAGATCCTTCGGCGAGTATTCGACGCCGTAGAAATAGCGCGCCAGCCTGCCGTCGGGTGTCAGTGTCAGCAGGCCGCTGACATGGGCGAACTGGTTTGTGGCGTCGTCCCACTGATAGGCAAAACCTGCGGCGGACGTCAGCTGCGTGATCGCGCTCTCCTCGGCGGTCAGAAAGTGCCAGCCTGACGCCGTGTCCTCGGTCTTCCAGTGGGCAAGATGCGCGCGTTTCTTCGCATTCGCCGCCTCCGGCGTGTCGCGCGGATCGAAGCTGATGACCACGACCTCGAAGTCCTTGCCTGGCGTAAACGGCAGCACCTTCAGCGCCGATGAAATGCCGTTCAGCGTCAGCGGGCAGAGCATCGGGCATTGGTAGTAGACAAACGTCAGCACGACCGGCTTGCGCCCGAAGTAGTCGCCAAGAGTCACGGCCCGACCTGCTTCGTCGGTCAGCGGCGTAGCCAGCGGCATCTGGTTATTCAGCCGCTGCGCAAACGTCACTGACTTGAGCTTCGGTGGCACATTCGAGGCGACGATGCCGGTCTGATGGCCCATCTGGCCCGGCACGCCGGGCTGGAGCTGGGCGCGTGCCGGTGCGATGCAAAACGCAAGATGCAAAATGCAAACAAGAACCGCGACGACAACTTGTCGGGTTTGCATTCTGCATTTCGAATCTTGAACTACTGCCTTCATGGTCCTATTGCCTTCTTCTTTCCATGGTCCGGCCCGCGCTTGAATCCGTTGGCATCAGTCCGGGTACCTGTCGCGGCGCGGCGTCAGGTTGCGTCTGAGCACCCGGCTGGGGCTCGGTCGTCTGCGGCGCGCGAACCGGCAGGCCGCGCTCGACGGTGAGGCGCATCGCCTCTTCGATCGGCATCCGCACTGCACCGGTCTCCTTGTTCACCCAGCCGTACTGTTGAAGCACCGCCTCTTCGCGTACCCGGAAGTCATGGAACTCGTTCTCGGGAAACTGCTGCAGCGTTGGAGCGGCCGGAAGACGATGCTCCTGGCCGGCCAGCGGGAACTCCACGGCCGTCTCCTCACTCTGTTTGACGAACACCACAAAGAGAAGCCCGAGGCCGATATGAATGACGATCGCGGAAATCGCCAGCCAGATGCCGAACTTGACGATGATCCCGACGTTGGTGTCGGTATGCTCGTGGCCGCTGCCCGGCGGCGTGACCAGGTACTCGTCTTCCGCGGAGGCATGTCCGCCTCCGCCCTCGACCAAAGGCTGGTGATTGGCATGGGCCATCAGTGATGACCTCCGGCACTCGCCAGCGATTCCCGCAGATACGGATCGCCGGTCGCGAGCATCGGCCGTTTCTTCAGCTCGGTCAGGAACATCCAGAACCATAGGCCGCCGATCGCCACCGGCGCCGCCAGGTCGAGCCAATGCACGAAGAAGTGGCTGACCGCCTCCCCTTCGACGAGATGCAGGTTCTGCCCTGTTGACGCGAACTCCGGCGACACCATCATGTAGAGATCGGCGTAGCGGGCAAACAGCAACCATGCCGCGATGATCACCAGCCGATGCGGCGTGCGCTTGGTCTTGCGCGACAGCAGCAGCAGCCATGGCACGGCAAAGTGAAAGGCAATCAGGAACAGCGCCAGGAACTGCCAGCCATGGCTGGTCCGCGCCACCATGTACGGGATTTCTTCAATGAGATTCGCGGCGTAGGTGAGCAGGAATTGCGAGAAGTTGAAATAGGCCCACAACATGACGAACGCGAACATCAGCTTCCCGAGATCGTGGAAGTGGTTCGGTGTGAACAGGCTGTTCAGCGGCTCGCGCTTGATCAGGATCGTGCAGATGACGATCGTGAAGGCGAGCGCGGCAAGGCCTTGCCCGCCCATCATCAGGAAGCCGAACAGCGTCGAGTACCAGTGGGGGTTGATCGACATGATCCAGTCGATGCCCGCAAACGTTACGGTCAGTGCGTAGAGGACGATCCCGGCGCCGCTGACGCGCTGAATCGTCGGATTGACGCTGACCTCGCCGGTATCCTGGCGCGCCGACAGCCTGTTCAGCACGATCGACAAGCCGCTCCAGATTGCGAAATACAGCACCGCCCGCCCGATGAAGAACCCGGTGTTGAGGTAGAGCGACTTGTGCCGCAGGATTTCGTCCGCCTGCACGTGCTCCGGATGCGTCCAGACGTACAGGCTCGTCATCCCCAGAATGACCGGAACGAACAGCACGAACATGAACGGAACCGTGCGACTGGACGCCTCGAAGACCCGGCGGAAAACACCCCAGGTCCCGCCGGACAGGTGCTGAATCATCATCAGCGCCATCGATCCGAGCGAGATGCCCAGGAACAACAGGAACGCGATCAGCCACGACCGGAAGAAATGGTCGCGATCGAAGAAGAATCCGATTCCGCAGACGATCAGTCCGGCAACGCCGACGACCAGCGCGCGCGAGCGACGGGCATCGATATCCGCGACAGGAGGGCTGTAGGTCATCTCCACGCTACCGGTTCTCCTGCGTTGCGGTGCCTGCCGGCGGCGGTGGTGGCGCCGGCGTCACGGGGCTTCGATCGAGTTCTGCACGGCGGTCCGCAGGCACGTCGTTCGCCGTGCCGCGGCGGCTCAACTGCAGCGCGCGGATGTAGGCGGCGATTGCCCATCGATCCGCCACCGGCACCTGCGCGGAATAGTCCTGCATCGCCCCGAAGCCGTTGGTCATGACGTCGAAGAGGTATCCGACGGGCGCATTCACGAGGCGCTCTTCGTAGTACGAAGGCGGCCGCCTGAATCCGCGCAGCACGATCACACCGGCGCCCTCACCTGTGCGGCCGTGACACGGCGCGCAGAAAACGTCGAAACGCTCCCGTCCGCGCGCCATCGTGTCGGCCGTCACCGGCATCGGGAACTCGGTCACCAGCTGACCCGCGACTTTGCCGGTGTAGAGATGCTCGTCCTCGCGCAGCTGGCCCCGCGCCACGGTATTCGCCACGAGCATGCGCGACGATCCACCATCGGTAAAAAACGTGCTGGCCTCGAGCGGCTCGTACCGGGGCGCATCGTGCATGTCCTGACGGCACGCGGCGAGCGCGCCGCTGAGAACAACGACCACCATCGCTGATTTACAGCGCAACTTCGGATACTCCAACCGGATTCAGGCCCTCGAGGAAGTGCCGCGTGCCGTTGCGGTCGAACCGGGGGTCGGTCGCCTCGATGCAGAGGAAGAACCGATCACTCGACGCGCGCGCGAACTCGGGGACGTTGAAAACGGGGTGATACGGCTGCGGCAGCCTGTTGAGCGCCCACATGCCGATGAACGCCGTCAACGCCGCGCCGAGCACGGTGGTTTCGAACGTCACCGGTATGAACTGCGGCCAGCTGTGAAACGGACGGGCGCCCACGTTCATCGGATACGCCATCGTCTGTGTCCAGTACTGCAGGCTGTATCCGCCGATTCCACCGAGCAGCCCGCCGAGAAACACCAGGATAGGCAGACGCGTCCGCGGCAGCCCGAGCGCCTCCTCCAGCTCGTCAATCGGAATAGGCGTGTATGCGTCCATGTTCCGAAACCCGGCCAGCCGCGCCTTCTCGGCGGCCGCGACGAGCGCCGTCGGACGGTCGAATTCGGCCATCAGGCCGTGAATCGATGGTTCCGGTGTCTGATGGGCCATCACACCATCCCCGGTCTCTTGAGCTCGTGCGTCTCCTCCTCAACGAGAGTGCGCATTTCAAAGATGGCAATCGCTGGCAGGAAGCGGACGAACAGGAAGAAGAGTGCGAGGAACAGTCCGATTGTTCCCGCGAGCATGCCGAAGTCCCAGCGCGTAGGCTCGTACATGTCCCACGACGAGGGCAGGAAGTCGCGGTGCAGGCTCGTGACGATGATGATGAATCGCTCGAGCCACATGCCGACATTGACAAAGAGCGACAGCACGAAGAGCAGCTCCATGTTGTCGCGCACCTTGCGGAACCAGAACAGCTGGATCATGACGGCGTTGATCGCAATAAGCGACCAGTAGAACGCCGCATACGGTCCAGTCATCCGGTTGTACATCATGTAGGACTCGTAAGGGTTGCCGGCGAACCACGCGAAGAACGCCTCATTCGCGTAGCCGTAAGCCACAATCATCCCCGTCGCCAGCATCACCTTCGTCATGTTGTGGATATGACGCATGGTGATGAAGTCTTCGAGGTGGTAGAACTTCCGCAGCGGGATCGCCAGCGTCATCACCATCGCGAAGCCGGAGTAGATGGCGCCGGCCACGAAGTAGGGCGGGAAGATTGTGGCGTGCCACCCCGGCAGCACAGAGACCGCGAAGTCGAAGCTCACCACTGAGTGGACCGACAGCACGAGAGGCGTCGAGATGCCGGCGAGCAGCAGATACGCCATCTCGTAGCGCTGCCAGTGTTTCGCCGAGCCGCGCCAGCCCAGCGACAGCATCCCGTAAATCATTCGTGCTCCGCGCGACTTCGCGCGATCACGCAGCGTCGCCAGATCCGGCACCAGACCGGTGAACCAGAACAGCGCGGACACGGTGCCGTAGGTCGAGACTGCGAAGACGTCCCAGATCAGCGGGCTGCGGAACTGCGGCCACAAACCCATCGTGTTCGGATACGGAAAGAGCCAGTAGGCCGCGAGCCACGGACGACCGGTGTGCAGCAGAGGGAACATCGCCGCGCAGGCGACCGCAAACAGCGTCATCGCTTCGGCGAAGCGGTTGATCGACGTGCGCCACTGCTGGCGGAAGAGCAGCAGAATCGCGGAGATGAGGGTGCCGGCATGACCAATGCCGATCCACCACACGAAGTTGATGATGTCGAACGCCCAGCCGACCGGAACGTTGTTTCCCCAGATCCCGATCCCGGTCATCAGCAGTTTGCCGATGGTCAGGTTCAGGATCATGAGAAGCACGAATGCCAGGCCGAAGCCCAGGAACCAGCCGATCGGCGTCTTCTTGTCCAGCACCGCGTGGCTGATCGCGTCGGTGATCGTGCTGAAGGTGTGCCCGGGGGCAATCACCGGCGGCGTGCGCGCCAGCAGCTCCTTTTCGGCGCGCTCGACGTCCTGCGGACGTTGCGGGTGCTCGGGATGCTCGGCCATTAGCCGTGCCCGCCTTCGCCGTTCCGGGCGGCCGCCGGCGTCGGTTCAAGTTCGGTGTTCGGATTCCGCACCACCGCGAGGTACGTGGTCCGCGGTCTGGTGTTCAGCTCCGCCAGCAGCGGGTAGTTGAGCGGGCTCTTTTTCAGCTGCGACACGCGGCTGTTCGGATCGTTGATATCACCGAAGACAATCGCCTCCGTCGGACATGCCGACTGGCAGGCGGTCAGCACTTCCCCGTCGCGGATTTTTCGATCCTCGAGCTTCGCGGCCACCCGCGCATGATTGATGCGCTGCACGCAATAGGTGCACTTCTCCATCACGCCTCGGCTGCGGACCGTGACGTCGGGATTGCGCAGCGGCCACAGACTCTGCGTGTTCCAGTCCGAGTACAGCAGGAAGTTGAAGCGGCGAACCTTGTACGGGCAGTTGTTGGAGCAGTACCGCGTTCCGACACAGCGGTTGTAGACCATGTCGTTCAGGCCTTCGTCGCTGTGGACCGTCGCCGCCACCGGGCAGACCACCTCGCACGGCGCACTCTCGCAGTGCTGGCACGTCATCGGCTGGTGGTGCGTATCCGGGTTGTCGAGCTCGCCGGTGTAATACCGGTCTATGCGAAGCCAGTGCATTTCCCGGCCGTTGAGGACCTGCGACTTTCCCACCACCGGCACGTTGTTTTCGGCCTGACACGCGACCACGCAGGAGTTACAGCCCGTGCAGACGTTCTGGTCAATCGCCATGCCCCATGCGTAACCCTCGTACTTGAACTGCTGGTTCAGCATGGTGATGCCGGAGGGCGGCAGGAGTTCCATCTTCTTCGCGAAGTTCGGATCCTGCTCGAACTGCTCTCTCGTGCCGACGCGCACGATGTTGCGACCTTCGACCGACCAGTGGTCCTGCGTGCAGGCGAGCAGATAGGTGTCGCCGGTCGGTTCGAGCGTGACGCCTGTAAGGACGTGTGGCGCCGCAGTCGTGCGCAGCGGGTTCACATCCACGCCGGTTCCATTGCCTACCCGCCCGGCACGCGTCCGCCCGTAGCCCAGATGCAGCGTCAGCGTGTTCGCGGCGTGGCCCGGCGCGATCCAGATCGGGATGTGAATGGCCTTGTTGCCGTGCTTCAACTCGACGATGTCACCGCTGACCAGTGAGAGATCTGACGCTGTCGCCGGAGCGATGAGCGCGGCGTTATCCCACGTCAGTTTCGTGAGCGATTTCGGCAATTCCTGCAGCCACGCGTTGTTCGCGAAGCGGCCGTCATACACGCTCGGGTCGGGCAGGAAGACCACGTCGAGGCCCTGTCCGCGGCTTGACGCGGACCCGCCGGCGATTGCGCTTGCCTGGATGGTCACGGTCTTCGGCGCGAACGCGGTGTTCGGCATCACGCCGTCGTGCAGCCATCGGCGCCAGTCGCGGTCGAACGCCGATAGCGGCGGCGCTACGGCCTGTCCGCCGCGCGCAGATCCCGGCGGCGGCTGCGGAGCGGCAACGAGGGGCGCCGCCGGGGCCGCCGCCTGGCGCAACGCAGCCCCGCCGCCCCTCCAGAACGCGCGAACGAGGTCGTACGCCGGCCGCGGGCCACCTTCGCTCAGGGCCGCAACAATCTCGTGGAACGAGCGGCCGCCATAGAGCGGCGCGATCAACGGCTGGACGATCGAAACGGTGCCGTCGCTCGCCCGAACGTCGCTCCAGCTTTCGAGGTAGTGCGCCTGTGGCACGTGCCAATGGCACAGAGCCGCGGTCTCGTCCTGATGCAGTCCGACGTGTGCGCGGAGAGCGACCTTTCCAAGTGCATCCGTGAGCTTCAGATCCGCGGGCGCCGTGTACACCGGGTTGCCACCCAGAACCAGCAGGAAGCTGACGGTGCCGCCGTTCATTTCACCGACGAGCTCCTTTAGTTCCTCGAGCTGATTAACCGGCCGCGCCTCGGCGGTCTGCGTGTAGGTGACAGTCGCGCCTACGTTTCCAAGCGCCTCGTTCATCGCGTGAGCAAGTGCATGCACGAGCGGAGGCTGCGCGTCGCCGGCAATGACCAGGCTCCGGCCGCGAGCCGCCTGCAAATCCTTCACGAGGGCGGCCATCCAGCTCTGAGCCGACGCGGGAGCCGCGGCTTCGCCGGCCGCTGCGACCCCCAGCTGCGCCGCAACGGCGCGCGCGAACGCCTCGATCTCCGAGGCGCGCAGCGGCAGTCGATGATCGGCTTTCGAGCCAGTGTTCGACGGCGACGCTTCGACCGCGTAGAGACGGAGGGATGCGGCTTTGTTCGCCTCCAGCCGGCGGCGGGAGGCAAAGGCGCGGGCATGCGTCAGTCCGTTGGCACCGGAGCAGAGGAAGTCCGCGTCGAGCGAGAGCACGACGTCCGCCTTTTCGATCGCATATTGCGCATCCACGTATTCGCTGAAGGCGAGACGGCTCCCCTCCCGCGCATTGTGCCGGCCGAACGGCTCCCACTGCACCCACTTCGCCTGCGGGAAGCGACCCAGCAGCTCGTCGATTTGTGCGTTCAGCGTTGGTGACGAAACCGTCTCGCTGAGAATACGGAGGCCGGCACCGCGGGACGGCTGCTGCGCGGCAAGAACGTCGCGAAGCGCCGCGACGAACGCGTCGAACGTGCGGACCTCTCCGAGGTGCGTGATCGTCTGCGAGCGGTCCGGGTCGTAGAGGTCGAGAATCGAGGCTTGGGCAAAGATATCCGTCGCCCCGCGGCTGGTCGGGTGATCCGGGTTTCCCTCGATCTTTGTCGGCCGCCCCTCGTGGCTCTCGACGAGCAGGCCGATGCCCGCTCCGCCAAACGGCATCGCCGTCGCGTAGAACAGCGGCTTCCCGGGGACCAGCTCCTCGGGCTGCCGCACGTAGGGAACGATGGCTTCGTCCGGCTGACGAGTACAGGCGCTGATTCCGGCGAGTGTCAGCGATGCGCCCATCAACTTGAGAAATCCGCGCCTGCCAACCGGGTCGAGCCACTCGGACGCGTTCTGCGGGAACTCGCGATGCAGGAATTCCTTGAACTCCGGCGTCTCGGACACCGCTTCGAGGCTGCGCCAATATTCGCGGCCGCGGCTGCCTTCGAGCCTGGTGCGAAGCGACTGGATGTCGATCGGTTGCGTCATGGGCGGGTCACCGATGGCACGTCGAGCAGCTGGTATTGGCGCCCCCGGCGGGGATCTCGTATTCCTTCGCCAGCTGTGGCCCGATGACCGACTGCGGTACGGGCGGCGTGTAGCCCATCGTGTAGATCTCGCTGCGCGGCCGTATGTAGTTCTCGGGGGTGCGATGGCAGTTGATGCACCACTCCATCTGCAGGGTGTTTTCCTGCAGGGTCAGCGGCATCTCATCGATCCGGCCATGACAGGTCTCGCATCCCATGCCCTTTTTCACGTGGATGCTGTGATTGAAATAGACAAAGTCGGGCAGGTCGTGGACGCGGATCCAGCGCAAAGGCCGGTCCTCGCGAAAGCTGGCGCGAATCGGCTCGAGAATTGGCGCCTGCGCCCAGATCTGCGAGTGGCAGTTCATGCAGGTCTTCGTCGGCGGTATCCCGGCAAAAGGGGAGGTTTCGACCGACGTGTGGCAGTACCTGCAGTCAATGCCATCGTCCTTGACGTGATGGCGGTGGCTGAACTGCACCGGCTGCTCGACGTACTCGTGGGCGCGCGTGACGTACGACGAGCGGGCGACGAGAATTGCCGTAAAAATCAGGCTGGCGAAGAAGAGCAAGAGGCCGGCGAGACTAAGCTTCGAGAAGGTATTGGCGCTGCGACGGAAGATCTGGGGCATTGGATATTAACCGGGCGGGACCGACCAGACGACGTGCGCGACCAGAGCACGAACTGCCAGATTTTCCCGGGGCCAGTCCCGATATGTACCACGTTGTGAAAAAAGGATCAAGCGAGCCACAGGCGCGCGGAACCCATTGTTGTTCACGTCCAGTGCGGATCTATCTCAACGGGCGAATGAGCGTAAGCTGATGGCAATATGAGCGACAGGAAGTACCGCCAGAAGGGCTACCAGGACGACGACCGCGACCGCCCGGCGACGCCCAAGAGCGGCCGCCCGGCGCCCGAACCCGGCGCTCCCGCAGGTACGCGCCGGATCTCGCGCGACGCTCCCAGGAGCATCAACATGCCCGGCTACCGGGAGGTCGTCCGCTGTGCCCAGTGCGGAAACGTCGGGTCCGCGGATATCGGCTCCGACGCCCGCTGCCCTCGATGCGGAACCGACCTTCATGCATGCGCTCAATGCGCATCCTTCGATCCCGGCAGCCGATTCGAATGCATGGAGGCGATTCCGGCCCGCATTTCGCCCAAAAACACGCGAAACAACTGCGAGCTGTTCGCGCCCAGGACGACGGTGGAACGGGAAACGACGACTCCGCGCACCGATGATGCGCGGAAGGCGTTCGACGACCTCTTCAAGTTCTGACGCCGTTAAATGGCATTGCTGTCCGAACAGGACCGGACGGTCGTCTCGGCCCGGTTGGCCGCCATCAAGAGCCCGGTTACTGTCCTTCTTTTTACTCAGACCATCGACGCACCGGACACGGTGCTGGTGGCGAAACAGGTGCTCGACGAAGTCACCAGCCTCAGCGACCTGATCTCTCTCGAACAGGTCAATTTCATTCTGGAAAAGGAGCGGGCCAAGCAGTATGGGATCGAGGGAATCCCCGCGCTGGTGCTGCTTCGAGGGGAGGAAGACAGCCGCATCCGGTTTCTCGGGGCGCCGGCGGGCTACGAGTTCGTTTCGCTGATTGAAGCGCTGGTCCTGGCAGGCACCGGCGAATCCGGATTGACCCCGGAGAGCAAGGCGCTCGTCGCGGCGCACGTCACGGCGCCGACGGACATCCTCGTCTTCGTGACCCCGAGCTGCCCACACTGTCCTCGTGCAGTCGCGCTCGCGCACAGGCTGGCAGTAGAGAGTCCCCTGATTCGCGCCACCTGCGTCGAGGCAACCGAGTTCATCGATCTGGCGCAGCGTTATCAGGTGACCGGCGTGCCAAAGACCGTGGTCAACGGCACGATCGAAATGCTCGGCGCGCTGCCTGAGAGCGTGTTCGTCAGGACGGCCGTCGGCGCGCCGGCGCCGCCGTAACTGTGTGGTTTTGTGCAGCTGAATCACTTGACCGGGGTGGTCTGCAAGATGACGGATGGCGTCTGGTAGCCTTGACGAGATTCGCTTGACGTTGTGGGAAATGGGCGTAGTATTACGCGCTACGGAAACCCAAGTCGGCCGGCGCAACCAGGAGGTGATCCCATGCCTCGCAATCGGTCGTTCGACGAGATAACCTACGAGATAGAGCACGTACACCCCGTACATCCGCTGCGAACGCTCATCAAAAACCACTTCTATCTCGATAGCTGGGTCAGTTCTGAGGGTGGGCTCTCGCTGGCCATGTTCAACGCGCTGCTCTTCGTACCGTTCATGATGGCCCTGTTCTTCTATCCCATACAGGCACTGATCGGGTTGGGCGCTGTGGTCGCTGTGTTACTGGTGGTGTACGAAAGTGTGGTGCTTTGGCGGTTCTTGCGGCGACGTCGCGCCCCGCGGACCTGATATTCCCTCCTTCCTCTTCACGTGCTTGACAATCCGTGGCAGTGAGTCATACGGTCGCTCGCCATGGAGCACTCTCCCGAGGGCACGGGCCCGCCGCCCCGCCGCGGTCCCTCCGTCGACCTCGATCCGACGGGGATCGTCACGGGCAAGAGCGCGGACAGACAGCGTCGGCAGTTCCTGAACTATTCGTTCTACCGGCTCGACCCGTTATTCCGGCGGCTCCCCGCCGGCGAGCAGCGAGTTGCGGTGGCCGCGTTCATCGAACTGGTGCAGCAGTGGGAGTCTGTGGACGACCTGATTCTCCGCACGTACTCACTCGTGGGCCTGCGCGCGGACGTCGATTTCATGCTCTGGCGCATTGCCTTCGATCCGCTGAGCTTTCAGTCGATGGAAGCGGCGATCAGACGGTCGCGGCTGGGCGCCTACCTGTCGCAGGTGTACAGCTACCTCTCGCTGCAGCGCCGGTCGCCGTATGTCAACAAGACCAAGGGCGCCGGGGAGGGTATTGAGCTGCTGCCAGGGGAGGGCAAATATCTGTTCGTGTACCCCTTCACGAAAACGCGGTCATGGTACCGCCTTTCCCCTCACGCGCGGCAGGGGATGATGGACGAACACATCGCCGCCTCCGCCCCGTTCAAGGGTGTCCGCCTGAACACGAGCAACAGCTACGGCATTGACGATCAGGACTTCGTGGTGGCGTTTGACTCGGACTACCCGCAGGAGTTCGTCGATCTGGTAGGGCGGCTGCGATACACCGAGGCGAGCCTCTATACGCAGCGCGACACGCCGATGTTCGCGTGCGCGAAGGCGCCCATTGACGCGATCCTCGCGCAGCTGACGAACGTCGATTAGGGTTACGGATCTCCGGCTTGACTCCCGCCATGCGCGATGATACAAACGCGCAACTTTTCACAAAGTGGAGCGGTGAGACGTTTGGCCCAGACAGAAGCTGAACTGCTGGACAATCCTGTCGCGGGCCACCCTACGCTGATCCTGCGCTCGCCGGATTTCCACTCGATCACAGAGGCTGTCGCGGAGCCCGTCGAACGGAAGACACCGCTCGGCTGGTGGCTCTTTTTCATCCCTTCCGTCGCCCTCCTCGGTCTTCTTGGCGTCGCGGTCTCGTGGCTGTTCTGGGAGGGGATTGGCATCTGGGGACTCAACGTCCCAGTCGGCTGGTCGTGGGACATCACGAACTTCGTCTTCTGGATCGGGATCGGACACGCCGGGACGCTGATCTCGGCGATCCTCTTCCTCTTCCGGCAGAAATGGCGCACCTCGATTAACCGCGCGGCGGAGGCGATGACGATCTTCGCCGTCATGTGCGCCCTGCTGTTCCCGGGCATCCACGTCGGACGGGTCTGGGTCGCCTACTGGATGTTCCCGCTCCCGAACCAGATGGGTATGTGGCCCAATTTCAGGAGCCCTCTCCTCTGGGACGTCTTTGCGGTCAGCGTGTACGGAACGGTCTCGGTCCTGTTCTGGTACGTCGGCTTGATTCCGGATCTGGCGATGATGCGGGATCGGGCGAAGACCAACGCCCGGAAGTTCATCTACGGTTTCTTCGCCCTCGGATGGCGGGGTTCCGTGCGCCAGTGGCACCACTACGAAAGCGCCTATCTCGTCCTCGCAGCCCTGGCAACGCCGCTGGTCCTCTCGGTTCATTCGATCGTCTCGATGGATTTCGCGGTTTCCCTCCTCCCGGGATGGCACACGACGATCTTCCCGCCGTACTTCGTCGCGGGCGCGATCTTCTCCGGGTTCGCCATGGTTCTGACGCTCATGGTGATCTGCCGCAAGGCGTTCCACCTCGAGCACATCATCACCATCCGGCACTTCGACTACATGGCGAAGATCACGCTCGTCACCGGGTCTATGGTCGGCTTCGCCTATGCCACGGAATTCTTCACAGCCTGGTACAGCGGGAACCCCTACGAGTTCTTCACGTTCCTCAACCGCGCGGGCGGACCGTACGCGTGGGCCTACTGGATCATGGTCTCGTGCAACGTGCTCAGCCCCCAGGTTTTCTGGTTCAAGAAGGCGCGCACGAGCATCCCGATCCTGTTCGTCATGTCGATCATCATCAACATCGGGATGTGGTTCGAGCGGTTCGTGATCATCACGACGTCGCTGCACCGTGACTTCCTCCCCTCGTCCTGGGGGCACTTCACTCCTACGATCTGGGACGTGTCGACCCTGCTCGGGAGCTTCGGGCTCTTCTTCACGATGTTCTGCCTGTTCGTGCGCTTCGTTCCGATGGTGGCGACGTCCGAAGTGAAGACCGTTCTGCCGCAGGCCGATCCGCATTCCGGGCCCGAACGCGAGCGCAAGCACCACCGAGACGCGCTGCCAGCGCATGGGGAGCCCGCTCCCGAGGGAGCCTCCTGATGCCGCTCCTCATGCCCCAGCTTCCGAAAGGGCCCAACTACGGAATCCTCGCCGGATTCGCGACGCCGGCGGACCTCTATCACGCGTGCGAACGGGTGCGCGACGCGGGCTTCACACGGTGGGACGCCCATAGCCCCTTCCCGGTCCACGGCCTCGAGAAAGCAATGGGACTCCGGCGCTCCCCGCTTCCCTGGATCGTCCTCGCCACTGGATTGACGGGGGCGGCGCTCGGGTTCCTCCTGCAGTGGTGGGTCCACGCCAGCGCCCAGCCCCTGGTGATCAGCGGCAAGCCGTACTTCGCCTGGCCCGCCATGATTCCGGTCACGTTCGAACTCGGAGTTCTCTTCGCTGCGCTGGGCGCCGTCTTCGGCATGCTCGGCTTGAACCGGCTTCCCATGCACCACCATCCGCTCTTCCGATCCAAGGTCTTCGAGCGCGTGACCGACGACGCCTTCTTCATCTCGATCGAGTCGTGGGATCCGCGGTTCGATCCGGAGTCCACGGGGAAGCTGCTGGAGTCGCTGGGCGCACGAAGCGTCGAGCTCGTGGAGTCCGAATGATCCCCGAACGCGTTTCGCTGCGGCCCGAGCAGGCCACGATCCCGCCGGGGCACCCGTGGAACCGCATTCCAGTCATTGCCCTCGTCTTCGCCCTGGTGGGCATTGCGGCCTCCGCGATTCTGGGGATCGCAAATCCGAAGCAGTTCTTCTTCTCGTGGCTCGTGTCGTTTCTGTTTTTTCTGAGCCTGGCTCTCGGAGCGCTCTTCTTCGTCTTGATCCAGTATGCGGCCCAGGGAGGGTGGGGGATCGTGCTGCGCCGGATTGGGGAGACGACCTTCGCAATGCTCCCGGTGATGGCGGCCCTCTTCCTTCCGTTGATTCTCGGCCTACATGATTTGTATGAGTGGTCGCACGCCGAGGCCGTCGCCGAGGATCCGCTGCTTCAATGGAAGGCGCCATACCTCAACGTCCCGTTCTTCCTGATCCGGGCGGCGCTCTTCTTCACAATCTGGTCCTTTATTGCCGTTCTGTACTACCGTGGTTCGCGCGGTCAGGACGCCACCGGCGATCCCGGGATATCGGCCCGGCTGCGCCGCCTCGCGGGGCCGGCGATCATCGTCCTCGCGCTGACCCAGACCTTCGCCTCGGTCGACTGGATCATGTCGCTCACCCCGCACTGGTACTCGACCATGTTCGGGGTGTATTTCTTCGCGGGTTCCTTCGTTGGGTTCATCGCGCTTCTCTCGGTCGTTGCCGCGGCGATGCGCCGGGCCGGGCTGCTCGATACAGTCATCAGCCCCGAACACCTGCACGATGTCGGAAAGCTTCTCTTCGCGTTCACGGTGTTCTGGACCTATATCGCCTTCTCCCAGTTCTTCCTCATTTGGTACGCCAACCTTCCCGAGGAAACGACTTGGTACAGAGCGCGGATGGAAGGGTCCTGGATGACGGTCTCGCTCTTCCTGATGGCGGGGCATTTCGCGGCGCCGTTCTTCTACCTGATGGGAAGGACCGTGAAGCGGAATGGAGCGACGCTGGCCGTCGGCGGAGCGTGGCTTCTCGCGATGCATTACCTGGATCTCTACTGGCAGGTGATGCCGACGCTGCATCCCGAAGGGCTGCGCGTGTCGGTACTGGACGTGGCCGCGTTCGTCGCCATCGGCGGGTGCTTCGTGGCGGCGGCGAGCTGGCTGATGCGACGGCAGGCGCTCGTGCCTCTCCGCGATCCACGGCTGGCCGAGTCGCTGGCGTTCGAAAACGCCTGACCTGTCCACCGGAGCCTGGCAACGGCGGAGCTCTGAGCCTTGCTGGGATGGCTGGGATCAGTGTAGAGTCCGCCGCAGGTATGTGAGCGAGCAGCGTCGACGGCGACGACGGAGACCAATGTTGCGATAACCGAAGGAGCTGAACATGCGCGGGACACGGAACGGGTTGTGGCTGGCGGTTGGGTTCGTTGGGGTGTTGCTCTGGCCGGGTGTCGCTGTGGCTGCGTCGACCATCACCGGTACCGTTGCCTTCGACGGGAAAGCCCCTAATCTCAAGCCGCTCGCGATGGACGCCGAACCCGTGTGCCACAAGAAACACTCGGGAAAACCCGCGCCAAACGAGATGCTGGTCCTCGGCAGCGGCAACACCATGGGGAACATCATGATCTGGGTGTCGAAGGGGCTTCCAGCTGGAAAGACATGGCCTGCTCCCAAGACCCCGGTGGTTCTTAACCAGGACGGCTGTGTGTACAAGCCGCGCATCACGGGGATCATGGTCGGGCAGTCCTACAGGATCCTCAACTCCGACGGCATCCTCCACAACATCCACACGCTTCCCAAGATCAACCCGGCGTTCAACCGGGGGCAGCCGGCGACGGTCAAGGAGATGACCACGTCGTTCCCCAAGCCGGAGGCGATGTTACAGGTCAAGTGCGACGTTCACCCGTGGATGATTGCTTACATCGGCGTCTTCAGCCATCCCTTCTTTGCGGTAACGAGCGCGGACGGGAAGTTCACGATCTCGGGCCTCGACAAGGGGACCTACGAGATCACCGCCTGGCACGAGAGGCTGGGGACGCAGACGGCCTCGGTGACGGTTACCGGCAGCGATACCAAGAGCCAGAACTTCAAGTTCGCCGTGAAGTAGCGATCCGGAGAACAGCCGAATGAGTGATTCAACAGGCGTCGCCCCATCAAAGACGCACGTCGCGCACGAAGTCCATCACGAAGAACTCGGCTTCTGGCGCAAGTACGTCTTCTCCACCGACCACAAGGTCATCGGCATCCAGTACGCCGTCACCGGCATGCTGTTTCTCCTGTTCGGCTTTTCGCTGATGATGCTCATGCGCTGGCAGCTCGCCTACCCGGGTGCCGCGCTGCCGCTGATCGGCCAGCTGTTCGGCGAAGCGCGCATGCCGGGCGGGACGATGCTCCCTGAGTTCTACAACGAGCTCGGGGCGATGCACGGCACCATCATGGTCTTCCTCGGCGTGGTCCCACTCGCCGTCGGCGGATTCGGGAACTTCGTGCTCCCGCTCCAGATTGGCGCCCCGGACATGGCGTTCCCGAAGATCAACATGGTGAGCTACTGGTGCCTCTTCCTCGGTGGCATCACGATGCTCGGCAGCTTCTTCGTCCCTGGCGGCGCGGCGCAGTCCGGCTGGACTTCCTACGCGCCCCTCGCCAGCATCGCGGGCACGGGTCAGACGTGGTGGCTCATCGGGATGATCTTCCTGATCACCTCATCCCTGCTCGGGGCGCTCAATTTCATCACGACAACGATCCAGATCCGCGCGAAGGGGCTCACCTTCATGCGGTTCCCCTTCTTCGTCTGGGCGCAGTTCGTCACGGCGTTCCTCCTGCTCCTGGCCTTCCCGCCGCTCGAGGCCGCGGGCGTCATGCAGCTGATGGATCGTGTCGCCGGCACGGCCTTCTTCAACCCAGGCGGTCTCATCGTCAGCGGGCAGCCGCTCGAAAGCGCCGGCGGAGGCAACGCGCTGCTCTGGCAGCACCTGTTCTGGTTTCTGGCGCACCCGGAGGTCTACGTCCTGATTCTGCCAGGGATGGGAATCGTGGCCGAGATCATCGCCAACAACACGCGGAAGCCGCTGTGGGGCTATCGCTCGATGGTCTACTCGCTCGTCTTCCTCGGCTTCATGTCGTTCATCGTCTGGGCGCACCACATGTTCATGACCGGCATGGGGACGGCGATGGCGGCGTTCTTCCAGACGACGACGATGATCATCTCGATCCCGTCAGTCGTGATCCTCACGGCGCTGATCATCTCGCTCTGGGGCGGATCGATCCGCTTCAACACGCCGATGCTGTTTGCGGTCGCCTTTCTCCCGATGTTCGGCATCGGCGGGCTGACGGGGCTGCCGCTTGCCTTCAACATCGCGGACATCCCTCTGCACGACACGTACTACGTGATCGCCCACTTCCACTACGTCGTCGCTCCGGGGACGATCTTCGCCCTCTTCGCGGGGATCTACTATTGGTTCCCGAAGGCAACGGGGCGGAAGATGAATGAGACGCTCGGCAAGATCCACTTCGCCGGCTCGTTCGCCTTCATGAACGTCGTCTTCATGCCGATGTTCATCATCGGGATGGCCGGCGTCTCGCGACGCCTGTTCGACGCTGGATCGGCCTACGACTTTGCACAGCCGACCATGCATTGGAACGTCGTCTCGTCGTGGGGCGCGTGGATGCTCGGGATCTTCCAGATTCCCTTCATCTTCAATTTCTTCTGGAGCATCTGGAAGGGGGAGACAGCCGAGGACAACCCCTGGCACGCCACGACGATCGAGTGGGCGGCTCCCTCGCCCCCGCCGCACGGCAATTTCGTCGTCGCCCCGCAGGCGTACCGCGGGCCCTACGAGTACAGCGTTCCCGGCGCGGCCAGGGACTTCACGGCGCAGCACGAGGCCTGACGATGGACATCCCCTACACCGTCGAGGTGCGGCGCGATACCGGTCTGACCAACGGCAAGATCGGCATCTGGCTCTTCCTGGCTTCGGAGGTCATGCTGTTCGGCGCCCTCTTCGCGAGCTACATCCTGATTCGGGTAGGAGCGCCGAGCTGGCCGCGGGGAGACACGCTTCTGGACGTCCCGATGGCCACGCTCAACACGATCGTCCTGATTGCGTCATCAGTCACGATGGTCATGGCCTGGGCGTCGCTGATGCGCCGCCGCTTCGGCGCCTTCCGGATGTACATGGGTGGGACGATCCTGCTTGGGCTCGTCTTCCTTGTCGTCAAGTATTTCGAATACAGCCACCATATCCACCTGGGCGAACTGCCCCGCACGAATAACTTCCTCGCTATCTATTACACCTTGACCGGACTGCATGGGCTCCACGTGTTCGGTGGGATGATGGTGAATGCGTATTTCTGGGGGCCAGGCTCGAAGCTGTGGAAGACGAATCCGGTCTGGTTCACCAACCGGGTCGAGCACTCAGGCCTCTTCTGGCATTTCGTGGATCTGGTCTGGATATTTCTCTTCCCGACTCTGTATCTCCTGTAGGCGGCATTCATGAGCGACCACGCAGCCGACATGACGAGCGATCACGCGGTTGACATCGACAAACATGTCAGGATTTACATCAGCGTCTTCGTCGCGCTCATGATCCTGACCATCATCACGGTGGCAATCTCGTACCTTGACCTATCCGTTCCGGTTGCCGTAACCGTGGCGCTGGTCGTCGCGACCATCAAAGGATCGCTGGTTGCCTGCTACTTCATGCACTTGATCTCCGAGAAGAAGTTGATTTACTGGGTGCTCGCGGTGACCGTGGCCTTCTTCATCGCGCTGATGGCGCTTCCCGTCGTCACCCACAGCAATGGTTATTGGATCGCGTAATGAACCTCAGGTGGTTTCACGCCCTGCTGATCCTCTTGTCCGCGGCGCTCGCGGTGCTGTTCGGTCTCTGGTGCCTGTCCGAATACGATCGGGCCGGCGGGATCGGAATGCTCGCCGCGGGAATTGCGTCTTTTGCGGTGTCGCTCGGCCTGGTCGTGTACGACTCGTGGTTTCTGCGCAAGACAAGGACGCTGCGATGAAGAAGACGAAATCGATCCGTCTCGTCATCATGCGGGTTCTACTGATGGCAGCGGTCATGGTGATCGGCAGCAGTTCGAACGCCCTGGCCTGCCCGGTCTGCTTCGGGGCGCACGAAACGTCGATCATCGACGGGACCAGGCTTGGGATCATGGCGCTGCTGTGCGTCACGCTGACGGTGCAGGGCGGGTTCGTGGGCTTCTTTCTCTATCTCCGACGACGCGCGAAGCACATCGCCGACGTCGAGCTCGACACTGAATGGTCGGAGCTCCAAAAATCATGACTAATTGGGATTGGCTAGGACTCCCGTCGATCGCCACGGCACACGGCGCCCAGATTGACGGCATGATCGGCTGGATCCACGTGTTCATGCTCGTCCTGTTCGTCGGGTGGAGTGGGTTCTTCATCTACTGCCTGATCCGATTCCGGCGATCGCGGAATCCCGTGGCGAACTACACGGGGGTCAAGTCGCACGCGTCGAACTATGCCGAAATCGGCGTCGCCGTCGTCGAAGCGGTTCTCCTGTTCGGATTCGCGATTCCGCTGTGGGCTGCGAGGATCGGCAACATGCCCCCGGAGAACGAAGCGCTGATCGTTCAGGTGACCGGCGAACAGTTCGCCTGGAACATGCACTATCCAGGCCCCGACAGGGCATTCGGCCGCACCGACGTCAAGCTGCTCGATCTGCAGTCGAACCCGCTGGGACTCGATCGCTCGGATCCCGCCGGGAAAGACGACGTCACGACAGTGAATCAGCTGTATCTGCCGGCGAACAGGCCGATCATCGTGCAGCTCAGGAGCAAGGACGTCATCCACAGCTTCGGCGTGCCCGAGTTCAGAGTGAAGCAGGACGCCGTGCCCGGCCTGACGATCCCCATCTGGTTCGTCCCGACCGTCACCACCGAGCAGATGCGGGCCCAAACGGGGAATCCCACGTTCCAGTACGAGATCGCGTGCGCACAGCTTTGTGGCTTGGGCCACGCGCGAATGCGCGGGTTTGTCACCGTTCAGAGCGCCGAGGAGTTCCAGACGTGGATGGACGCAGAGGTTAAGTCACAGTCCGAGACTGCATCGGACCCCTTCCGGTAGGCCGCCTCCGCTGAAGCTTCGGCGAGCCAGGCTTCAGTAACGAGATCCTCGTGCGTCGTCCCGGCCCGGTCGAGTCTGCCGGAATCCCATGTCCGGGCCAATGTCGGAGTGACCGCGAGGCTTCCACCACGTGAACCAGGTATGGCCGTGCGCTCTCCCCCGACGGATGTACCAAATCGCGTACGGAACGAACAGCGCCAACCACAGCCAGAACGCGATCCAGAGCCCAGTCGAGATCTCCATGACACAGCTCCTCCCGGGGCTATAAAACCTTTGGGTGCAAGCTGCGGTCCTGAGCCGCGACCTGGGCGCCTATCTGAAGAGCTTTGGGGTTGGCATCCGTGCGCGGATCCGTTCGAGCTCCTCGACGGTTACACGATCCAGCCCTTCCTTGCGACAGGATTCCTCGACGGCCCTGATGACCATTCCGCGGACGAACGCGGGGACGTTCTTCATGCGGGTGGCGGCTGCTTCATCCCAGGCGATAGTCGGCGGCGATTCGCCGCCGTACTCGATCAACGGCGGCGTGTCGCCGTAGCCCCGAAGGGGCGAGGGCGGACGAGAGCCGTTTGGGCCGCGAAGCACCAGGAGCGGGGACCCGGCGAACTTCCCTGGGGTGTGGGTACATAGGGGATCCTCGGCCATCAGATCGGCGGTCATCCCGTAGGCCCTGGCGCGGCAGCCCCCGCAGTGTCCGTTCATCTCGCACTCCCCGCATCGCCCGCCGAGCGAGGTGCGACGGCGAATATTGGCGAACAGCTCCGATGACGTCCAGAGCTCGGCGAGCGGCGACCGGCGAAGGTTGCCGGCGAAGACCGGGAGGTATGGGCAGGGCGTGACATCCCCGTTCGGACGTATACCCATATAGTGCGTCCCCGCCGGGCACCCGCCGGCCCCTCCCGAGTAGGTCCTGATGGGGGACGTCGAATCGGTTTCATCGCCGGCTTGCCCGCCGGAGCCTTGGCGAAGGTGGGCATTCTCCAGCACGGTCTTGATGTAGTGCGGTGCGCACTTCGCGTTCACGAGCATCCGGCGGTTGTACTTCTGCTGGATTCGGTAGAGAGAGGCGAGCACCTCGTCGTACTGCGCTGGGGTCATGTCGGAGACGAACTGCCCGCGCCCCGTCGGCACCAGGAAGTAGAGGTTCCACACTTTGGCGGCGAGGCGATCGTGCGCGAAATCGGCAATCGCTTCGAGCGCGCCGATATTGTGCGAGCCCGCAGTGGTCTGGACGATGAAGGGGAGCCCGGTCCGATTGAGGATCTCCGCGCCCTCCACGGTGTTGTGCCAGGCGCCACGCACCTTCCTGAAACGGTCGTGACTGTCGGCATCGAGTGCGTCGAGGGAAAGGGAGAGGCCCCGTGCTCCGGCCTCCGCCAGGCGCCGCGCCACGTTCTCCGTGATGCGCACGCCGTTGGTGCCGACGACGACCCACAGTCCACGCTCCGCGGCGCGCTGGACGATTTCGAGTATGTCGCGCCGTAAGAGCGGCTCGCCGCCGGTCAGGATCGTGAGGCATTCAGGCGCAAATGCGGCGATGTCGTCAATGACCCTGAAGCATTCCTCGGTGCCGAGCTCGCTCCGATCGGCAAAGTTCTCCGTGCCGACCAGACGCGTCGGGCCAGCGTCGAGATAGCAGTGCTCGCAGGCGAGGTTGCAGCGGTAGGTGAGGTTCCAGGAAACGACGTAGGGACGGGCAAATCCTTCCAAGTTCATCGCGATCGCCTACATGCCGAAGAAGTCACGGGCCGCGTCGAGGATCGTCTCGTCTACTTCCAGGGCTCCCCTTTCGCGAGCAAATCTCTCGATGCCGGTTCGCGCCATCGGACGAACGAACTCAGGAATGTTCGCGAGCCGGGCTTCCGCGGCGGCAGTCCACCGGACGGGGATCGGCTCGCCAGTCTGCCCGGGTCGGGCACCCTCCGTCGACGGGATCATCGCCGGGAACGGGCACTTGTTCGGTTCGGCCGCGCTCCCACTGCCGCTCTCTACACCGACCCGCACGCCGAGAGACTGGACGACCTGTGTCTCGTACGCGTTCGTGAGCATGGCCATCTCGTAGCCGCACTCAGGACACGCATAGACGATCGACAGCGAGCCCCGTTCGGGCGGCCCGACGGTTTGCAGCTTCATCGGGCTGTCGCAAGGGACGCAGAGAAACTTCATCTTGGCGGCTCCAATTCGAGGCTTTCCAGAAGTTGCTGCGCAACACGCTCCAGGGCCCTGCCAACGGGCGTTTCGGTCCGTTCCGCGAGCGGGATCCCCCGATCGCAGTGCCGCGCAAGCTCCGGATCGAATGGGACGGTACCGAGGCAGGGGATCTCAAGGTGCGACGGGCTGTCCTGCCCCGTATCGAAGAGGGGCTTGATCGCGTCGCAGTCGCGACAGTAGTAGCCGCTCATATTCTCGACGTAACCGAGGAGGCGATTGCGTCCCTTCGACAGCGCTGCTGCCGAGCGCGCGACCACGCCCCGTGCCACGTCGGAAGGGATCGTCACGAGCAGGAATGACGTCCGGGGCCCGAGAAAATCGGCGTACTGGACGGTACGCTCCGCTCCCGGCGGCAGGTCGAACATCAGCAGATCGAGCGCTCCCCACTCGAAGGACGCGAGGACCTCGCCGAGGAGAGCGAACTCCCTCGTGGCACGCCACGTATGAGACTCACCGTCCGCCGCGCTTTCGAACTCGAGCGCTTGCGACTCCGGAATCAGCGAGCCCATCGAGAACACCGCGATCCCGTTCCTGGTCCGCGGGAGCGCGACCTTGCGGGTGCCAGGCACGAACAAGGCCCCCAGGACACCGGCCATGCGCGCCTGTGAGGGGCCGTTGAAGTCCGCGTCCAGGATCGCAATCCGCAGCCCCCGGGCCCGCAGAGCGCCCGCGAGATGCAGAGTCAACGTGCTCTTGCCGACTCCCCCCTTGCCGGACCCCACGGCCACGAGATGGCGCACCTCGGCGAGCCCCTCCGTGATGCGGGTCCGCTGCGCGGCAACCTGCTCGAGGACTCTCGACCCTCCGTCGCCGACGATGTCGTGATAGCGCTTCACGATGCCGCGTAGCTTACACCGAGCCTGTTAATCGTTCTTGTCGGCCGCGCCCTCAGTCTTGAGCCGAGAGCAGGACCCAAATCTCACTTGGTGCGTCTGGCCACGAAGGTGGACTTCCGGCCCATGCCTTCGAGCGCGCGCGTAAAGCGAATCACCTCGCCCGCAACCGCTCCGGTGTGAACGAACTTTATCTCGCGTCCGATGTTGACGGTGATATGGAAGCGAACGGTCTCGGCCTCAATCGCGCCTTCCTTGATCGGATAATCGCGGCCCGCCATCTTGACGACGCCGGTCAGCCTCTTTCCGTCGACGCGGAAATCGAACGTCGTCGTATCGGTTCCCCCACCCCTTGCAGGCGTCTGCGCTGTCCACCTGCCGCTGACATCGGCGGCAAACACGAGTCGCACGCTTATGGCGGCGACGAGTGCGAGCAGGGCCAACGGTTTCATGCGAGACGCCTCCGGAAATGTGTCGAGCCGATGGTACGCGAATCGAAGCGCGAACGAAATCGTCTAGTCGGACCGCGCCTTCGCTGCATAGAGCAGGTGCCTGCCGGCAGCGCGGAACCCGAGCGTCTCCAGCCACTCCTTCGAGATCTCGGCCGGGTGGACCTTCGGGAACCGGAAGGTCTCAACGCCTCGCGCGTGGAGTTGAGAGAGCAGCTGCTTCAAGCGGGCGCCACCGTCCTCGATGAAGGAGCGGAGCGATAGAATCTCGGTCTCTTTTATGCCGTTCATCACGTAGAGAATAAAGGCCTCGATTCGCTCGTCGGAGGCGACGGCGAGTCCTGCGATCTCGTCCTTCCTTGCCGTGAGCGTCTCGACGGAGCGATTCCAGCAGACCTGCGGTTGCACCTGTCCAAGGAGGTCATTGGCCGCGAGATCGTCAACCGTGACCGGGATGACGAACCCTTGACGGGTTTCACTGTCTTCGGCTGCTCGCTGCGAGACGTAGTCTGTCAGCAGCGCTTCCTGGACATACCCGCTTGCGCCGAACAGCGCGCAGGCAGGCGCGAGAGTCTCGGGGACCTCAGCGGCAATTCTCGGGGGGCCGAGGATCGCGAGCTTCGAGCCGAGCGACGCGAGCAGGTGGCGCCCATGACCCTGACGCCGATGATCGGGATGGACCGCGAGTGTATGGACGAGGGTTCCGGAAGGCCGCTTGGCGCCGATCAGGACGCCGATCGGGTCGGACCCCGAGAAGGCGACCATGCAGCTGCTGCACCACACCTGCAGGTCGCGGATCGACCGCTTGAACGCGGCCGGCGTCATCGGCCCCTCGTCGGGAAAGTACGGCAGCCAACAGCGATTCAGCGCGTCGACGAGTAGCCCGATGTCATCGGTGCGGCAAAAGCGGTACGAGCTCACCCCTCAGACGCACTGCGTGCCGTGAGCGGGCTCACCTCATTGAGATACCCGCTGTCATTGCCGTTGCCGCTGACCGACGCACGCGGTGTCGCAGCCGCGGGCTTCGCCGATGACGGGCCCTGATAGGTCGCGATCATCTCGGCCATCATCTTCTTGCCGATCTCGATGCCCTCCTCGACGAGCGCCAGGTCGATGGTTGACGCGGCGCGTTCCCGCGCAAGCTCCTCGATCCGCTCCTGCGTCTGGTTCCGCATGAAGCCGGCCGGCACGCGCAGGATGCGTTGTGCGGCATCACTCGTCCAATCGAAGGTCGAGATCAACGGGTTCTTCTTGTCGTCGCGGACCACGAGCCGGGCTTCGCCCGTTGCGGCCGCGGCGCTCTCAGGGAGTGGCGCAGTACGAACCTGGATCTCCAGCGGCGCTCCGGTTTCTTCCTCGATCACCTGCCGCGCGAAGTCGAGCGTGATTGCATCGAGCTTCATCATGCGCGCGCGTTTTTCGACACGCGCCTTGACGCGGCGGCGCTGATACGCGTTCTTCATGGTCCACAGGCCCTTCCTCGCGTCCTCGGACCAGCGGAGCTTGCGTCCGTCGTAGGTCGTCTCTTCCTCGAGGCCTCCCTCGGCGGCCGCAATCTTCTCGATCATCTCCTGCGAGATCACCTCGAAGTCCGTGGAACCGCACACGGTGCACTTGACGGCGCCACTCTGCGTCGCCGCGACGCCGCACGACCGGCACATCGACACCGGGCCGGACTTCGCCCGCTCGAGAGCCACCGCCTCGGCCAGCGCTTTCGTCGCGGCCGAGGCACTCTTCGGCATGAACCGATCCATCGCTTCGTCGATCACCGCGCTCGTGATCACGGAGTGTCCCTTCTCGAGCGCCAGCCGGAGGACGCCGGTGCGCGCGATGCCCTTGACCTGCTCGGGCACGTGCGTCATCCGCGCCTCGGCTTCAGGCGTCCATCTGATGGTTTCTTCGGCGCGCAGGTCGAGGCGCGGCACTTCGAGCCGCGTGGAGAGGAGGACGTCGCATGGCGCGGAGCGGAGGATGTTCTCCGCGTTGCTCCCGAGACTGGTCTCGCCCTTCGGGCTGTGGACGCCGATCCGTCCCAGCACGATCAGCCACGGATTCGTTTTCCGCGCGTGGTCGATGATTTTCTGGAAGGGCTTGCCGTCGAGCAGCGTCTTCTTGATCTCGATGCCTGTTTCGCTCACCATCCGCTCGCCGACCTCGAGATGTGACTGGTAGATCTGCGCGAGGCCCGTATCGATGATCTCCTCGTGCAGCTGATTCTGCTCCTCGAAGCGGAAGACCTTCGCCGCCTGCTCGGTGAGGACGTTGACGATGCCGTTGAACACGGAATAGTGCAGATAGGGGTCGTAGACAGCGATCGCTTCGACCTTCTTCCCGAACGAGCGTGCGAGGTCGATGGCGGTCATGAGGGCGCCGAACGACTGCGGGCTGCCGTCGATGCCAACGAGGATCGTGTCCCGCTCGGCCTCGCCCGGCTCGGGGACGTGCTTGACCACCCAGACATCGCGGTCGGACTGGCGAGCCACGCGTTCGCACACGGAGCCGATGACGCTGTCCTTGGCGCGCCCGATGCCTAATGCGCCGATTACGACCAGGTCGTGCGGTGAGCCGGCGAGATCCTTGAGGATCTCCGTGTGATGCTTCCCGTCCATCATCCGCGGCTCGAACGCCAGGCCCGACTCGCCACACTGGCGCGACATGCCATCGAGATAGCTGTCGGAGATGAGCTTGAGGCCCATCGTGATGAGGCTGTCGTGGATCTTGCGCTGGCGCTCCAGTTCCACCTCGTCGATGTACTCCTCGGGCAGGGTGTACTCCATCTGCCTGAAGCGATAGTCGTGCAGCTGTGCCGCGTAGACATGACAGCCGACCAGCTTCGCCGAGAACGCCTTCCCGAGCGCGAGGCTGCAGGTGACGGCGCGGTTGGAGTGGTCCGAGTTATCGACGGGAACGTAGATGCTCTTGTACATGACTCCTCCGGATTGCCCGCAACAGCTCACGCTCGCGTGGCTGCCGGTTGACTTGGGTCACCACCGAGCGCCCCGCGGGCGCGTGAGCCGTAACGCCAGCGCACCAAGCCGATGACGATGAGTTCGATAGCAAGAATGATCAGGGCAATCCTCACCATCGGACCGATCACCGACGGAACCGCTTCCGGCTCGAGGTAGAGAGACTGCCAGACCGTGAGACCACGCCGGTTGCCACGCTCGCGGGAGAACCCGTCCCAGACCGAAAAGGCGACCGGCATGAACTGCCCGGGCGACAACGGGGCACCCGAGCTGGCGCGAAGGGGCCGTTTGAAGATGGCCGACCATTGTCCCTGGTCGTAGCTCGCGACACCGGTGAGATCGCCCGTGTCGTTGGGCGAGACGTCCGCGCTTCCCCGGCCGGTGAACTGAAGGGGTCCGTTGCGGGCCAGGTCGAAGAACCAGAGATCCACCGAGCTCTGGGTGTCACCAAGAATGAAATAGGGCTTGCGAGAGCCGGCCGGCACCTGCGAGGGAACCTGAATCGAGACCGCGTCGGAGAACTCGGATGCCGGGACGGCTGGTGCTTCCTCGGCGAAGGGGTCCGTTTCGGTCTTCTGAGCTGGCGCGAGTTCCGCATCGCCAAACGGGCTCTCTCCGGCCTTCTGCGCACCTGCCGGCGCCGACTCTTCCTCCTCCGGCGGCACGGGAAGCGTCGGCCCGTTCTTTCCAGCCTTGTCCGCGCTCATGTCGTGCCATCGAACGAGAAGGGCGATCGACTCGGCGTCGTAGATGGCCTGAACCGTCATGGAGGTCGCGGGAGGATGAAACGAGCGTCCGGGCTCCGTAATCTGTCCGATGATCGGGAAGCGGGCCACCGGAGCAGATTCGAAGCTTGCAGCCCCTTTCTCCAAATCGATTGGATCCTGGACCGGCTTCGCAATGACGAGATTGGTATAGCCAGGCCCGTTGCTCCCCGAGAGCGAGGCTATATAGTCCGTAATCGCCCACCGCTGCTCTGTCGAGAGGCTGTCGACAAACGACGGCATTGGCGTGCCGTTGAACCCCGCGGTCATCGTCCGGAAAATATCCTCGCGGGAGGATCCTCCCCGGAAGGTCCAGCTCTGCGTGAGGTCTGCTGCCCGTATTGGCTGCCCCAGGTCGTCCGTCAGCGTCGGGGCCGATGGTCCATCGCCCCGACCGAGGTTGCCGTGGCACTTGATGCAGCCGGTATCCACGTAAAGCTTCTTTCCGAGCTCGATGGACTCGTTCGTCGAGCTCGGCGCACCCGGGAGCTCCATCGGCGGCGGCACACGCTCAGGGTTCGAGAAGTCGGCGGAGAACGTGGTCAGGAAGTAGGCGAGATCCGACACCTCCCCGTCCGACAAGTCGGGCCAGGCGGGCATCGAGGTATAGGGCATGCCCAGCCTGATGATGTTGACGAGATCCTGATGGCTCGGGAGCGCTCCGCTCGGGGTCGTGCGAACCTTGAACTTGCCCTGCGTGAAGTCGCGGGGCCGGGGGAGCAGATGCGGTGTAGCGTAGCCCGCGGCGTCCCCTTTGTCGCCGTGGCACTGCGAGCAGTACTTGAGATACAGGTTCTTGCCCGACTCCCGCTGCGCTTCGGTGCCGACGTCGGGACCCTGCCCCTGCGGGCGCACGGATCCCATCCCGGCGCACAACCAGGCGACCAGAGCCGCGAAACACGCGCGCGACATCAGTCGGGGTCGCATCAGTGCGCGGCCTCCAGGGCGCGCACAGCGGGCCTCTGGCCTGTGAAATCGTAGAGAAAGAGAATCACGTCCCACATCTCTTCTTCTTTGAGGAACTTCTCCCAGGCGGGCATGGCCGTGTCCCATGGCGCCCCTTCGTCGGGCATCCCCGGTCCTCCCTTGGAGATTCGCCAGAACAGGAACGTCTCGCTGAGATTCGGGAGCGTCTGCCCGTCGGCGAAATTGGTCGGGATCGGGTTCAACGCATGCGCGAACATGCCGTTGCCCCCCAGGTTGTCGCCGTGGCAGAAGACGCAGTTCCGGTAGTAGACCTGGCGCCCGTTTTCTACGTGCCTGCGGAACTCTTCCGGATTCGATCGTTCGAGTTGTCTGAAGGGGTTGTCTCCAGCGTCGATCGGGATCGTCTTGTCGTGAACCCTGATCTCGGAAGGCGATGCCGGATGGATCGTTCGCGGAAAGAACGGAGGCTCGAGGGGGACATTCAACTTGACGTAGACGTTCGCGGCTGCGAGCGCCGGTATGGCAATCGCCGTTGCGGCGAGGAGCGCGGTGTACCGCTTCTCGGTCATCAACCGGATGAGCGGGCGGGAGACCTCTTCGCGGCGTTCCTGACTGGAAGACATGTACGCCAGGATCGCGAGAGAGACAATTCCCATGTAGATCGAGATGACGGAGGCGGGAATCGGGATCGTGAATCCGAATCGGAGCAGGACGTAAATCCCCGCCCACCAGGCGATGGCCCACAACAGCAGGTTGGCCCGACGAAAGCGGAGAAGCCCGAACGCGGCAACAACCGCGACGACGACGAGGATGTTCATCGTGTGACCGCTCCTCTCGCAGGGGCCGCGGGAGCCGGCTCGGCTGGTGGCCGGGTAAGAGGCAACGGCTGGCCAGGCTCGGGTTTCTGCGGAGCGCCCGGAGCGGCCGGCGTGGTACCCGGTACGCCCGGTGCGGCCGGCGTCGTAACGGGTGCGCCTGCCGCGGCGCCAGGCGGCGCCGCACCCGGCGTGGCCGGCGCGGCGTAGTAGCGGTGGCTCGTCTGGAGCGTGACCGTCGGCGTGCCGCCAAGAGACTGGAGGTACGCGATCACGCAGAGGATCTCCTGATCGGTCAGGCCAATCGGGGGCCTGTTGATCGTCGGCATCCCCGGATTGAATCCCGGCACAACGAAGGCGTCAGGTTCGTACAGCGATTGGGCGAAGTAGTCGAGAGCGCTCAGGCCCTGGACGCGCTCCGCCGCGCGACCGGCGACTCCAGCGAGGTCGGGGAACCGGAGCGCACCGCTCTGGCCGATCGTGTGGCAGGTCCGGCACAGGCCCTTACCGTCAGCGATCTCGCGGCCGATCTCGACCATCTCTGGCGTCGTGAGGTCGGCTCTGATGGCGATCTCCTCGGGAGGCTGAACTTCGCTTTGAGGCACCATCTGGCCGACGTAGCCATAGAACGCAGTCGTCGCGAGGACGAGAACGCCAATCCGGGCAACGAGCGGGATTGTCATGACAGCCCGGTGCGCCCCTCGACGTTCGGCGCGGAGAGGCGCGCGCCATCGAGAACCACGTCCACGCCCGTGTGCGGCCCTTTCTGGGGTGATGGCGCATATGCTCGATGCTCGGCTCGCTCGTGCAGGCTCGCGAGCCAGAACACGAAGCCGATCAGGAAGAAGAAGATCAGCACGGTCACCGAGACAACCTGCGTCGCGAAGCCGAGGGTGGGCGTGAACGCGTCGGGCGAGTTGTCCCGAATGACGCCGTAGACATGCCAGTGCTGGCGGAGCCCGGAGCGAACGTAGCCCATGAGTCCCATGAGCCACGTGAACGTGACCGCGATGAAAATCAGCACGTACTGGGAACTGGCCGGGACCCTTCCCCAGCGCACCGCGGCCGTCTTCGCCCCGCGGAAGAGGAAGATGTCGATCGCGGTGATGGCCACCATCGCGAACAGAACCGAACCGACCTGGGGCACCGACAGGCCAATCCTGACGCTCGCCTCGACAAAGTACCCGTAGACGCCGAGGAAGATGACGAAGATCGCGGCGGCGGCGAAGATCGTGAGCTGCGCCGCATGGCCCGTTTTCGCCCACGGCACCGTGGCGACCTTCCCTGTCCGGCGATAGAGGAGGAAGCTCATGAAGGTCGTGAGGATCAGGATGTTCACGGCGGTGTTCTTGGCGGACATGACGCCGAGAAAGCCGAGAACGGGGTGTGCCGATCCGCCCATCGCCCGGAGCTCGGAGACCGTCGCGATGATCGATCGCGGTGTCGCCCAGACCGCGAAGCAGATCGCGATCGCGATGAGCAGGTACTTGACGAACTTCTGCAGCGGCTGCGCTTCCTCGACACGTCCCATCCCGAGCCAGAGATAGAAGTTGGCGGCGAGGAAGAGGTTCCCGATCAGAACGGCCTGAATGATGAAGAGCCATGAGAAGGCTCCGCCCATCATCGTCAGCCCGAGCGTCTGCGAATAGGCGTAGATCTCACTCGCGAGCCAGTATCCGGCGAAGGGAAGCGGAAGGAAGGCGCTGATGGCGACGAAGTTCCCGATGTAACCCATCCAGTCGTAGTGCGCGCGCTCCTCGTCGGATTTCGCCTGGAGGAACTTGAAGGCCGCGTAGGCGGCCGCGACCGATCCGCCGAACGCGACGTTGGCGATCACTCGATGGACGTTGATCGGCATCCACGTGAAGTTGTAGACCGCGTCCATGACGGAGATCACCGCCCCCGTATCCGAGACCCCGTTCGGCGACATCATGAACGTCAGCCAGGCATTGGCGATGAACATGATCGCCGTACCCACGAGGTTCAGGCCGAGCCCTAAACCAAGGTGGACCAGCGGATGGAACTTCCCCCAGCCGTAGTAATAGGTGTAGAGGAAGCCCGCCTCGGCAAAGAAGAGCAGTACGTACGGGAGAAACGTGGGAGAGAACACGCTCATCAGATAGTTCGTGAACTTCGGGTACAGCGCGATCAGCATGAACGTCAGGAACGCGCCGAAGGTCGCCGTGAGCGAGAAGGAGACGGACAGGAGCTTCGTGAACTCGTGCGCGAGCTTGTCGTATCGGAGATCTCCGGTCTTGTAGCCGATCACCTCGATGATGAATGCGAACAGCGGAACGGCAAGGACGAACGCCGCGAACAGCAGGTGGAGCTGCGCGACCGACCAAATGGCTACGCGGCTCCCAACGACTGGAAAGGTCCGATATTCGGCCTCCTCGTACAGCTTCGCCTTGGCCCTCGCCTCTGTGTCAGCCTTTTCGTCAGCCAGTCCCGCGGCGCGTGGCGTGGAGTCCACCGTCGCCGCAGGGGCTCCGTAAGGCTCTTTGTACTCACGGCTCATCAGCCACGAGGCCATCTGGACCACCGCCCCGAACAGCACGAGGACGAGGACGGGACCGAGAAGGAACTGCAGTTTGCGGTTCTTCATCACGGCGCGTGCCTCATTTGCCGCCGCTGGGCGGCGGAGGCGGGGCGGGCGTGTCCGCCGGCTTGTCCGCCGTAGCTGGAGCGGAGGCGGGAGCCGGAGCGGAGGCGGATGCGCTCGCGGCGCGTGCCTGCCGATCGCGCTGCATCGTTCGCACGTAGGCGACGATTGCCCACCTGTCCGCGGGAGGGATCGGCCAGCGGTACCCGGACATCAGTCCTACCCCGTTCGTGATGACGTCGAAGATTTGCCCGTCCGGGTACTTCAGCACCTTGTCCTGGTGGAAGGTGGCGGTGGGAACGTTGCCTCGCTGAAACAGAATCCCCTTCCCGTCCCCTCGAGCGTCGTGGCAAGGCTGGCAATAGATCCCGTATCTCTGGCGGCCGCGCTCGACAAGCGCCTCGTCCACGGCTACGGGACTCATCGCGACGAACTGGCCGTCCGCTCCTTTGCCTGTAAAGAAGGGCTCGTCCTCCCGAAGCCCGCCGATCGGGATTGTTCCCGGAACGGGCTCTCGCATCGACGCTCCGTTGTAGAAGAAATCGCTGGCCGCCTGCGGGCGGACCTTCGGCTGGTCGTCCATGCTCGGGTTGAGATGGATGGGAGGGCGGCTTGACGTGCAGCCGCGCACGCAGCCGCTGACGGCGACAAGCGAGATGAGCATAAACACGCCCAGCACACCCCGTGAGCGGGCGATCATGCAACGGGCCTCTCTTCCTCGAGCTCCGGATTCGGGTTGCGCACCTTGGCCAGATACGTCGTCCGAGGCTTCGTGTTCAACTCGTCGAGGAGGGCGTAGTTGCGTGGATCGGCCTTCGCCTTCACGACCCGGCTCGATTGGTCCCGCAGATTTCCGAACTCTATAGCCGAGGCGGGACACGCCTGCTGGCATGCCGTTTTCACGTCGCCGTCACGAAGCTCGCGCCCCGCGAGCTTCGCATCGATCTTCGTGCGATTGATCCTTTGCGTGCAGTACGTGCACTTCTCCATCACGCCTCGCGCACGAACCGTGACGTCCGGGTTCATCGCGAGCTTGAGGATGCCGGGCGTGTCCTTCGTGAGGTTGAAGAAATTGAAGCGGCGCACCTTGTAGGGACAGTTGTTCGAGCAGTAGCGGGTTCCGATGCACCGGTTGTAGACCATCACGTTGAGGCCCTGCCCGTCGTGAACGGTCGCAGCGACCGGACAGACCTGTTCGCAAGGGGCATCCTCGCACTGCATGCAGGGAACGGGCTGGAAGACGACCTCAGGGCCCGACGGCTCGCCGGAGAAGTACCGGTCGACCCGGATCCAGTGCATCTCGCGTCCCTTTGCGACCTGCCTCTTCCCAACGACCGGCACGTTGTTCTCGCTCTGACACGCCGTCATGCACGCGTTGCAGCCGATGCAGGCGTTCAAGTCGATCGTCATTCCCCACTGGTGTCCCTGATCGTAGGTGTGCTCCTTCCAGAGGGAGAAGTGTGGGGCTTCCTCTTCGAAGACTCCGATCGGGCTGGGGATTCCTCCCCCTTTCGACTCCCCCGCATGCTCGCTCTCGCCCCGCTCCGCGCCGGCAGCAGATTTCGATTGAAGCTCGGCGAGAGTCGACTCGCGAACGAGGGGTCGCCCCTCCATGCTGCCGTGGTTCTGGGTCGCCGAGAGCGGATACGTGCGCCCGACCCTGGCAAGTCTGACGTCGCTATCGAAGCCAGGCGCACGGGAGGACCGGACAGTGAACGTGTCGAACCCCACCCCGGACCCGACCCGCCCCGCGCGCTGACGGCCATAGCCAAGCGTGAGGGCCACCACGCCGTCCGCCATGCCGGGAACGATCCAGACAGGGAGTTCGAGCGAGCGGCCCGCGTAGTCGAGACGGATCAAATCCCCGCCCGCAAGGCCGGACGTTTCGGCGGTCTTCGGGCTGACGAGGGCGGGGTTGTCCCAGGTCAGCTTGGTGAGGGGATCGGGAAGCTCCTGCAGCCACCCGTCGTTGGCGAATCGGCCATCGTGAAGCGACGGAGAGGCGAGGAACACGATCTCCAGGCCACGCGGCGGTCCCGCCTCGATCAGGCGCGAAAGCTCCACCAGCGACTGCGCAGTGAGATCGGGGACAACTTCCGGAAGCTCGCTGCCGGACAGCAATCCGTCATGCAGGACGCGGTTCCACTTCCTGTCGAACCCGTCGCCCAGGATCGGTTTCCAGGTCTCACGCACGATGTCGTAGCCTGGACGATCCTTGCCTGCGACCATCAGCCCGAGCACTTCAACGGCGGTTCGTCCGCCGAACAGCGGGAGGATGAGCGGCTGGACGATGCTGAGCGTGCCACCAACGGCGCGCGCGTCTCCCCATGACTCGAGATAGTGAGCGCGCGGGAGATGCCACTCCGCCCTGGAGGATGTTTCGTCGACCGAGTGTCCGAGCACGATTGAGTGAGGAACCTTCGCCATGGCCGAGGCGAAGTCGAGATCGACAGGGGCATCGAATACAGGATTGCCGCCCAGGACGACGAGCGTCTGGATCGTGCCGCCCTTCATCGCGGAAACCAGCGCATTCAACGAGCTCACGCTCGGAAGCGCCGCGTCCTTCGTCTCGTAATAGCTGACCGTCTTACCTGCGTTACCGAGGTACGTGTTCAAGGCGCACACGGCGGCGTGGACGGCCGCGGGCTGGCGCTCCCCGGCCACGATGAGACTCTTGCCGCGGTTCGCCAGAAGGTCCTTGGCAAGGACGTCGATCCAGCGTGAGTCCGGACCCGGGACGCCAGCTCCCGCCAGGCTCGCGGCTTCGGGCAGAGCAAGGCGCGCGGCGAGCGCCGCGACAAAGGGGGCGATCTGCCGGCTCTCGAGACGGAGCCGATGATCCGCCATCGCCCCTGTCAGCGAGTAGACCCCTTCAACCGCGTACAGTCGATTCATCTCGCCACCGGAGGTTCCCGCGCGCCTTCCCTCCGCGAAACCTCGCGCGTGACGGATCATCTCCGGGTCGGTGAGCAGCGGGTCGGCGTCGAGGGCGAGAATCACCGCGGCTCGATCGAACCGCAGCATCACATCGAGGTCGCGCCCCGTGGCGGACCGCAGTCCCGCCAGTCGGCTCTCGTCGCTGACGGCGTCGTAGGTCGCCCACTGCAAGCGAGGGTAGCGGGCACGAAGCTCGGAGACCAGGCGCGCCAGCGTGGGAGAAGAAAAGGACTCTGAGAGGACGGCAAGGCCGGCGCCGCCATCCGCAGCATGAGCTTTGGCGAGCTCCTCCCACGCCTTCACGAATTCGTCCCAGGACTTCCGCGTGCCCCGCAACCTGACCGATTGCGAGCGGTCGGGATCGTACAGGCCGAGTACGGATGCCTGGACGCGCGAGCTGGAGGCACCCATGGTCGACGGATGCGAGGGATTGCCCTCGATCTTGGTCGGTCGTCCTTCGTGGCTCTCGACGATCAGGCCGTAAGCGCTCCGGCGGAACGGCATGGTCGTCGCGTACTGTCGGGGGATCCCAGGAACGATCTCCTCAGGGGCCGTGACGTAGGGAACAATTTCTTCGGCGGGGCGCCGGCACCCCGCGAGCCCGGCGAGCGACAACGACGCGCCCAGGAGCATCATCATGTCGCGCCGGGTGATTCCTTCGGGAAGCTCCGAGGCACCCTCCTGGAACTCGCGCTCGAAAAAAGTGCGGAATTCGGGGCGTTCGTCGATCTGCTCGAGGCTGCGCCAATAGGTCCGACTCACCGGTGGCACCCCGAACAATCAGTCGGCGGGTTGACCGGTCGTTCACGGTCGAGCCGCGCCGCGAGCGTCTGGACGTCCCGCGGAGGTGTCCACTTCATATTGGTCACCTCGGAGACAGGCCGTCTCTGCGGACTGGGGTTGCGATGGCAGTCGAGGCACCAGCTCATGCTGAGGGGCGTCATCTGCGTGACCACTTCCATCTCGTCGACGCGGCCGTGGCAGCTGACACAGCCAATTCCCGCCGCCACGTGCGCGTTGTGTGCGAAATAGGCGTAGTCGGGAAGGTTGTGTACCCGAATCCAGCGCATCGGTCGTCCGCTCTGCGCGCTTGACCGAATAGGCGCGAGCGTCTCGCTGTCCCTCATCACGGTCTGATGGCAGTTCATGCAGGTTCGCGTCGGCGGGAGGTTCACGACGGGAGACGTCTCAACCGAGGCGTGACAGTACCGGCAATCGAGACCAAGCTCGCCGACGTGGAGCTTATGGCTGTACGGGACCGGCTGAACGGGACGGTAGCCGACGTCGGTGTACCACGGAGAAAAGTAGTACCAGACGCCCGCGGTGGCGAGTGTGGGACCGAGAACGACCACGACGGCCGCCACGATCGGAAGTTTGTTCCACCAAGGGGGAAAAATTTGGGCCAACGGCTACGGCTCCGGGGTGCCGGTGGACAGTTGCCCCGGACAACGAGTCCACCCCGGGCCCCTGATGCCGATCCGCGCGTCCCAAAAAAGATTCGTCGGAGGAACCGAAAAGCTGTCGATTAGAGCGCGGCAATCTTATCCACGAACCGGGACAAGGTGTCAAGCGCGCTGCGCTGGTAATTGCGGACGTCGTGGACGCCTACTTTGGAGACGGGACGATCGACGCCTTCTTGACGAAGTCGAGCTGCGGAAACTCCTTCAGGTATTCGTTTCCCTCGCGCAGGATCCGCCGCTGATCCGGCTCGTTTTCGCGAGCGGGACCAAACAGTTTGTCCACGATCTCCATGCCGGTGACGACCTGCCCGAACGGCGCAAAGCCCTGTTCGTCGAGATAGCTGTTGTCCGCGTAGTTAATGAAGATCTGGGTGAAACGCGTGTTCGGCAGGCTCTCCTTGGCGAAGGAGACAAAGCCGCGCGTGTTGCTCTTCATCGGTGGTTCATCACGAAGGCTGGCGCGCTGCCAGGCAACCTGAACATTTGGATCGCCATTCAGGCCGAACTGCGCCATGAATCCCGGACGCACCCTGAAGAAGCGCGTGCCGTCGTAAAAGCCGTTCCTTACAAGGTTGTAGAAGCGGTCGGCGCCGAGGGGCGCCCATTCGCGATGCGCTTCGATGACGAACGGGCCTTTGCTGGTGTCGAAGCGAGCACGATAGACCTCGGGAGCGGTCTCGATAAGCTTCGAGGGATCCGCCAGCCGGCTCTGTCCAGCGATCACGGTTGCCGTAGCCAGAGCGACACCAACGACGGCGTACAGTCGCACGACGTCGCTACGCACGGCCCGCGAACTCCCGCGTTTCGGTGTGCACACGGACCCGCTCCCCTTCCTTGATGAACAGCGGCACGCGGATTTCCAAGCCGGTGTCGGTGCGTGCCACCTTCGTAACGGTTCCGCTTGCCGTGTCTCCGCGCGTTCCCGGCTCGGTCTCCTTGATAATCATCTCGACCAGCGGCGGCAGCTGCAGCCCGATCGGGTTGCCGTTGAACTTGTTGATCTGGACGATCAGATCGTCAACCAGCAGATCTCCGTCGTCGCCGACCATGTCCGGACGCAGCGTGAGCGTCTCGAAGCTCTCCTGATCCATGAAGTAAAATCCGTCGCCGTCGGCGTACTGGTAGATCGCCTCGACGCGGGCGAGATCGGGCTCCTTGAACTTCTCGCCGGCCTTGAAGGTCTTGTCGAAGACCGCCCGCGTCAGCAGGTTGCGCATCTTCAGGCGGACGAGCGTCTGGCCTCCCCGCGCCGTCGGCTTCGAGACCTCGACGTCGAGGCAGTGGTACGGCGCCCCTTCGTGCTCGAAGTACATCTTGCGTTTGATTTCGATTGCTTCAAGGTGTGAGGGCATCTCGTGGCTTCTCGGCGGTCCGCCTCCGCCCGCTACGGGGGCTACGGCGTGATCGCCTTCGCATAATCTGACTCGTCGCTCGCTTCGACCGGCCTGCCGAGCCGAAGCTCACTCCGTAATCCAGGTGAGCGAAGGCTGGCGGAGGGAGAGGGATTCGAACCCCCGATACCCTTTCGGGTACAACGGTTTTCAAGACCGCCGCCATCAACCGCTCGGCCATCCCTCCGCGGTCTGGTCCTTTGATCGTACCCGAATTAGAGAAGTTCTTCGTGGTCGTCGCGTCCTTCGCGATCTTCGTGGTTAGGGCCGGCGAATCACCGTCGCGCCGTTCATGAACGGGCGCAGCGCATCGGGGATCACGACCGAACCATCCGCCTGCTGGTAGTTCTCGAGAATCGCGATGAGCGTGCGGCCAACGGCCAGGCCGGAGCCGTTCAGCGTGTGGACGAACTCGGCCTTACCGGTCCCCTCGGAACGGAACTTGATGTTCGCGCGCCGCGCCTGGAACGCCTCCGTGTTGCTGCAGGACGAGATCTCGCGATACGTGTTCTGCCCGGGCAGCCACACTTCGAGGTCATAGGTCTTTGCCGAGGCAAACCCCATATCGCCGCTGCACAGGAGCACGCGCCGATACGGCAGTTCGAGCCGGTTCAGGACCTCTTCGGCATTGGAGGTGAGGCGCTCCAGCTCGTCGTACGACGTGTCCGGCGGTGAAAAGGCCATCAGCTCCACCTTGTCGAACTGGTGCTGCCGAATCAGTCCGCGCACGTCGGCGCCGTACGAGCCGGCCTCGCTGCGGAAGCAGGGTGTATACGCCGTGTAGCGAATCGGCAGCGTGCGGCCGTCGAGGATCTCGCCGCGATGCATGTTCGTCAGCGGCACTTCGGCGGTGGGTACCAGATAAAGGTCCCACTCGCCTGCAATCTTGAACAGATCCGCCTCGAACTTCGGCAGGTTGCCGGTGCCGGTCAGCGACGCGGTGTTGATGAGGAACGGCGGCTCGATCTCCGTGTAGCCGTGCTCCGTCGTGTGCAGGTGGAGCATGAAGTTGATGAGCGCGCGTGCGAGCGCCGCGCCGTCGCGCACCAGCACGGAAAACCGCGCGGCAGCGATCTTGGTCCCGCGCTCGAAGTCGATGATGCCAAGCGCCGGTCCGAGGTCCCAGTGCGCCTGCGGCGTGAAGTCGAAGTTCCGCGGGGTTCCGCGGCGATGGATCTCGACGTTGTCGGCGCTGCTCTTCCCCACCGGCACGCTGTCGTGGGGAATGTTCGGCAGGTTCAGCAGCCCGCGGTCGCGCCGCTTCTCGATGACGTCGAGCTCGACGCTCAGCTGCTTGATCTGCTGGTTCCGTGCACGGCTCGCGGCCTGAATTCCGGTGATGTCGAGGCCCTGACGCTTCGCGCGCGCCACCTCGTCGCCGGCGGCGTTCTGCTGCCGCTTCAGTCCCTCGACCTCCGGAAGCAGGCGGCGGCGCGCCGTCTCGAGCGTCGCCAGTTCTTCCAGCTCGGTCGACAGATCGGCGCCGCGCTTGCCGAGTCCGGATCGAACGGCGTCAGGCTTCTCGCGAAGCAGCGCTGGATCAATCACGAAGCAAGTTTAGCTTGAGATACCATGCCGATCATGAGCGTGCCTCCTGTGCGGAAGGCGGTGTTCCCCGCCGCCGGGCTCGGGACGAGATTCCTTCCGGCGACGAAGGCGCAGCCGAAAGAGATGCTCGTTCTCGTCGACAAACCGGTCATCCAGTACGGTGTCGAGGAAGCCGTTCAATCCGGCGTCAGCAACATCATCATCGTCACTGGCAGGGGGAAGAACGCGATCGAGGATCACTTCGACGTGAACGTGGAGCTCGAGAGCTTCCTGGAGCAGCGCGGCAAGAAGTCGCAGCTCGCTGAAATCCGCCAGATCACGTCGCTCATCCAGGTGTCATACGTCCGCCAGGGCGAGCCGCTGGGCCTCGGGCACGCCGTGCTGGTCACGAAACCGCTCGTCGGCGACGAGCCGTTCGCGGTCATCCTCGGTGACGACGTGATGGACGCGACGCCGCCGGCGCTCCGACAGATGATCGACGTGTACGAGCGGCTGCAGGGACCGGTGATTGCGGTTGAACGCGTCGCCCGCGAGGATGTTCCCAGCTACGGCATCGTCGCCGTCGACGATACGGCGGATCTCGGCCACGGCGTGCATCGAATCACCGACATGGTCGAGAAGCCCCGTGTCGACGAGGCGCCGTCGAATCTGGCAATCATCGGCCGCTACGTGCTCACGCCGGATATCTTTTCAGAGCTCGAATCGATCTCGGCAGATCGTACGGGCGAGATCCAATTGACGAACGGCCTTCGTCAACTGCTGAAGAAGCGGCCGATTTACGCTGTCGAGATCAACGGCGTCCGGCACGACACGGGCAGCAAGCTCGGCTTCCTGAAGGCGCTTGTCTATTTCGCGCTGAAACGTCCGGAGCTCGCCGGCCCGTTCCGCGAATACCTCGAGCGCGTCCACGACCTGAAAACGCCCGCGCTCTAATCTTTCGATGGCGTCGTCGACGAAGACGCCGAGGACGTCGCGGCGGCGTCCGACTTTGTCGACGCGTCAGCTTTGGTGGAATCGGGTTTCTTTTCCGCCGGCGCATCGGAGCCGGAGGACGATTCGCCGCCGGACTTGCCCTTCTGCGCGTAGTCGGTGATGTACCAGCCGCTGCCCTTGAACTGAATGGCCGGCGACGACATCAGCCGGCGAACCGGACCCTTGCCGCAGCGCCGGCAGGTCTCGGTCGTTTCGGAGAACTTCTGAATCACCTCGAAGCGGCCGCCGCAGGCGTCGCACTCGTACTCGTACAGCGGCATCGCTACTCCAACGTCGCGTCGGTGGCGTCGTTCAACAGCAGGCGCCGGTGGGCCCACAGCGGGGCCGTCCCCTGGGCGAGCACCGCGTCGTGAAACGTGCGCAGCGAAAACTTGCCCTCGAGCTGCTCCTGATAGTCGTGGCGCAGCTTCAGCATCATCAGCTTGCCAAGCGAATACACGATGTATCCCGGGTCGAAGGTCCCACGCTCGGCTTCGCGGCGGGCAGTGGCCTCTTCGAGAAACGCTTCGTCCCTGAAGAACCGCATCCCCTGCTCCACCGACAGATCCTCGCAGTGAAGGCGAATGCCGACAACGAATCGCGCCAGGCGGATCAGCGCTTCGGCGAGCTGGCCCAGCCGCAGCGTGGCGTCGCCGCGGCGGAAGCCCGCCTCCATCATCATCTGCTCGCAGTAATGCGCCCAGCCTTCGACGAAGGCGTTCGAGGCGAGCAGCGTTGACCTGCGGACTTTCGACTCGACCTGCCGCGAATGCTGCGCCTGCAGGAAGTGGCCCGGGTAGACCTCGTGGATCGAAATGCTCCACAGCGCGGGCAGATTGAAGTCGCGCAGGTGCTCTTTCTGGCGGTCCGGCGGCCAGCTTCGATCGACGTCCGTCAGGTAGTAATAGGCACGGCTCGGCTTCGGCTCGAACGGACCCGGCGTCCACATGCTCGCAAAGGCCCAGCGGAAGAACTCGGGCGTGGGCGCGACGACCACCGGCTCCCCCGCCGGTACGGTCACGATGGCCTGCCGCTGGAGGAAGGCTTCGAGCTCCTGCAAATGCGACTGCGCCACTGACACCAGCGTGCCGGGTGCCGGATGATCGTCCTTCGCCTTGCGCCAGACCTCGAGCGGATCACCGCCATCGAGCCGGCTGGCCACGCTGCGGAACTCCTCCTGCACTTCGTGAAGCTCGCGGAGTGCAATCGTCAGCAGCCGGTCGGCGGACAGGGTGATGCCTTCCTCGGTTTTCAGTTTCTGCTCGAAGCGCTCGCGACCGAGCCGGAACGAGGCCTTTGCCCGTGGAGCCAGGTCGTTCTCCAGATAGTCGATATAGGACGAAACCGCGGCAGCCGCTTCGGTCGATGTATCCGCGAGATCTCCGAGGATGTGCAGATCGTCGAGCGTTGAAAACGCCCGCGGCAGATCGCTTTCGATGAACTTCAGCGCGCCCCGCCACGCTTCGAGCCCCACCTTGACGAAGATGCCAGGCGTCTCCTTGATGTTTTCCCGGGCTGCCTGGACCAGGCGTGGCACCTGACGAAGCTTGGACACGACGCGGCGTGCCCGCTCCGCCTCCGGGGAGTACGCGAACAGCGCCTGCCCGGCCAGGCTCATCCCCAGCGCGTCCGAGTAGATCTGCGGATTCCGGTCCCACGTCCGGATTGCCTCGAGCTCGTACATCCGCGATTCGATGTTCGCGCCGACGATCCGGTGCTCGACCTGCTGGACCGGCGAGAGCAGCGACGAATCGATCTGATTGAGCCGGCGGCCGAATCCCGACAGCGCGCGGACGTTGGCGTCGACGGCCGGGCGGCTCAAGTCCTCCAGCAGATCGTCGTGTAAATGGACTCCATCCAGGCTGGCCTGGGTGGGAAGCACCTCATACAGGTACGCGAGGTAATCGTCGACGAAGTGCGGAAAAGGCTCCGATGGGTACATGCCCGGTCATAGTTGCGCTCGGTCTCGTCCGTCCGTGAGCGCGCATCTCCCGATGGTACAATAACCACCCGCTCGAGACACGCCTGCGCGGGCGTCCGACCCGACATGCCGGGCACTCTCTTCGTCGTCGCAACGCCAATTGGCAATCTGGAGGACATCACGTTGCGCGCGCTGCGCGTCCTGCGCGAGGTGCAGGTGATTGCGGCCGAGGATACGCGGCGTACGGCCCGGCTTCTGGCGCGCCACGCTATCTCGACACCGACGGTCAGTTTTCACGAGCACAATACGCGTACACGGCTGCCGCAGCTGATCACGCGCCTTCAGCGCGGAGAGTCGGTTGCGCTGGTCACGGACGCGGGAACACCCGGCATTTCCGATCCCGGGACAGAGCTGGTGCAGGCCTGCATTGAAGCCGGGGGTACCGTCGATCCGATACCAGGCGTGAGCGCGCCATTGGCGGCAGCGGTCGCCTCAGGGTTCCCATTGATACCGTTAACGATACTTGGGTTCCCGCCACGACGGGCAAACGACAGAAGTGCTTGGTTTAAAGCCATTTGTAAGGTTGCTAATACGGTGACGTTCTTCGAGGCACCGCATCGGATCAGTAATACCTTGCTGTCTGTGGCGACAGAGTTGGGCAATAGACCAATTTGTGTCGCGCGGGAACTCACAAAGGTGCATCAGCAGTTCCTCCGCGGCAGTGCATCCGAAGTAGCCACCCAGCTGCAATCCGCTCAGAAAGGCGAATTTACGGTAGTTATTGGTCCTTTAACCAAAAGAGTCGTTCCCGCCGCGCACCGGAGCGACGAAGCCATTGCCAGCGAATTTGGTCTAATAACAGAATCAGGCAGTATGACGCGGCGCGAGGCCGTCTCGGCTACAGCCAAACGTCTGGGATTGCCTTCCAGAGATGTCTACGCCGCCATCGAACGGGTCAAACATAGGTGACTCGACCAAATAATGCCACTCACGTCGTGGTCCTGGCCGCCGGCCAAGGCACGCGCATGAAGTCAAGTCTACCCAAGGTGCTCCACAAGCTCTCCGGGTGGGCGATGGTCGACCATGTTCTGGACGCGGCTGAGACCCTCTCGCCTTCTAGCGTGACGGTCGTGGTTGGTCATAAGGCCGATCACATCAAGAACCATCTGCGCGGCCGCGAGAACGTCCAGATCGTCGTTCAGGAGCCCCAGCTGGGAACCGCGCACGCGCTCCAGCAGACGGAACCCGTCCTGCGGGGCCTCTCGGGGACTGCTGTGCTGCTCTCTGGAGACGTCCCGTTGCTCCGGCCCGCCACGCTGCAACGGCTCGTGGCAACTCACCGTGGCGCCGCAGCCGCAGCCACTGTCGTCACGGCCACAGTCGAGCGGCCCTACGGCTATGGCCGGGTTGTGAGATCGAAGGGCCGGATCGTCCGGATCGTCGAGGAGCGGGATGCTTCGCCGAGTCAACGTCGGATTCGCGAAATAAACGGCGGGATCTACGCGTTCGACCTCGACGGGCTGTTCGAGGCGCTGCGCGGCATCGCCTCACAGAACGCGCAAGGGGAGTATTACCTGACGGATTTGGTGGCCATCTACCGGCGCCGCAAACTGACGGTCGAGACGCTGATGGTCGACAACCCGGATGAGATCCGCGGCATCAACAGCCGCACGGAACTCGCGGAAGTGAGCAGAATCGTGAGACAGAACAAGAACGAAGAACTGATGGCCGCTGGAGTCACGCTCGTCGATCCCGCGACGACCTATATCGATGCCGGCGTGGAAATCGGCCCCGACACGGTCATTCATCCGGGGGTGGTGATCGAAGGGCAGACCCGGATTGGCCCAGCCTGTGAAATCCAGGCGCACGTGCGGATTGTGGATTCGACCATCGGCGCGCACGTCTCCGTGAACAGTTTCTGCCTGATCGTTGGTTCGAGTGTTGCAGAAGGCGCGGCGGTTGGACCGTTTGCTCATCTGCGGCCCGAATCGGTTGTCGGAGAAAAGGCCCGCGTCGGGAATTTCGTGGAATTGAAGAAAACGACGCTCGGAGCCGGGTCGAAAGCCAATCACCTCGCGTACCTCGGTGACGCCACCGTCGGCGCGAACGTCAATATCGGTGCGGGCACGATCATCTGCAACTACGACGGCCAGACGAAGCACCAGACGTCCATCGAAGACGGCGCATTCATCGGCAGCGACACGCAGCTCATCGCGCCGGTCACCATCGGGCGGGGCGCTTATGTGGGAACCGGCACGACCGTGCGGGAAGACGTGCCGTCCGGCGCCCTCGCCGTCAGCGCCGGCAAGCAGCGAAACATCGAGGGCTGGGTCGCGCGCAAACGGGGCACCGCGGCGAAGGAGTAACGGGGGAGAGATCGGTTATGTGCGGGATCATCGGCTACATCGGTTCGAAACCAGTCGTGCCTGTGCTGCTGGACGGCCTGCGGCGCATGGAGTACCGCGGCTACGACTCCGCGGGCGTGGCGCTGGTCGGTGAGCATGGAATCGAGCTGCGACGATCCGCCGGGAAGCTCTCGAACCTCGAACAGACGATCAAGACCGAACCGGTCGACGGGCTGTACGGTGTGGGTCACACGCGATGGGCCACGCACGGACGGCCGACGGAAGAAAACGCCCATCCGCACCGTGACTGCACCGGCCGCATCGTCGTCGTTCACAACGGGATCATCGAGAACTACCTGGAGCTGAAGGCGGAGCTGCAGCGCCAGGGACATGACTTCAAGACCGAGACCGACACCGAGATCGTCGCCCATCTCGTCGAACGCGAGATGAAGACGGATGGCCTCGAGAACGCCGTGCGGCGTGCGCTCAAACTGATGCGCGGCATGTTCGCGCTGGTGCTGGTGTCCGCCGAGGATCCCGAGAAGATCGTTGCCGTCCGCAACGGGCCGCCGATTGTCGTCGGCCTGGGCAAGGACGAATTCTTCGTCGCCTCCGACATCCCCGCCATTCTGAGCCACACGCGCGATGTCGTGTTCCTCGGCGACGAGGAGATGGCCGTCATTACCCGCTCCGGCGTCGACTTCACCGATTACGACGGGCGCGCGGTCTCGAAGACAACGCAGCGCGTGATGTGGGATCCGATTGCGGCGGAGAAGGGCGGCCACAAGCACTTCATGCTCAAGGAAATCTATGAGCAGCCGTCCGCCGCGCGCGACACCGTCCTCGGCCGCGTCTCGCTCGACAGGGGACGGATCTTCCTCGCCGACCTGAACATCCCGGACGAGAAATTCCGCAGCCTGCAGAAGGTCACGGTGATCGCCTGCGGCACGTCCTGGCATGCCGGCCTGGTGGGCAAATACCTCATTGAGGCACTGGCGCACGTGCCCGTCGAGGTCGATTACGGCTCCGAGTACCGCTACCGCGATCCAATCGTGTCGGACAACGAGCTGGCAATCGTCATCACGCAGTCGGGGGAGACCGCCGACACGCTGGCGGCGCTGCGCGAAAGCAAACGCAAAGGCGCCAGCAGCATTGCCATCTGCAACGTCGTGGGCAGCATGGCCACGCGCGAGGCCGACGGCACCGTCTATACACATGCCGGACCGGAGATTGGCGTGGCATCGACCAAGGCGTTCACCTCGCAGCTTGTCGCGCTGCAGCTCCTGGCCCTCCACATGGCCCAGGTCCGCGGGACGCTGTCGACGTCGGAGGTGCGCACCCACATCGAGAAGCTTCTGCAGCTGCCGCAAATCGTCGAGCAGGCGATCAAGGCCTCCGCGGCCACCGAACGGATCGCGGAGAAGTTCTATAACCGTACGGACTTCCTGTTTCTCGGGCGCGGAATCAATTACCCGATCGCGCTCGAAGGCGCGCTCAAGCTGAAGGAGATTTCCTACATTCACGCCGAGGGATACCCGGCCGGGGAAATGAAGCACGGACCGATCGCCCTCATCGACGAGAGGATGCCGGTGGTGGCGATCGCGCCCGACGACCACGTCTTCGAAAAAATCGTCGGCAACGTCCAGGAGGCCAAGGCGCGCGGCGGTTCGGTGATCGCGATTACCAGCGAAGGGGACGCTCGAATGGCGGCGATCCTCGACCCGCAGCACGACGTCCTTCTGGCGATGCCGCGCACCGAGGCGATGCTGACACCGATTGTCATGACGATTCCGCTGCAGCTGCTCGCGTATCACATCGCCGTCAGGCGCGGCTGCGACGTCGATCAGCCGCGCAACCTGGCCAAGTCGGTCACCGTGGAATAGGTCCGGCTAAAGCCGGACACTACGTCGGTCGTAGTGTCCGCCGCGTTCGTAGTGTCCGCCGCGTTCGTAGTGTCCGCCGCGTTCGTAGTGTCCGCCTTCAGGCGGACCAGGAGGACGACGCTAGAATAGAGGCTTGGACCTTCTCTCCAGCCTCAATCCCGAACAACAGGAAGCTGTCCTCAAGACGGAAGGCCCGCTGCTGATTCTGGCTGGCGCCGGATCCGGAAAAACCCGCGTCATCGCTCACCGCATCGCATACCTCGTCAGCGAACAGTTCGCCGAACCCGATCGTGTTCTCGCCGTCACGTTCACGAACAAGGCGGCGGGCGAGATGCGTACTCGCGTCGAAACACTCCTGCGCGTCGACTGCCAGCGCATGTGGATCTCCACGTTTCATGCGCTGTGCGCCCGGCTCCTGCGGCGCGAGGCGCCGCATATCGGTCTCTCGCGCGACTTCGTGATCTACGACTCGACCGACCAGCTCACGCTGATGAAGCAGGCCTTGCGCGACATCGGCGTGGACGACAGCACGCTGCAGCCGCGCCTGGCGCTCTCGCGGATCAGCCACGCCAAGAACAGGATGGAAGGCCCGGAGTCGTTCACCGCGAACTCGTGGAACCCGAAGGACGCGCAGATCGGCAAGCTGTACGAGCTCTACGTTCAGCGACTGAAGGACGCGAATGCTCTCGACTTCGACGATCTGCTGCTCCGCACCGTGGAGCTGTTCGACAAGGCTCCGGCCGTGCGCGAGCGATACGCCGACAAGTTCCGGTTCGTGATGGTCGACGAGTACCAGGACACCAACCGGCCGCAGTACCTGCTCATCCAGCAGCTGGCCGGCACACACCGGAACCTCTGTGTCGTCGGCGATCCGGATCAGTCGATCTACAAATGGCGCGGCGCGGATCTGCGGAACATCCTCGATTTCGAACAGGACTTTCCCGAGGCGATGATCGTGCGCCTCGAGCGGAACTACCGCTCCACGCAGGTGATCCTGGACGCGGCGTCCGCGGTCATCTCGCAGAATCGACACCGCAAGGAGAAGCGGCTGTACACCGATCGCGCGGGCGGCGCGCGAATCCTCTACTACCGCGCCGGCGACGACATCGACGAAGCGGAGTTCATTGCCCGTACGTCGCGAACGGCGCTGCACGCGGACCCGGACAATACGGTCGCGGTGCTGTATCGAACCAACGCCCAGTCGCGAACGGTCGAAGACGCGCTGCGCCGGTCGGGAACCGCCTACAAGATCATCGGCGGCGTCCGCTTCTACGAGCGGAAGGAGATCAAGGATTCCCTCGCCTACCTCCGCCTGGTTCTGAACCCGCATGACGATGTCAGCCTGCGGCGCGTGATCAACGTCCCTGCTCGTGGTATCGGCAAGGGAGTCATGGAGTCGCTCGACGCGATCGAATTGGGCGACGAGGTGGAGCTGCCGCCGCTGCTTGCCGGGCTTCAGCCGGTTGCCACGAACAATTCTCTGTGGGCCAGGCTGGTGCACGCCCTCGAAGGCCGCCTGCTGCCGCCACGCGCCTCAGCCTCGCTCACGGCATTTCGCGATCTGCTGGTCAACCTCACCGCGATGGCGGCGGAGGAGTCGGTCTCCATCGCGCTCGGCAAAGTCCTCGATCGCAGCGGCTATCTGCAGGATCTGCGCGAGGAGCGGAGCGAGGAGGCGGAGAGCCGCATCGAGAACCTGATGGAGCTCGTCTCCGCGGCGCGTGAGTACGAAACGCGAACCGCGGAGCCGTCGCTTGCCGGTTTCGTCGATCAGCTGTCGCTGCTCTCGGACGCGGACGAAGAAGCAGGCTCGAAGGACGCGCGCGTCCTGATGATGACCATGCACAGCGCCAAGGGACTGGAATTCCCGGTGGTCGTCATCGCCGGCCTCGAGGAGGGCCTGTTCCCTCATTCCCGATCGGCGGAGGACGAGGCGGAGCTCGAGGAAGAGCGGCGGCTCTGCTATGTCGGGATCACGCGCGCGCAGCGCCGGCTGGTGCTGACGTCGGCGGCCCGCCGGCGCGTATTTGGCGACTACCAGTCCACCGACCCGTCACGGTTCATCGACGAGATTCCCGCCACCCTGATCGATGAAGTCCCCTCGACATTCCTGACGCCGCAGCAGTCCTTCTCCCAGTTCCGTGGCACGTCGTACGGGAAGGGCAGCGGATACCGCGGCCGGAGCCGCGAGGAATCGCCGGCGTACGCCTACGAAGACGAAGATCAGTCGGTTCCGTCGGGCCTGAAGCCGGGCCTGCGCGTCCGGCATCCCGCGTTTGGTGTCGGCACGATCATGAGCATCGAGCCGCTCGACGACGATGTGAAGCTGATCGTGAAATTTGTCTCGGTGGGGCAGAAGACGCTGCGGGCGAAATTCGCGAAGCTCGAAGTCGCCTAGGCACGCCTGAAGGCGCGCCCTACGTGAAGTAAAGGCATGCCCTACGCAGGGCCGCCCTTTATGGGGTGCCATGCCCGAATGAACCAGCGGCCGTCGCGGCGCGTCAGCATGAACAACAGCTGGCGAGAGGTGACCTGCCCGCCAAACGATCGAACCTTCGCGGTGACGATCACCCGTTCGGTGCCGTCGTCCGCGCGATCCACGCGCTCGATCTCGAATGAATCGACGATCCCGTCGGTCTTGGGGTTGAGCGGAAGCGCCGACAGGCGCGACATCACCGAGACGTCGTAGACGCGCGACGCCTCGAAAAAGTCCGTCAGCAGCTGCTCTTCAGGCGAAAGCACGCCGCAGGAGATGGCTCCGATGGCTGCGGCGCACACGACGCCGGCAAGGAGCCGCCTCAGCGGCTATTCCTCCGGCGCCGCCGGTGGCGCACCGCCGTTGTCGGTCGGAGGCTCGGCGGTTCCATTTGCCGTCTCGTCGTCCTTCTCGGCGAGGCGTGCGATCGACACCGCGCGATCGTCGCCCTCGATGTCGATCAACCGGACCCCCTGGGTGGCGCGGCCGATCGTGCGGATGTCGCGCGATGCCATGCGCAGGATCTTTCCCTGCTGCGTGATCAGCATCAGCTCGTCATCGTCGTGGACCTGCGCCATGCCGACGACCTTGCCGTTCCGCTCGCTGGTCTGGATGTTGATGATGCCCAGGCCGCCCCGCGACTGCACGCGGTATTCCTCCAGCTGCGTGCGTTTGCCGTAGCCCTGCTCGGTGACGGACAGGATGGTGCCGCCGGGCTCGAGCACTTCCATCGCCACGACTTCATCGTCTTCGCGGAGCTCGATGCCGCGGACACCGCCGGCCGTGCGGCCCATCGAACGGACGTCCGTTTCCCTGAAGCGGATCGACATCCCGTTGCGCGTGCCGATGAAGATCTCGTTGCTGCCGTCCGACACCTGGACGGCGATGACCGCGTCGCCCTCCTCGACGTCCATCGCAATGATGCCGCCGGCGCGCGGGTTGCTGAAGGCGTTCAGCTCGGTCTTCTTGACCTCGCCGCGCCGGGTACCCATCACGATGAACTTGTTCTCCTCGAACTCCTTGACCGCCAGGAGCGCGGCGATCCGTTCGCCTTCCTGCATCGACACCAGATTGGCGATCGCCTTGCCGCGGCCGTCGGGGCCGACGTCGGGAATTTCATGGACCTTCAGCCAGTAGGCGCGGCCCCGGTCCGAGAAAATCATGATGTAGGCGTGGGTGGACGCCACGAAGAGGTGGCTGACGAAGTCCTCCTCGCGCGTCCGCATGCCGATGCGGCCCTTGCCGCCCCGCCGCTGGTTGCGGTAGCTCGTAATCGCGGTGCGCTTGATGTAGCCGGTGTTGCTGACCGTGATCGCCATGTCCTCTTCGGCGATCAGGTCCTCGATCCGGAATTCGCCCGCTTCGGCGAGGATTTCGGTGCGGCGGGCGTCGCCGTAGCGATCGCGCACCTCGCGCAGCTCGCGGACGACGATCTCCATCAGCATCTTGTCGCTCGACAGAATCGCGCGCAGCCGTTCGATCGTCTTGAGCAGCTCGGCCAGCTCGTCGAGGATCTTCTGCCGTTCCAGTCCCGTCAGACGCTGCAGCTGCATGTCGAGGATCGCCTGCGCCTGAATCTGCGTGAGCCCGAACTGCGTCATCAGGCCTTCACGGGCCTCACCGGGGTTCTTCGCCGCGCGAATCAGCGCAATGACCGCGTCGAGGTGGTCGAGCGCGATCTTCAGCCCTTCGAGGATGTGCGCCCGCGCCTCGGCCTTGCGCAGCTCGAATTCGGTCCGGCGCCGCACGACGTCGCGGCGGAACTCGGTGAAGTTGTCGAGCAGCTCGGCGAGCGTGAGCACGCGCGGCCGGCCGCCGACGATGGCAAGCATGATCACGCCGAAGCTGCTCTGCAGCGCGGTGTGCTTGTAGAGATTGTTGAGGATGACGTCCGCCACTTCGCCGCGCTTCAGCTCGATGACGATGCTCATTCCCTTGCGGTCGGACTCATCGCGGATGTCGGAAATGCCCTCGATGGTCTTCTCGCGCACCAGGTCGGCAATGCGCTCGATGAGGCGCGCCTTGTTGACCTGATAGGGAATCTCGCTGATGACGATCGACTGGCGATCGCCCTTCTTGGACACCTCGATTTCGGCCTTGGCGCGCATGATGACCATGCCGCGGCCGGTGAGGTAGGCCTGCTGAACGCCCGAGCGGCCGACGATATAGCCGCCGGTGGGGAAGTCGGGGCCAGGCACCAGCTCGAGCAGCTTGCGCTGACGCTCCGCCGCGGATGGCGGCGTCTCCTGATACGTCGATTCGATCGTCCAGATGACCGCATCGATGACCTCGCGCAGGTTGTGCGGAGGGATATTCGTGGCCATGCCGACGGCGATGCCCGCTGACCCGTTGACCAGCAGGTTCGGAAACGGCGACGGCAGCACCGAGGGTTCCTCGGTCGTCTCGTCGTAGTTGGGGACGAAGTCGACGGTCTCCTTGTCGAGATCCGTCATCATTTCGTCGCCGAGGGCCTTCAGGCGCGCCTCGGTGTAGCGCATGGCCGCCGGCGGGTCGCCGTCGACGGAACCGAAGTTGCCCTGCCCGTCAATGAGCGGCGCGCGCATGTTGAAGTCCTGCGCCAGCCGGACGAGCGTGTCGTAGATCGAGGCGTCGCCGTGCGGGTGATAGTTGCCCATCACCTCGCCGACGATCTTGGCGCACTTGCGATAGCCGCGCGTCGACGAGAGGCCCATCGTCTTCATGCCGTAGAGCACGCGCCGGTGCGCGGGCTTCAGGCCGTCCCGTACGTCGGGCAGGGCGCGCCCGATGATTACGCTCATCGCGTAATCCATGTACGAGCGCTTCATCTCGTCTTCGATGTTGACGGGCAGGCGGTTCGCGTTCTGTGCGGTCATGTAAGTTTGAAGTCTGTGGCGCGGACCGTGTCAGGTCCGCGAGGCGAGCCTCACACGGCTCGCCCCACGGCTAGACGTCGAGATTGCGGACATCGAGCGCGTTGTCCTCGATGAACTTGCGCCGCGGTTCAACCTGGTCGCCCATCAGCGTGGTGAACATCTGATCGGCCTCGGCGTGATCCTCCGCGCGGACTTCGAGCAGCGTCCGCGCGTCGGGATCCATCGTCGTGCCCCATAACGTCTCGGGATTCATTTCGCCCAGTCCCTTGTAGCGATTGACGGCGATCCCCTTCTTGCCCGCCGTGATGAAGTACTCGACGAACGCATCGAGATCGGCCAGCGTGGTGTCGGGCTCCTTCTTCGGCGGCCGGGCGCCGACGGCGTCCGCGACGCGGTCCTTCGGTTCGGCCGACAGTTTCGTCGCCTCGTCGATCGGCGCGCCGCCAATGGCGCTGCCGTCGGCCGCCGCTGTGCCGGCGTCCTCGCTGTCGTCCTCGCGCGCCGTCTCCATCGCCTTGACGACCACCGGAAAGTGGATGTCGTGAATCTCCCGATACGCCGCCGCCAGCGTGCGGTATTCGCCCGAGGAAATGAAGTCGACGCCGAGCACGAATCGCCGCGGGTAGCCGTGTGAGCGATCCTCGACGTCGACGAAGAACGCGTTGTGCTCGTCGTCGCGGCCAACGGTGACGGTGCGAGTCGGCGTGGTCATCCGCGCGGACAGGATTTCCAGCCGATCCTTCGTCTCGAAGAAGGACTTGTCGCGGGCGTCCATCTGCAGCAGCGCCGTCACGATGTCCGGCGGGATGCCGCGCCGGGTGACCTGCTGCAGCAGCTTGCGGTAAGCGATCATGCGCTGCAGGCGGTATTCGAGCGTCTCGCCGAACAGCTCGCTGCCGTCCGCCAGCTTCACGACGCGCGATGCCACGGCGCGGCGGATCAGGAAGGTCTCCAGTTCGCGCTCGTCCTTGATGTAGGTCTCCGTCCGGCCGCGCTTGGCGCGGAACAGCGGCGGCTGTGCGATGTAGATGTGGCCGCGATCGATCAGCTGCGGCATCTGCCGATAGAAGAACGTCAGCAGCAGCGTCCGGATGTGGGAGCCGTCCACGTCGGCGTCGGTCATGATGATGACGCGGTGATATCGAAGCTTCTCGATATCGAAGTCCTCGGTGCCGATGCCGCAGCCGAGCGCGGCGATCATCGTCTTGATTTCGTCGCTGCCCAGCATCTTGTCGAAGCGCGCCTTCTCGACGTTCAGGATCTTTCCCTTGATCGGGAGGATGGCCTGGAACCGCCGATCGCGCCCCTGCTTCGCCGAGCCACCGGCCGATTCACCTTCGACGATGTACAACTCGCTCTGGGCCGGATCGCGCTCCTGGCAGTCCGCCAGTTTCCCGGGCAGGCTGCTGCCGTCGAGCGCGCCTTTCCGCCGGACGAGATCCCGCGCCTTCCGCGCCGCTTCGCGTGCGCGCGCGGCGTCGACCGCCTTGCCGATGACTCGCTTGGCGACGGTCGGGTTTTCTTCGAGGAATTGTCCGAGCCGATCGTTGATGATCGCCTCGACGATCCCTTTCACTTCGGTGTTTCCGAGTTTCGTCTTGGTCTGGCCCTCGAACTGTGGCCGCGGAATCTTCACGCTGACAACACCGGTGAGGCCTTCACGGATATCGTCGCCGCTGATGCTCGCGTCCTTCAGGTCCTTCGCCAGGTTGTTCTTGACCGCGTAGGCGTTGATCGTTCGCGTCAGTGCCGAGCGGAAGCCGGACAGGTGGGTGCCGCCCTCGTGCGTGTTGATGTTGTTCGCGAACGAGAAGACCAGTTCGGTGTAGCCGTCGTTCCACTGCAGCGCGATCTCGGCGTCGATGCCGTCCTTCTCGCCCTTCATGAAAATCGGCTTGTCGTTGACCGACGCCTTGTTCTTGTTCAGGTGCTGAACGAACGAGACAATTCCGCCTTCGTACTGAAACCGATGGTTTTTGCCGTCGCGCTCATCGTCGATGGTGATGAGGATGCCGCCATTCAGAAACGCCAGTTCACGCAGCCGCTGCGCCAGCGTATCGAAGCTGTAGTCGATCGTCTCGAAGATCTGCGAATCCGGCTTAAAGGTCACCTTCGTGCCGCGCTTCTGCGTGGTGCCGGCGGTGACTAGGTCGGTTACCGGGATTCCGCGCTCGTAGCTCTGCTGGTAGACGTTGCCGTTGCGCCAGATCTCGAGGTCGAGGCGCTCCGAGAGCGCGTTGACTACGGACACACCGACGCCATGCAGTCCACCGGAGACCTTGTAGCTGTCGTTATCGAACTTGCCGCCCGCGTGGAGGACGGTCAGCACGACCTCCGCCGCCGACTTGCCGCTGGCGTGCAAATCGACCGGGATGCCGCGTCCGTTGTCGACGACGGTAATCGAGTTGTCGATGTGGATGGTGACGTTGACTTCGTCGCAGTACCCCGCCAGCGCCTCGTCGATCGAGTTGTCGACGATCTCATAGACCAGGTGATGCAGTCCGGGGGCGCCGGTCGAACCGATGTACATCGCCGGGCGCTTCCGTACCGCCTCGAGCCCTTCGAGCACCTTGATCTTGTCGGCACCGTATTCGTCGGCAGATCCGTTCCCGCCCGCCGACACCTGCGCGTCGTCGGGGAGAAGGTCGTCTGGCTGACTAGTGTTCGGCTGTTCCGGATGTTCCACGCGTTTCCCTGGATGGGACCGCTCAGCGCGGCCTCTCTCGTTTCGACAAAGGAGCGACGATCCGCTCAGATGCGCATCGGCATGATGACGTAGGTGTAGTCGTAGCCATCCGCACCGATGGGCTTCATCACCGCCTGGCTGACCTCGTCCTTCAGCGACAACGACACCACGTCGGTTTCAACGACGTTGAGGAAATCAAGCACGTACTGCGCGTTGAACGAGATGGTGAGCGCGGGCCCGCCGTATTCCACGGCGAGCTGTTCACGAGCCTCCCCGAACTCCGACGAGCTCGAGGTGACTTCGACCTTCCCTTTGTCGATCTCGAATTTCACCGCCCGCGATCGCTCGTTCGACAGCAGGGCGACCCGCTTGACAGCGCTGGTCAGCCGATCGCGATCGAACTCGATCGTCTTGTCGTTGCCCTTCGGAATCACCCGCTCGTATGCCGGGAACTGGCCGTCGATCATCCGCGAAATCAGTACGCGCCCCGCGACCTCGAAGAAGAGATGGTTCTCGCCGCTCTCGAACTCAATGTCTCCTTCGCCCTCGGCGAGCAGCTTGCCCAGCTCCAGAAGCGTTTTCTTCGGCAGGATGACGCCGGTCTCCTTCTCGACACCCGTGGCATGGTTCACGTCCACGAGCGCCAACCGGTGGCCGTCCGTGGCCACCAACGTGAGGCTCTGCGGCTTGAGAACGAACTTGGCGCCGTTGAGGAAATACCGCGTGTCCTCGCCGGTGATCGCGAATTGTGTTTTCGCAACCATCTCGCGCACGGCGGCGCGCGGAAGCACCGCGCGTGCCTTTCCACTGACGTCGGGCAGTGTCGGGAAGTCCTCGCGCGGCAGCGTCTGCATCCGCGAGTCGAACTTGTCCGCAGCGACCTTGACGCCGTTCTTGTCCTCTTCGATCCGGACGTCGGTTTCCGGAAGCGCCTTGACGATCTCGTAGAGCTTCTTTGCAGGCAGCGTCAGTGAGCCACCCTTCGCGACAGCTGCCTGGCATTTGCTCCGCAG
>JBOGIQ010000001.1:0-70066 GCA_050742535.1 Vicinamibacterales bacterium | reverse complement strand
GAGCACGAGCGTGGCGGACCCGGAGGTCACGTGGTAGACCTCGCTGACGTGATCGTGTTCGGCAACCGAATTCGGCGCCGGCTTGTCGAGCCGCCCGCGGTGCACCATGCCGATGCCGATGTGCGCCTTGCCGATTTCCACGTCGCGGACCTGCTGGTCGGTCAGCTTCTCCGCGATCGCTTTCTGGGTGTACGCCTGCAGTTCCGACTCGGGGATGTAGTACCCCGGACACATCGCGCAGGTCGGCTGCGGATCGGTCGGGTTGATTTTCTGCTGCGCGATGACGGCAACAGCGGCCACGACGATGACCGCGACGAGGGTCGACAGGAACTTCCGCATCATCGTTTTTCCTCTGTCTTCTGACGTCTGACGTCTGACGTCTGAGTTACTTCTTCCACGTATCCCACGTGCGCAGAATCTGCCCGGCAATCTTCGACCGGTCGGCGCCAGGGATCGGCTCGAACTTCTGCACGCGGCCCGTGAAGCAGTCCGCGAGGTACAGATTTCCCAGTTGGTCGGTCGTCATGCCGTGCGAGCAACCGAGACGGCCCGGTTGCGGTCCTGGTGCGCCCCAGCTGTAGAGGAAGTTCCCCTTCTGGTCGAACTTGAGGATTCGGCCCGTTCGCGCCTCGCCCACCCAGACGAAGCCGTCCTGATCGATGAAGTGGTTGACCGCCAGGGTCTCCTGACTGCCCGGCCAGTGCGGCGAACGAATGGGCCACATGTCGAGGAACGTGCCGTTCTCGTCGAAGACCTGCATCCGTTCGTGATTGCGTCCGCGATCGATGACGAAGACTTTGCGGTCGGCGCTGATGGCGATGCTGTGGACGGTGTTGAATTCGTTCGGGCCTGGCTTGTTCGGATCCTTCGGCGGCCCACCCCAATCCATGATGAATCGATCGTCGGGTCCGTACTTCGCCACACGCGTCCCGCCGTAGCCGTCACTGATGAAATACGTGCCGTCCGGCAGCCACGCGATGTCGGTTGGACGGTCGAACGTGTCCGGTCCGCGGCCGCGCACACCCAGCTGCCCCTTGCTGTGCACCAGCTTTCCGTCGTAGGTGAAGCGGTAAATCATGTGCAGCTGGTCGTCGATGATCCAGACGTGCCTCTCCTTGTCGTAGGGGCTGATCTTGATCTGGTGCGGCCCACGGCCGCAGGGCTGCTGCGAAAAAAGCTTTTCGAGATGCGGCCACTCCTGAACGAGATTACCTTCGCGGTCCAGCACGTAAATCGAATGCTCGAAGCGGCGCTCCCAGCCACGCTTCGCTTCAGGCTCGCAGGTAGCGGTCAGGCCGTCGCTGTTGCCCGTCGTGTTGCCACGCGTCGGCGTCAGCGCGACATACGGCGTCCACGGCTTGGCATCCTTCGGCAGCGGCAGCTCACCACGCATCGCTACCCAGATGCGATCGGGGCTCTCTGCGTAGACGCCACCGAACGACCCCCACGTCCACCCGTCATGTGAGTGGCGCGTGTCGGGCAGCGGCTTCGGCCACCCTTCGACAACACGGTAGTGACCAGTCGGCCAGTCCTGGTGGCTCCAGCGCTCGGTCGTTGCCGCAGCCGTGGATGACGCCTCGGTTGGCTCCGATTCAGAGCGTCTGCATGCAGGTACGGCAACGGTCAGAAACGCCCCGGCTATCAGCGGGACGGCTACGTGGAATCGCGCGCGCATCGATGGTGGTCCTCCTGGCGCATTCTTCGAATGCGTGGGAACCCTATCGCTGTGCGATCGAGAGGTCAACTGGAAGGTTAATATTGCCGGAACGTGAGGTTGAATCGCCCGTCAAGCCCGAGCGATGAAGGCGCCGTGCCGGGGAGAATGCGCGCCACGCCGTGATACCGCAGGCGCGCGGCGCCGCCGAACACGAACACGTCACCGGATTCCAGGAGGATCGATTCAACCGGGTCGCGCCGGCGCAGGCCCCCGAAGAGAAACCGCGCCGTGTCTCCGAGCGATATCGATACAACCGGCAGGCCCGCGGCAAGTGACGCCGCGCCCTCGTCTTTGTCCTGATGCAGCCCCATCCGACCATCCGCTCCGTAGAAGTTGATCAGGCAGATGTCCGGGCGAAACGTGAAGCCGGCCGCGCGCGCCGCCGCCGCGGCGAGGTCGACCCAGGCAACTGGAATCGCGGCCACCGGCTGACCGTCGTGGTCCTCGCGCGTGGTCTGGTAGGTGTAGGTGAGCGGATTCCAGTGCCGGCCCAGGCACATCATGCGGACGTGCATCTTGCCGCCGCCGCGAACAGTCGGTACGTAGCCGCCGCGAGGGCCGTCCATCAGCCCGCGGCACTCGGCAACGAGGCTCGCCTGTTTGCCGCGCGACAGCCAGTTCCTCAGCCAGGTTGCACCTGACGCGGCCTCCACGGCGGCCGGCTCGCGAGGCAACAACGGCTCGAACGGAAGAACGCGGCTCACAGACAGATCCGGTTTGGCATGGTGCCAGTACGCACAAACTGCGACATCGACTGTCGCTCAGAGTCGTCGAATCCGCAAGGTTTTCACTTCTGCGCCGCCAGGACCCAGCGTCCCGGTATGGTATGCGCCTCGCACCCGGAAGGCAGGCCTCGGCCGCGCATCCCTGCGTGCCCGAATGATTACAGCGTGCTGAAGCAGGCAGGCATAAAATGAGAACAATGCGATACGCGGTAGTCATCGAACGTGATTCGACAGGCGTCAGCGCGTACGTACCCGACCTGCCTGGCTGCGTGGCTGCGGGCCGGACCATCGAGGAGGTTCGTGCATTGATACAAGGCGCGATCCGCATGCACGTTTCCGGTCTTCAAGAGGATGGTCACTCGGTACCGGAGCCACGATCCTCTGTCGAATACGTGGACGCTTAAGCGACGTCTCGGATCGCGGAACACTCAAGGCGCCGGCATGGGCAACTGCCCACCCAACGCAAAGGTATAGACCATCGGCGGCAAGCCGCCACTGCTATTTACGCCGGCGAGGAACGAGATCTGCTGCTGCCCATCGACCTGATAGGTAATCGGCGGGCCAAGACCGCGCTGCCCCGTCTGCACCTGCCACAGCGACGCGCCACTTGCAGCGTCGAGCGCGCGCAGCCGGCCGTCGCTCACGACTTGGAACACGAGATTACTTGCCGTGGCAAGAACTCCACCGCCCGAACCGCCACCACCCTGAATCCGCCAGCGTTCGCCTCTGGTCGCAGGGTCGAACGCGATCAGAAATCCGCCACGCGTGTCGCGGCTCGGCCCGATGTACGGAGGCGTGACCGGCGGTTGCAGGCCCGGTGGGACTTGACCTCCGCGCGGCGTCCCGTTGTTCTGCACCGCGCGCCCGGACACGAGATCGACCGGAATCGCGACGTAGGTTCGGCTGCTGAATCCACTGACGGGGACGTACATGAGTCTCGTGGTCGGGCTGTACGCCTTCGGCGCCCAATTCGCTGCGCCGCCCGACGCCGGTGAAATCACCGCCGGCTGCGTCGTCGTGTAGTAGGCCTCCTTGTTGATCAGCGGCCGGCCCGTCTTCGGATCGTGGCCGCGCGCCCAATTGAGCGGCGCAAACGGCGTGGCGGAAATGAACTCGCCCGTCAACCGATCGAGTACGTAGAGGAACCCGCCTTTGCTCGCCTGCATCAGCACCCTGCGATCGCGTCCGTCGATCGTCACATCCGCCAGGATCAGTTGTTGAACGTTGTCGATGTCCCAGGAATCGCCTGGCGCAGCCTGATAGTGCCAGACCAGTTGTCCGGTGTCGGCGTTGACGGCGAGGATCGAGGAGACGTACAGGTTGTCGTACCCTTCCGAGCCACGCAGGATCTCCGGCCACGGCGCGCCGTTGCCGGTCCCGACGTAGACGAGATTCGCGTCCGGGTCATACGAGAGGCCGTCCCACAGCGAACCGCCGCCGCCGTACTTCCACCACTCGCCTGTCCACGTTTTCGCAGCCGCGGCCAGCGCGGGACTCTCGAAGGGCTTCGAGGGATCGCCCGGCACCGTATAAAACCGCCACCGCTCACGCCCGCTGCGGACGTCGAGGGCGACGAAGAAGCCGCGGTGCGGCGTGAACTCGCCGCCGGCGACGCCGACGATCGCCTTGCCGCCGGCTATTCGCGGCGCCATGGTGATCGAATAACCCGTGGAGTCGTCCGGAAGGATTCGCGTTGACCAGAGGAGCTTGCCGGAGGCGGCATCGAGCCCGACGACGCGGCCGTCGATGACCGGAGAGATCACCGCGTCACCGTGCAGCGCGATTCCGCGATTGACCACCCCGCAGCAGATGCCGCGATTCTGTCCCGGAGTCGCGAACGCACGATCCACCTGCGGGTCATAGCGCCACCGCTCCTTGCCCGTGCGCGCGTCCACGGCAAAGACGATGCTCCAGTTCGTGATGCCGTAGAGCGTTCCGTTCCAGACGAGCGGCGTGGCTTCCTGATTGCCGCCACCCGTGCCGACCGGGTAGGTCCACACCAGCCCGAGGCGGTTCACGTTTGCGGCGGTGATGCGATCGAGCGGGCTGTACCGGCGCTCCGCCAGATCGTTGCCGTAGGTCGCCCACTGACCGCTGCGCCACGCGTTCGCCAGCGCCGCGTCGTCCAGCCGCACCGACTGCGCGATGCCGATCCAGGTCGCGACACTTACGAGTCCGACGGCAACGAATCGTCGCGTCACCCGCCTCGATGCACTTGCCAACTTACTTTTCCAGTTTTCAACTTTTCCACTTTTCCACTTACTTCAGCTTCGAATAGTCCGTCGCGCTCATCAGGAAGGTGTTCGGGGGAGTCAGCGGCACGAAATACTTCGTCCGCAGCGCCGTCCATTCCGGGTCGGCGTTGAACTTCGCCCACACGTCCTCGCGATGCGCGCGGTCGCGGTAGGCCAGCATCCAGACCAGCGTGTCGGGGTTGCCCAGATGCTGCCAGGCGCCGACGACCTCCGCGCCGTGCTTCACGAACAGCTCGACTTCCTTCTCACGGAACCGCTGGTGGAGTTCGTTGATGCCGCCCTTGAACTGGCCGACGCCATCGCGGCTCGGATCCGCCGTGTACATCCGCAGCTCGAAGCAGCGCGACTTGGCGTCGACGTTCCGCGCCAGATTCTCCGGGAGCTGGGCTTTCGGTCCGCACGGCGCCGGCGGCCCGGCGGGCGCTGCCTGGCCCCGCCCGGCCGGCTGTTGCGCGGCGAGAAACTCCAGTCCGAAACTGCCAATCGCGACGCCGAGGATCAAAGTCCCCAGCAACGTGCCGGTACGAACGAGCACTGATGGCCGTGTCATCGTAGCCTCCCCTCGAAGAACGGGGGCGATCCTACATCACGGCAGGTGCGAGGTGGATACGGGTCGGTGCGAGCACGCTGCGCCGGGCCGGTGCGAGCGGCTGACGCCGAGGTGGTGCGATCGTGGGGCGGGCCTTGTCAGGCCCGCCTGCGGTCGGTGCGAGGTGTCTTCGCTGGTCGGTGCGCTGGGGCGGTGCTGGGCTCGAACACCGGACGCATCGCTTTCGTCATAATCTGTAACGAGAGAGATGAACACACCTGCTTATCCGAACGTGAACACGTCGCAGTCGCTCTATGACTGGACGCAGATCATCTACGGCCTGCACGCACTGAGCATCGTGACCGGGATCCTCGGCGCCGCAAGCGTCGTCGGCGCGTTTCTCATCGGGTGGCCGTCGATCATCGCGGTCATCATGAACTACATCAAGCGCAGCGACGCCAACGGAACGTGGCTCGAGTCGCATTTCCGATGGCAGATCCGGACGTTCTGGTTTGGCCTGATCTGGGCGGCTCTGTGCTGGCTGATCGTGCTGATGACGCTTTTTCTCGCCGTCATCATTATTTGGATACCGCTCGGCATCCTCACCTTGTGGTTCATCTACCGTGTCGCTCGCGGGTGGCTGGCGCTGCGTGAGCACAAACCGATGTACGCCTGATCGGTTTCCTTCGCTGGTCGGTGCGAGGTTGCTGCGCCTGGTCGGTGCGATCGTGGGGCGGGTCTTGTCAGGCCCGCCTGCGGTCGGTGCAAGGTTCCTTTCGCTGGTCGGTGCGAGGTTGCCTTGAACGGCGTACGATTCGGCCACACTTCGCAGACTCCCTGTCGCTCTTGCACGCGAATCTCTCAGCGATATTCCGACACACTGACTCTGCCGCGTCGTCGAGTTGAGATCGCAGCGTGAAATCAGCCGCGACGGGATGCTTTTTCGTCAGCGCGAAAACGTGCTGGCGAATTTTGCCTCCCAGCTGCCAGATGATCAGTTCGTGAAATGACGCGTGCTTGGACCGACCAGGCGTCAGCGTGCTTGCACCCACCCGGCGCAGCCTGCTTGCACCGACTTGGCGAAGCCTCCTCGCACCGACCAGCGAAGACGCCTCGCACCCTTACGCCTGTTTTCCGCGTCGGAGGTCGTCGCCGAGGACGATCGCTTCCGCGATCTCCTTCTTTGACTTGCGCCGCTGGCGGCTCTGCCGCTGGATGGTGAGGTAGGCCTCTTCCTCGGTCACGCCGAGGTCGCGCTGCAGAATACCCTTCGCGCGCTCGACGATCTTGCGCGTTTCGAGCCGCTCGGACAGCTGCGTGTTCTCGACCTCGAGTCGCGCCATCTCGATTTCGGCGCCGACCAGAAACCCGACGGTGGAGATGAGCTGAATGTCCTGCCGGCTGTAGTCGTGCGGCTGACGATGCTGCAGGTTGATGACGCCGACGAGCTTTCCGCGCGAGAGCACCGGCACGGACAGGAATGCTTCGTACCGGTCTTCCGGCAGCTCGTTGAACGTCTGGAACCGTGGATCCTTGTAGGCGTTATGCCCGACGGCAACCGGCTGGCGATGCTCCGCCACCCATCCCGTGATGCCCTGGCCAACCCGCAACTTGAGACGATCGATCACGTCCGGATGCGGCGTCTTCGAGGCGCGCAGAACGAGATCGTCCTCCTCCAGCACGTACACGAAGCACGAGTCGCACGGCACGACGCTCGCCACGAACTCGACGACACGTCCGAGCACGCCGTGCAGCGGATCCGCCGCCGCGATACGGCTGCCGATCTCGTGCAGGACGTCGATGTCCGTCTTGTCCTTGGCGTCGGTGTCGCCGTCGACGTTGTCGGTTGTCATTACGGTTCGAACCCTGACTGCGTGTGTGTTCATGGGTGGCCTATGAAATGCAGAATGCAGAATGCAAAATTCAAAATGCAAAATGCAAAATGCAAAAACGTGGGGGCGTCACGCGGCGCGTTCCTCGTCAACGCCGAATAATGCGCTCCGGTATGAATAGACGCCGGCCTGTCTGACCGCGTGCACGTCCCAGCGCAGCGACCACCGCGCGCCGAGTTCCAGCAGCACGACGGTGCCGGCAACGAACACGCCCGCGCAGCCGAACAATCCCAGCGCGTACGAGCCGGTCAGCTCGCGCACCGCGCCAAGCACCGACGGCAGGAAGAAGCCGCCGAGCCCGCCCGCCGCCCCGACCACGCCGGTGACGATGCCGATGCGCTCGGGAAAGCGCTGCGGTACCAGCTGGAACACCGCGCCGTTGCCCATTCCCAGCAGGCCCATGCCGACGAACAGCAGGGCCACCGCCGCGCGCACGTGCGGCAGCATCGCCACTGATCCGATGCACACCGCGCCGCCCGCCAGCAGCAGCACCAGCAGGCGGTAGCCGCCGACACGATCGGCCAGCCAGCCGCCGACGGGCCGCAGCAGGCTTCCCGAGACGACGACCAGCGTCGTGAAATCGCCTGCCGACACTCGCGACACCTGATACTGCTCGTGAAAGAACGTCGTCAGAAAGCTGGCAAACCCGACGAAGCCGCCGAACGTCAGGCTGTACAGGAACGAGAGCCACAGCGTGTCGTGCTCGCGCAGCACGGCGCCGTAGGCGCCGATCGACGTCGGCGCGGCGCGCTTCGGACTGTCCTTCGCCAGCCACGCAAACAGCAGAAACACCGACGCCACCGGCAGCATCGCGATCCCGAACGTGGCGGACCACCCGAACGCTTCGGCCAGGCGTGGCGCGAACAGCGTCGCCATCAGCGTCCCGGAGTTGCCGGCGCCGGCGATTCCCATCGCGAGCCCTTGATATTCGGGGGGATACCAGCGGCTCGCCAGCGGCAGCGCCACGGCGAAACTCGCGCCGGCGAGGCCGAGGAAGAATCCGAGGATGTAGAAGTGTGCGACGCTTGTGGCGAGTTGCCAGCCGCCGAGCAGCGTGAGGAGAGTCAGCACCATGCCGATCAACCCGGTGCGGCGGCCGCCGATCCGGTCGGCGAGCATCCCCATCACGGGGCGGAACAGCGAGCCGCCGAGCAGCGGAATGGCCGTCAGCAGTCCCTGCTGCGTGGAGGAGAGCCCAAGCTCGTCGCGCAGAAACGGGGCGAGAGGTCCGAGCATTACCCACGTCATGAAGCTGACGTCGAAGTAGAGCAACGCGGCGATCAGTGTCGGGAAGTGCCCGGCGCGCGTGAAGCCTTTCAGGCTCATGCCGCGGCCTCTGGATCGGCACCCTTGAAAGGGTGCCCTACGTAGGGCGCCCCTTCAGGGGTGCCTTCGCGTGCCGCCGGCAATCCGATCAGCACCACGCCATCCTCGATGCGCGTCGGATACGTCGTCACGCAGTGCTCCTTGCCATGCGCGGGCCGCTCGACCTCGCCCGTCGCGAGATTGACCTTCCACGCGTGCAGCGGGCAGACGACGGACGTGCCGGTGACGATGCCGTCGCACAGTGGACCGCCCTTGTGCGGACACTGGTTGTCGGTGGCGAGGAACTCGTCTCCAAGATTGAAGAGCGCGATCTCGCGATCGCCGATCAGCACCGCCCGTCCCTCGCGAGGCGGAATGTTTCCGGTCGGCGTCACCCGAATCCACTGAAAGGTCATGCGGTCGTCTCCGGCATGATCCGGCTAAAGCCGGACTCCACGGGATCGAGTGGAATTAGGGGGATGAACTGTGCCGGCGTCTTCGGGTCGATCCCTTCCTGCCACGCGTCGCGCGACCGTGCCTTGGACTTGCGCAGCCGATCGAGCAGCGCGTCGCGCACGGCGTCGGGGGCATAGACGGTCTCCTTGCGGACCTTCTCGATGCCCAGCCGCTCGACGAAGTCGTAGGTGCGCTCCAGGTAATTCGCGTTCTCCCGGTAGTACTGGAAGAACAGCTCGGACGCTTCCAGCGCCTGTGCCGTCGTCTCCACGGTCGTCAGCAGATCGGCCTTGCGCACGGACTTCCCTGCCGCGCCGCCGACGACAACCTGCCATCCGCCTTCGACGCCAACGAGACCGATGTCCTTGACCGTCGCTTCCGCGCAGTTCCGCGGGCAGCCGACGGCGGCCATCTTCACTTTGTGCGGCGTGAACAGGTGCTCGAACCGCCGCTCCATCTCGACGCCGGCGGACGTCGAATCCTGCGTGCCGAATCGGCAGAAATCGGTGCCCACGCACGTCTTCACCATGCGGACGCCCTTGGTGTACGCCTGGCCGGACGGCATGCCGAGGTCGGCCCAGACCTTCGGGAGGTCGGCCTTCTTGATGCCGAGCAGATCGATGCGCTGGCTGCCGGTGATCTTCACCATCGGCACCTTGTATTTGTCCGCGACGTCAGCGATGCGCCGTAATTGATCCGCCGACGTCACGCCGCCATGGATGCGTGGGATGACGGAGAAGGTCCCGTCCTTCTGGATGTTGGCGTGGACACGGTCGTTGATGAACCGCGCCGACCGGTCTTCCTCGTGGTCGCCGCACCAGAGCATGTCGAGCATGTAGCTGAGCGCCGGCTTGCAGACTTCGCAGCCAACGCCGTTGCCGTAGATCTCGAGCACGTCCTGGACGGCACGCAGCTTCTGGCTGCGGAGGATGTCGCGCAGCTGGTCTTCGGCAAACGGCACGCAGGCGCAGATGACCGTCTTCCGCTCGTCCTCGAATTCCGGCGCCACGGCACGCAGCAGACCCTGGCAGAGACTCGTGCAGCTGCCGCAGCTCGTGCTTGCGCGCGTGCACTCCTTGAGCTGCGAGAGCGAGTTGACGCCCTGCTCGTGAATCGCGGCGATGATCGTGCCCTTCGTGACGCCGAGGCAGCCGCAAACGGTCTCGCCGTCCGCCATCTGCGCGATGTCGAGGCCTGCGTCCGGAGACGGCGGCGGAAACAGCAGATGCTTGCGCTGCGCGCTGATGTCCGCGCTGCCGCGCAGCCACTCCATGTAGCGATGGCTGTCGGACGTATCGCCGACCAGGATGGCGCCGACCAGCCTGCCGTCGCGCACCGTCAGCTTCTTGTAGATGCCTAATGCACGATCCTCGAACCGGACCGGCTCCGCGTTCTGCTCGCTCCAATCGCCGGCGGAGAACACGTCGACGCCCATGATCTTGAGCTTCGCCGCCTGCACCGTGCCTTCGTACGCAGGTCCGCGATTGCCGGTGATCGTCGCCGCGAGCACTTTCCCCTGCTCGTAGAGCGGAGCCACCAGCCCGTAGCAGACGCCGCGATGCTCGACGCACTCGCCAACCGCGTAGATGTCGGGGTGCGACGTCTCCATGTAGTCGTTGACGAGGATTCCGCGATTCGCCGCGATTCCACCGTTGAGTGCGAGGTCGATATTGGGCCGGATGCCGGCGGCCACCACGACCAGGTCGGCGTCCATGCAGGTGTCGTCGGACAGCGCGACGCCCTCGACATGCCCGTTGCCAAGAATCGCCGTCGTCGTCCGCCCGAGCAGCACGCGGATCCCCAGCTCTTCCATCTTGCCGAGCAGGTAGTAGCCGCCGTCGGGATCGAGCTGACGCTCCATCAACGTCGACATCAAGTGGACGACGGTGACGTCGCAGCCCTGCACCTGCAGCCCGCGCGCGGCTTCGAGGCCAAGCAGGCCACCGCCGATCACCACGGCCTTGACGCCTGGCCCCGCCCGCTCCAGCAGCGCGCGGGTGTCGTCGAGCGTGCGGAAGACGAACACGCCGTCCTTCTCGACGCCGTCGATTGGCGGCAGCCAGGCGGAGCTGCCCGTGGCGAGCAGCAAGGCGTCGTAGGGCGTGACGCTGCCGTCGCTGCCGGTCACGGTCTTCGCGTCCGCGTCGACGCCCACGATGCGCACGCCGACACGCAGATCGATGTTGTGCCGCTGATACCACTCGATCGGATTCAGGACGATGTCGTCCGCGGCCTTTTCGCCGGCCAGGACGGACGACAGCATGATCCGGTTGTAGTTCACGTGCGTCTCGTCACCGAACACGGTGATCGCGAAACGCGGCGCGTACTTGAGGATCTGCTCGAGGCACGCCATGCCCGCCATGCCGTTGCCGACGACGACGAGTCGCGTCATCGGGCGGCTCCATGCGGGGATCGGGGATCAGGGATCGGGGATCGGGAAGAACGGATCCCTGATCCCTGATCCCTGATCCCATCTGCTCTTTCCACCCGTACGGCGGCCTGCTTGTAGTTCGGCTCGCGCGAAATCGGATCGAACGCGCTCTGCGTCACCTGATTGGCATTGGCTTCGGCGTAGTGGAACGGCACGAAGACCTGGCCTGGAGCGATCGTCTCGGTCACCCGGAGTTCGACGTTCCGCACCCTGCCCCGCTGCGAGACGAGGTCAACGCGATCGTGCGCCTTGAGGCCGAGGCCTCTGGCGTCGCGCGGGTTCATCTCGAGCCAGGCGTTCGGCGAGAGGTGCTCGAGGATCGGCACGTTCGCGGTTTTCGTGCGCGTGTGCCAGTGCTCGACGGTCCGGCCGGTGTTGAGCACGAACGGAAACGCCGGTGTTGGCTGTTCGGGAAACGGTTCCCACGCCACCGGCAGCAACCGCGCCCTGCCGTCGTCGGTCTGAAAGATTCCGTCGGCGTAGAGGCGGCGGCACTCCGTCGGATCCGCGGCCCCGTCGGGAAACGGCCACTGGATGCCACCGTGTTCCTCGATCGCGTCGTAGGTCATCCCGGAGTAATCGCAGAGACGGCCGGCCGACACGCGCTTCCATTCCTCGAACGCGTCGCCTGCCGTCGTCCATCCAGGGAACAGCTCCTCGCGAACCCCGAGCGCATCCGCAAGCCCGAGGAAAATCTCGAAGTCGGCCTTCGCCTCACCCGGCGGATCCACGGCCTTATTGGCCTTGCTGACCCGGCGCTCGGAGTTGGTGTAGGTCCCGTCCTTCTCACCCCAGATGGCGGCAGGCAGCACGAGATCCGCGTACGCCGACGTCGGCGTCGGATGGAAACCGTCCTGGACGACGAGGAACTCGAGCCCTTCGAGCGCCTGCTGGAGAACGCCAAGATTCGGGAAAGAAACGATCGGATTGGTGGCAATGATCCACAGCGCGCGGATCCGCTTTTCAAGGGCGGCCTCGATGATGTCCGGATAGGCGAGGCCGCGGGCGGAAGGAATCCGCTCCACCGGCACGTTCCAGATCGCTGCAAGCTCGGCACGGTCCGTCTCGCTCTCGAACTTGCGGTAGCCGGGCAGGCTCGAGGCGAAACCGGCCTCCCGTGTTCCCATCGCGTTGCACTGGCCGGTGATGGAGAACGGCGCCGCCCCGGCGCGTCCGATGTTGCCCGTGATGAGCGCCAGGTTGTTGATGGCGTTGACGGTCTCGGTGCCCTTGGTGCTGTGATTCACGCCCATCGTCCAGGCGATGAGCGCTCGCCCGGCGCTGGCGTAGAGCCAGGCCGTTCGATAAATCACCTCGGGGGCGAGGCCGGTGATGGTGGCCGCGTGCTGTGGCGTGTAGTCGCGCACCGACTCTCGCAGCTCCTCGAAACCCGTCGTGTGGCGTTCGACGTACTCGCGGTCGATGAGGCCGTTGTCGATGACGACGTGAATCAGGGCATTGATGAGCGCGAGATCGGCGCGCGGACGGATCGGCAGATGCAGATCCGCGAGCATGGCCGTCTTGGTGACGCGTGGATCGACCACGATCAACGTCTTGTCGGGATTCGACTGCAGACGACGGCACAGAATCGGGTGGTTGTCGGCGATGTTCGCGCCAATCAGCAGGATGAGATCGGCAACCTCGAAGTCTTCGTACGCGGCCGGCGGCCCGTCGCTGCCGAACGATCGCTTGTAGCCGGCCACCGCTGTGGACATGCACAGCGTGGTGTTGCCGTCGTAATTCGGCGTCCCGATGCCGAGCTGCACCAGCTTTCCAAGCGTGTAGAACTCCTCGGTGACGAGCTGTCCCGTGCTGATGACGCCAACCGACTGGCTTCCGTAACGAGCCTGCACGTCCCGGAACCTGGCGGCCATCGTGTCGAGCGCGTCCGGCCACGACACGCGCGCCATCCCGCCGTTCTTCTTCAGAAGGGGGTATCGGGCCCGGTTGGTGGCGTCAATCGTGTGGTGCTCGGACAGCCCCTTCGGGCACAGGAGACCGCGGCTCACCGGATGATCGGGGTTGCCGCGCACGGCCACGGCACGACCGTCCTTGACGCCGATGAACATGCCGCAGCCGACGGAGCAGTACCCACATGTCGTCTTCACCCACCGGTCGGGGACCTTCTGCGCCGAGACGTACCCCGCGTCCGGATCGACGGCATAGGCGTACTCGTCCGCGCGAGTGTCGAGGCCGATAAGGCGCTTCACGTCCGCCTGAAGGCGGACACTACGACTCCTCATGCGGCCTCGCCTTCCACCGGGACGTACGGCGTCGCCATGTGCTTCGGAACGACGCTGACGAAGAACAGATAGCGGCCGAGGATTTCCGCGCCCACCGCCAACGCCAACGCGATCGCGGGCGGAGCGACGATCAGGGGTAGGACAATGGCGCCGGCGGCCAGCAGGACACCTCGCGCGACCAGGTGCTTCGCAAATACCGTAGAGAGCAGCCGGGCCGTTCCTTTCAGCTCGAGGCTGTCCGATGCAATGCAACGCAGGAAGCGGACGGCCAGGAGCACGAACTGGGCGCCGGCCATCGTCGCCGCTGCAATCGCGAGCCACTGGTGATCACCAACACCAACAGCCATCGCGAACAGCGGGCCGAGCAGCGCACCCGTCAGGTTGAACTGGAGCAGCGTGTAGCGGGTATTCCAGGCCGGACGTGATGGAACGCGATAGATGCATGCGCTTGCGGTGACGCCCGCAATGCCGAGAGCAACGGTGAGCGCTCCCACTGCTGTTGTCAGCCGCCCGCTCATGCCACCCGTCACGTAGGGCACCCCTTCAGGGGTGCCACCACCGAACCAGAGCAGCGCTGCGTAGAGTCCGGCCACGAGGGAGAAACTCGTGAAGAGAAGCACTTCGCGGCTGAGCCACGATCGCCGCCACATCCGCAGCGCACGGTAGGCATGCACGGGACGACCGAGATGGAGCGTCGAGGCGTTCAACGCGAGCGCGCCCACGAGCAGAGAAGCCATCGCCGCGACGCCGAGCCCCGACGAGGCGCCAACGAGCTGGAGCAGCCAGATCGTCGTGAACGCGCCCACCGACAGCTGCGTCAGCACGGTCATCACCACCAGCGGCCAGTGCGGATGTTCGGGCCTGACGTGGGTGATATCGCGCGGCTTGGTGTTGGGCGCGAGGTCCGCCGGCATGGTGATTCGCGTGGTGGACAGACTGCCGTCAGCGATGGGCAGGCCGGCGAACGTGATTCCTCGACTGGGCTCGGGGACGTCCGTTGCCACCACAGCGGTCCGCCACTCGTCGATGTTGACGATCTCGATGGCGATGGCGCCCTCAGGACACGCGCTGACACAGGCCGGAGCCTGGCCAAGCGAAAGGCGGCCGTGGCACATGTCGCACTTGCCGACGACGCCACGATCGGCGTTGTATTGCGGCACCCCATACGAGCAGTTCCAGGTGCAGTACTGACAGCCGATGCACGCATCCGCGCTGTGGCGCACGATGCCGGTCACCGGATCCTTGCTGTAGGCATCCACCGGGCAGCCCTCGAGACACGACGGCTCGACACAGTGGTTGCATCCCATCGACAGATATGAGCGCGTGGTATTCGGGAACCATCCGCCTTCGATCTCGCCAACACGCCGCCAGTTGATTGCCGCCGGGTTTCCGTTCTGCTCGTTGCACGCCACCACGCAGCACTTGCAACCGATGCACTTCGTCATGTCGAAGTGGAAGCGGTACTGCTCGCCCGCCGACGGCGCTCGCGTCGGCATGAGCCCGCCGTCGGCGGGCGTCTCGCCGTAGCGGCGACGCAACGCAGGCGGAGTGCTGATATCGGCGCGATTCAGATGCCGGGCGCTTGCACCCGCACTGCGTTTCGTTAACGCAAATGTGAGGCCGTCGGGTGTGGCTCGTTCGAGAAGCGGTAAAGGCACAGCGCCCCCAACAGTCGGAGAAACAGCTCTGGCTCGACTGGGAGCGTTGAACTCGTCGCTTCCGCACCTTTCGCAGCTTCCGGCTTAAGCCGGAAGCCACACGCGGAAGTCACAGAGGCGGCGGGGCCTGCAGGTCATCGATGCGCGCGTCCGGGCGCGCATCACGACAACGAAGATACACACCCGCGGCGCGGAGAGCAATAGGGTGAGGCCAGACGTTTGTGTGGTTCACCGCGATCGCGCCGACATATTTGAATGATTCCGTTGCCGAAGAATCACGCTGACAAGGCCCCGCGCTCGACGCGCGGATCGTCCGGAGCCGGTCGAGCGCACGCCTGGCGGATACACCCGACATAAATGTTGAAAACGCGTGGACATAGCCACGGAGTTGTTGCTCTCCATTCCGCGACGCGTCGTTTTGCGCACAGATTTCATCGGAACAGCGTTTGCTCGTCGATCTGGCGCGGCTTCGTCGCCGCACGAATCCCCGTTCGACTCTTGAGGCCATGACGCCCTCACTGCGGCGCCCCGTTCGGCGCACTCATGGTGGTCCACCGTCGCGCCACCCGCGCCGGTGCGATCGCACACAGAAGGAGCGTCATGGTCCATCGATCTCTCCGCGCGATCCGCGCCTGTCTGACTGTCGTATCCATCGCAGTTCCGCTGAACGCCGCCGCCCAGCAGCCGCCTGCACCCGCACCGCCAGGCGTCGCCGCAAAACCTCCCGTCCTCAATCGCGCCAACGAGCTTCTTCCTCAGTGGTTCCGTCTGCGCGGCGAGTTTCGCGAGCGTCTCGAAGGATTCGACGGGCTCGGCTTCAACTCCACGCGTGAGGATCTCTACTGGCTGAGCCGCCTGCGTCTGAACGCGACCGTGACGCCGTCGAAGCAACTGAGCTTCCAAGCGCAGGTGCAGGACGCGCGCGTCACGAAGAAAACAGTGGGCCCGACTGGAGCCCCGTTCAAGGCGCCGATCGATCTGCGAATGGGTTTCGCGGACGTGGGCTCGTCAACGGGTCCGGTTACAGTCCGTGCCGGACGGCAGGAACTCGTCTACGGCGAACAGCGCCTGATCGGTCACGTCAGCTGGCTCAACGCCGCCCGCACGTTCGACGGTGTCAAAACCACCGTTCGAACGAAAACCTTCGCCGTCGATGTCTTCGCCGCGTCCGTCGTGCGCATCCTCGACGGCGAGTTCGACAAGAGCGGTAATGGCAACCGGTTCGCAGGCGTCTACGGCACAACCGCGAAGCTGATTCCTGGCGCCACGGTCGAGCCCTACGTTCTGTTCAAGCGCGACGTGAACCTGCGCGCGGAAGCAGGCGGACTCGGCACACTGACGCAGACGACCACCGGCGTTCGGGTCGCCGGGAAGCTCCCTGCGCGCCTCGACTACGGCGTGGAAATGGCGCTGCAGCGCGGCTCTCTCGGGACGGATGACCTCAGCGCGTGGGCCGGTCACTGGCAGCTGCGCGAATCGCTCCCCGGCCCGGGCGCGGTGAAACTGACCGGCGAATACAACTTCGCGTCGGGCGACGAGGACCCGGCCGACAACGTCCGCGGCACGTTCGACCAGCTGTATCCGACGCCTCACGATAAGTACGGCCTCGCCGATCAGATCGGGTGGAAGAACGTGCATCACGCCCGGGCGGGATTCGAAATCACGCCGCTGAAAGGGCTGCCGTTCACGACCAATTACCACTCGTGGTGGCTGGCGGAGGCGAACGACGCCATCTACAACGCCGGCAGCGCGGTGCTCGCGCGGGTCGCAACCGGCGCCGCCGACCGACACGTTGGCCAGGAGATCGACTTCCAGGTCAGCCGCGCGCTGACGCCACAGCTTCAGGCCGCGGCCGGGTACGCCCACATCGTCCCTGGCGGGTTCCTGAAGGAAGCGACGCCCGGCGCGTCGTACAGCCACCCCTACGTGATGCTCACGTACGTATTCCTTGCGGAGAAATAGTCGATGAAGAGACGAACGTTTATCAAAGCGGCAGGCGTCAGTTCCGCTGCCACGCTCATGTCGGGGCTGCCTGCCGGGTGGGTCGGCTCCGTCTACGCGGACGATTCGCCCGAAGTCAAAGCGATGCGGTTCGGGATGATCGCCCTCACCGACTGCGCACCGATTGTCATGGCGCACGAGCTCGGCTACTTCAAGAAGTTCGGCATCGACTCGACGATCTCCAAGGAAGCATCGTGGGCGGTGATCCGCGACAAGCTCTCGCTCGGCGAGAACCACGCGACGCACATGCTGATCGGCATGCCCATCGCCTCGACGATGGGGCTGGCCGGCTCGCCGGTGAAGCCGATGGTGATTCCGTGGGTGCTGAACCGGAACGGCCAGGCCATCACGCTGAACAACAAGCTCAAACAGGCGGGCGTCAGACAACCCGCGCAGATAAAGCCATTGGCCGACAAAGCGAAGGCAAGCGGCGAGCCGCTGACGTTTGCGATGACCTTCCCGCCGGGAACCCACGCGATGTGGATCCGCTACTGGCTCGCCTCGGGAGGGATTCATCCGGACAAGGACGTCAGCCTGATCACCATCCCGCCCGCGCAGATGGTGGCGAACATGAAGGTCGACAAGATGGACGGCTTCTGCGTCGGCGAGCCGTGGAACAACCGCGCCATCGAGGACGGCATCGGCTTCACCGCCGTCACGACACAGCAGATGTGGAAGGACCACCCGGAAAAGGTCTGCGCGTTCACGGAGGACTTCGCCACGAAGAACCCCAAAGCGGTGAAGGCGGTGTTGAAAGCGCTGCACCTGGCCAGCGTCGATCTCGACAAGATGGAAAACCGGCCGAAGTTTGCCGAGGTGATCGCGCGGCCGACCTACATCAATTGCCCGCCGGCCATCATCCTCGAGCGCTTGATGGGCAAGTACGACTACGGCGACGGCCGCTCCGAACAGGACCCGTTCTACATGATCTATTCGCAGCGCAACACCAACTACCCGCATCAGATCTACGGGAAGTGGTGGCTGACACAGCTGCGGCGATGGGGCTTCACGAAGGGCGCGCCGGATTACAACGCCATTCCGAAGCGCGTGATGCGTCCGGACATGTACCTCGAGGCGATGAAAGAGCTCGGCGTCAAGGTCAGCGTCGCCGAGGAACAGAAAATCACGCTCTTCGACGGCGTGTTCGACGGCAGGGATCCTGAGAAGTACGCAAAGTCGTTCCCGATTCACAGCGTGGCTGGGTAGCTGGGTTGCCTGGGTTGCCTGGGTTGCCTGGGTTGCCTGGGTTGCCTGGGTAGTTGAGAAAACGGAGGCTGTTTGCTGAGACGTCTTGTCAATATGTTGTTGCCGTTGTGCGGTGTCGGGCTTGCGCTCCTGGTCTGGTGGGGCGCAAGCAAAGCGGTGCCCGACCTCCCGTCGCCCGCCCGCACGTGGGAGGAAAGCAAGATCTACATCGTCGAGCCGCTGGCGAAGCGCGGCGAGATGGATCAGGGCATCGTCCGGCTCGCCTACTACAGCCTGCTGCGGGTGGCGCGTGGTTTCCTGCTGGGGATCGCGATTGCCACGCCGCTCGGGTTCCTGCTGGGCGTGTCGTCGACGCTGACCCGCATGTTCGATCCGATCATGCAGATTCTGCGGCCGATCTCGCCGCTGGCCTGGCTGCCGCTGGGACTGGTGCTGTTCCAGAAGTCCGAGCCGGCGGCGCTCTTCGCCATTGCGGTCTGCTCGATGTGGCCGACGGTGATCAACACGATGGTCGGGGTTCGCGCGATCCCGCAGGACTACTGGAACGTCGCCCGGGTTCTGCGGCTCTCGAAGCTGACGACCTTCACGCGGATCATCATCCCGGCGACGCTCCCCTACATGTTCACCGGCTATCGGCTCAGCCTCGGCATCGCCTGGCTCGTCATCGTTGCCAGCGAGATGCTGACAGGAACGCCGGGCGTCGGCGGCTTCCTGTGGCAGGAATACAACAGCCTCGTCTACGCGCACATCCTGCTGGCGATCCTGACCATCGGCATCGTCGGCTTTGCTCTGGATCGGCTGATGGGGATGGCCGAAGCCAGGCTTCGGGCCGCGTGATGCCGTTCATCGAGGTGACCGGGGTTTCGAAGTCGTTTTCCTCGAAGGGCGGCACACGACACGTGCTGCAGAACGTATCGCTTGCCGTCGAGCAGGGCGAGTTCGTCGCCATTGTCGGCGCGATGGGCAGCGGTAAATCGACGCTCCTGAGCATGCTGGCCGGGCTGACCGCGCCCGACACGGGAACGATCCACATCGGCGGCGAGCCGCTGACGGAGATCCGCCGCGACGCGGCGTTCGTGTTCCAGAACTATTCGCTGCTGCCCTGGCTGACGGCGCTCGACAATGTCCGGCTCGCGGTTGGCGCCGCGTTTCCGGAACTGTCGCGCGACGAGCAGCGGACGCGTGCGCTGCGGACGCTCGAGAAAGTCGGGCTCGGCAATGCGATCGCGCGTCGTCCACGACAGCTGTCGGGCGGCATGCGTCAGCGCGTGGCAATCGCGAGGGCGCTGGCCACCGAACCGCGGGTCATGTTTCTCGACGAGCCGCTCGGTGCGCTCGACGCCCTCACCCGCGAGTCGCTCCAGGGCGAGCTGGCGCGCCTCTGCGGCGAGGGCGACGGGCGCGTGACGACGGTGATGATTACGAACAGCGTGGACGAAGCCATCCTGCTGTCCGACAGGATCGTGCCCATCCTGCCCGGCCCGCCCGCCACGCTGGGCACGCCCATCGAGGTCCCGCTTCCGCGGCCAAGGAGTGCTGCGCAGCTCGTCTATGACGACGCCGCAGCGCAGGTACGGACACATGTCATCGCGACGTTGACAGAGGCCGTCGTGGGGCGAGCCTTGCCAGGCTCGCCTCGCGGACGTGACCATGTCCGCGCCACGATCGGGCCGGGAGAGCTGCGAACCATCGCGGAGGAAGTCCGTTGATTCCGCCACTCGAACTCACCGGACTAAGCCGCGTCTTTCCGACGCCCGACGGACCGTTCATCGCCGTCAAAGATGTCAACGCGATGGTGGAGGCGGGCGAGTTCGTCGCCATTCTCGGCCACTCCGGGTGCGGCAAGTCGACCGTCCTGTCCATCGTGGCCGGGCTCGATCGGGCGACGCTTGGCGGAGTCGTCATCGACGGCAAGGAAGTCACCGGGCCCGGGCCCGAGCGTGCAATCGTCTTCCAGGCGCCATGCCTGCTGCCGTGGCTCACGGCGCGGCAGAACGTCCAGATCGCTGCCTCACAGGGGCTCACGCCGCGCACGCGGCGCGAGGCGGCGGCCGCCGCGGATGAATATCTGGAGCTCGTTGGCGTCAGCGACGCAGCCGCGCAACTGCCGACACAGCTCTCGCTCGGCACGCAGCAGTGCGTCTCGCTGGCGCGGGCGCTTGCCGTCGAGCCGCGCTTTCTGCTGCTCGACGAGCCGTTCTCGCAGCTCGACTCGCTCACGCGGTTCGAGCTTCAGGATCTGCTGCTGCGTATCTGGGACCCGGCCTCGTCCGGGCGTCGGCAGGGCTTCAGAACGACCGTGCTGATGGTGACGCACGACATCGACGAGGCGCTCTACCTCGCCGATCGGCTGATCCTGATGACGGATGGTCCGGAAGCGACCGTCGGCGAGGTGCTGCGGGTGCCCTTCCCCCGTCCCCGGGTTCGCGCGGCAGTGCTCGCGCATCCGGAGTATCAGGCGTGCCGGCGGCGTGTCATTGATTTCCTGGATCACCACGCACATCAATCGCGGGCGAGTGCGCTCGACACGGTGTTGCACCGGGAGGTGCGAGCAAGCTGACGCGGGGCGGTGCGAGGAGGCTGCGCCGGGGTCGGTGCGAACGCGACTTCGCGGTCGGTGCGAGGAGGCTGCGCCGGGTTGGTGCGATTGGACTTCGCGGTCGGTGCGAGGAGGCTGCGCCGGGTTGGTGCGATTGGGCTTCGCGGTCGGTGCGAGGAGGCTGCGCCGGGTCGGTGCGATTGGGCTTCGCGGTCGGTGCGAGGAGGCTGCGCCGGGTTGGTGCGAACGGGCTTCGCGGTCGGTGCGAAGAGGCTGCGCCGGGGCGGTGCGAAGGGACTTCGCGGTCGGTGCGAACAGGCTGCGCGGTCGGTGCGATATTTCTACGATCTCTTTGACCGCCAAGCGTTGCGGTTTCTGCGTACATCACCCGTAAGTTATTGGTCCGCAGGCGGTACGCGGAATGCTCGACGGCGTGTGTGGCTGTTGCGCGGCACTTCACCGAGTTGATCGTCTGGCAGTTGGCGGACCAGCTCCGCATTGAAGTCTTCCAGCTGACGAAACGAGAGCGCTTTCATGTCGACTGGAAGCTGAGGTCACAGCTGGACGACGCGGCGGACTCAGCGTGCCGCAATATCGCGGAAGGCTTCGGAGGAACCGACCCCGAGTTCGCGAAGTTTCTCCGCATCGCCCGGCGGTCACTAAATGAAGTGCAGGACGGTTTTCGCAGCGCTCGACTGAAGGAATACGTATCCGACGCCGACCTCAGGCCCGCGCGTTCGCTGCTGCGCCGGATCTTTCCCGCACTGTCGTCACTGCTGAGGCACTTGGATCGACGTAACGGCCGTGATCGTGGACCCCGACCAGGCGCACCCTAGAACGGGCCATAGTCGGAACACTCGCACCGACCAGGCGAAGCGACTTCGCACTAACCAGGCGAACCGACCAGCGCGGCCACCTCGCACCGACCAGCGCGGCCACCTCGCACCGACCAGGCGAAGCGACTTCGCACCGACCCAGGCGGGCCTGACAAGGCCCGCCCCACGATCGCACTGATCAGGCGCAGCAACCTCGCACCGGTCAGCGTCAAAGACGATCAATCGTCGTCGAAGTCCGCCCCATAGGGCGACTCCTCGAAGATCTCGGCCACCGCGTCGTAGGCCTTCCGTTCGTTCTTCGCCGCCTTGCGGCTGACCCTGTCGACCGCCGTGGCGTGCATCACCACCCTGTCCGTCCGGCTGTCGATCATGTCCAACGTCAGCGTCCCGACGAGAATCCGCTGCACGTCCACCCCCGAGTAGCCGAGGCCCCACCAGTAGGGGTACCAGCCGCCCCCCAGGTATGGGTACGGCCCCCCCCAGAAATGCGGGCCGTAGTCATAGCCCCAGGTGTTGTACGCATACTCTTCCCGAGTGGTGCCCTGAATCGAGATGCGGACGTCCGGCGCCCGCTCGACCTTCCGGAAGCCGATGGCCGCCATGTGGCTGTCCACCGCAGAGATGATGCGCTGCACCATGAGCGGATTTGCGTCATCTTGCATCTTGACCGTTCCCAACGCGTACGTCTTGAACGCCCTGAAGTCGACCGACTTGTCGACGTCGACGTCGACCGATTGCGCCCGGGCCGGCACGGACATCAGCGCAAGCGCCAGTGCCAGCACGAAGACGCGGTTGAAGGATAGAGCCGTCATAACACACCTCCTGAGCACCACAGGAACCGCAGTGCGGCAGGTGCGAAGCGCTGGGCCATCCGGTTTGCACTCGGACCTGCTGCCCTGAACAAGCGCAAAAAGCGGACCCCGCGCCGGCGCAGGAAACGGGCGAAATCGCTGTGACGGGATGGAGCGCGGCCGGATTGGCGCGCAGCGATAACAGCGGGTCGTGACCACGCGACGAGGCGGCGAGCTATGCCGTTCCGGCGCGGCCTGCGCTGTCTGACGGCGGACTCAATACCGCCGCTTGAGCTGTTTCATGAGATCGAACTTCGCGGTGTCGGCCACCGCCATCACGGCCATCACGCCGGCCTGAACCGGATCGCTGACAACCAGGTCGGCCGCATCGGGCACGCTGCCGGCCTGATTCAGCGAAATCACCCGCAGGCCGTAGCTCTGCACCTCTTTCACGGCGTCGGTAATCGCACCGCCCATGATCGAGCCGGCGAGGACGAGCATCTTCACCCGCGGCAGCCGTGCCGTGGCGCGGACCGCGGCCGCCAGCTCCTGCTCGCCGACCAGCGGGATGGTGTCGATCGAGATGCGCTCGCCACGGATGTTGTGGCGGTCGGCTTCCGTGATGGCGCCCATCGCGACGAAGCCAACCTGGGCGCCGCCGCCCATGACGATGATCCGCTTGCCGTAGATGCGGGCGAAGTTCGGCGTCTCCTCCACCAGCCGGACGCCGTCCACCTTGCGCATGGCGATCAGCACCGCTTCAATCGACGGCTCCTCGACCGTGAACTCGAAGTAGATGTCCGCGACCGGCTCGCCGGCGTCGTGAATATCGACGTAGGTGATGTTGGCGTGATGGTCGGCCAGGACACGCGTCAGATCCGACAGCATGCCCCGGCGATCGGAGACTTCAGCGAGAAGCGCATATGCGGCCATTGCTGCCGATTATGAAGGCTATAATCTCCCGCCATGAAGCAGTTTCTTTTCGCGGCAGCAGCGACGCTCGCGTGCGTCCTGCCTGCCGCCTCACAAACTATGAGCTACGGACCGAACATCAACCTCGAGACCGCAAAGAAGATCGCCACGCCGGCCATCGCCGAGGCGCGCAAGAACAACTGGAACATGGCCATCGCCATCGTCGATACCGGTGGCGACCTCGTCTACTTCGAAAAGATGGACGACACGCAGGTCGGAAGCGTCCAGGTCGCGCAGTCGAAGGCGCGATCGGCGGCGCGCTTCAAGCGGCCGACGAAGGCGTTTCAGGACGCGCTGGCTGCCGGCGGCGAGGGGCTGCGGATTCTCGCCCTCGACGGCGCCATTCCGGTGGAAGGCGGAATACCGCTCGTGTCGGGCGGGAAGATCGTCGGCGCGATCGGGGCGTCCGGCGGCACGAGCCAGCAGGACGGAGTCGTGGCGCAGGCGGCGGTCAACGCGCTCAAATAGGTGCGACGTTTCTTCGCGGGTCGGTGCGAAGTCACTTCGCTGGTTGGTGCGAGGTTACTTCGCGGGTCGGTGCGAGGGGTCCTTTCGCGGGTCGGGGCAAAGATTCCTTCGCTGGTCGGTGCAATCAGAGGGTGGATCATGCGGAATCTGCTGCTCGGTGTAGCGATGGGGACCATGCTCGGCGTCGCTGCGACCTCAGCGCTGGCACAGCGAGGGGCCAACAAGTTTCCCGATGCGGTCACGGCGGATCCGAAACATTACTCCGTCTCGTTTGAGAACGACGTCGCGCGGTTTCTGCGCGTCCGCTACGGCCCGGGCGAGAGGTCGGTGATGCACCGCCATCTCCCCGGGTGCGTGATCTTCCTGACCGATCAGACGTTCAACTTCACGGTTCCCGACGGCACCACCGAGCCGGCCTCGGTTCCCGCCGGAGCGCTCGGGTGCAGCGACGGCAACGTCCATCTTCCCGAGAACGTCGGCGCCGCGGCGGCCGAGTTCATCATGGTGGAGTTCAAAGACCGACAGACGTTCCGCAAGTAGATCGGATCTACTGCGGGACCGTCGCCGCCTCGATCTTCCGGATGTCGTCGATCCCGTAGCGCAGCGCGGCAAGCCGTTCCAGCCCGTAGCCGGCGCCGACGGCGACGTGCCGCGACGGATCGGCGCCGAGGTGCCGGACGATCCGGTCGGTGAAGACGCCCCACGCCAGCACCTCGTGCAGGCGGCCGTCGACCTCGACTTCCAGGTCCCACGCCTGGGAACACATCGAGTACGTCGTCGGCACGATCCGCACCGTTGAACCGGGCAGCACCGCGTCCACGGACTGCAGCACCAGCGTCGTCAACCGCCATGGGTCGACCTCGCCGCGATCGCCCAGCCAAAAGACCTCCGCCTGGTGGAACGCTTCGAGATGCGTGGCGTCGAGCTTTCCGCGCCGATAGGCCTTGCCTTCGACCCAGAGGTTCATCGGCTTGCCTTCGTACCGCTTCGTCATCAGCAGCGGGAGCGTCATGTCGTAGCGCAGGATGCGGCGATCGTCGACGTGATGCAGCTCGGATTCATCGACATAGATCGCGTCGCTCGTCACGCTGTCGCGAGCCGCCGGCAGGTCGACGAATTCCGGCAACTCCACGGGCGCAAACTTCGAGAACACGCCGCGCAGGATCTGCGTCACCACGCCAACAGGATTTTCCGGCAGGTTGGTCAGCTGCGGCCGCGAGAGCAGTTCGACAATCCGTCCTGGAAGATCGCGCGGCGACTGGCCCGTCCTGATTTCGCTCTGTTCCGACATCTCGATGTCCTTTCGCAGCTTGTCGCGGACCCGCTGCAGCCGCTTGCGCATCGCCGCTTCGTCCACGCCGGCGTCCTGTGCCAGGCGGCCGACACTCCAGCCGCCGTGGTAGCGGCGGTCGCAGAGACGGCGCTCCTCAGGGGTCAGGATCAACAGCGCAGCGGCCAGCTGCAGCCGTTGCGCGTCGGACCAGCGCGCCTCGATCTCGTCGAGGATCGGCACGTCCACCCCATCGTCGAGGCGCAGGAAGGTCGTCCGCCGCGCACGTCGCAGGTTGATGGCGACGGTCACGGCGATCCTCCGCAGCCACGTCAGGAATGCGGCGTCCTCGCCGAGATCCCCGATGCGCCGGAATGCGCGCAAGAAGGTTTCCTGGGCGGCGTCTTCGGCCAGCGCTTGGTCTCGCAGTACCCGCAGCGCGACGCCAAATACCATGCGTTCCGTCGCGTTCACGAGCCGGCCGTACGCCGCCACGTCGCCACGACGTGCCCGGTTCACCAGTTGATTGAGCGGTTCCACGTTCTGTTGTTGAAAGGACACGGGTCGCCGCCAATTGTGACATCGGTCACGTGGCGCGCCGTGGGGCGAGCCTTGTCAGGCTCGCCCTCGCGAACCCGAAGGTTCGCGCCACGACGAAATCCGCGCTAGCGGCGGGTCTTTTTGCGGGTACCGGGCATCGCCCGCATCCGGCGACCGAGTTCTTCGAGCGTGTCGCGGCCGAGCACGGATCGCGCCGTCCTGAACATGTGACCCTCTTCTTCTTCGATGTGATGGTCGAGGCTTTCCTTCAGGACCTTGAACTTCGCGCCCCACCGTTCGTCCGCCGGGTCCAGATTCTTCAGTTCGCCGATGAGGACGTCGGCAACATGGTGTTCCTGGTAGCCCTCCAGCACGATGTCGCGCGCGTCGCGATGGCGCTTCAGCGCCGGGTAGAGCAGCTTCTCTTCTCTGCGCTCGTGTGCCGCGATCCCGGCAGCCAGCGTGTTGAGAATCTCGCGGCGGCGCACGCGCGCTCTCGCCGTCGTCTGTTCGCCTTCCTTCATCAGGCGTTCAAACCGCCGGTGATCTTTTTCGAGCAGCTTGACGGCGTCGTGCGGCAGCGCCGGCAGCACGCGCGCGGACACGGACTTGACGACCTCACGCGCCGCCCGACGCGCCGTCCTCGACGCGCACTGCACAGTGGTCGTCTTTCGTGAGCTGGTTCTGGTTGCTGTTTTGCTGGATCGTCGAGCCGTCGGCATATTTCCCCCGCCCCCGTGCGGAGCAAGGTGATTGCCAATTCTGCGAACGTTCGTCGGCCGGGACTGACATCGTTGACGGCGGCGTCTAAGGGCACAACACGCGATTCTTGTGCACGTTCGCGTCCGTGGCCGGGATTCTGGCTCAGCCCTCCGGTGTTTGGGCAGTCCACGCTCGAGCCAGCGCAGGCGTCCGCGGCACGGGTTGAGGCGCCGTATCGGCCGCGCAAGTTCTCGTCGAGCAGGACCTTCACGAAGCGTGGCGAACTGCCGCGGCAGGTGCGCCGTCACATTCGCCGCACGGGCAAGCGCCGCCTGGCAACGCGAACCATCCAGCTTGCGGCCGGCAGCCCGAACTTGAGGTTGAGTGCTTTTCTCAATTCGCGCATGAATTAAGGCCCGGGAAACCGCGAGCGCAAACACTCGCCTTCAACAGAGAGCTAACGCAGACGTCCGCTCCAGTTCCGCCAGGTCAGTGGCGTCCGTTCCACGCTGTTCCGGCAACCGCGTGATTCCCCTGGCCGCGGATCAATGTCAATGACCACTGCGGTGCGCGATTTGGACAGTTCTTGCGTTGACGAGGTGCAGGCTCCGTATCTATCCTCCAGCGAGTTTCACAGTCGGACCCGAGGTAGCCGCGTGTCCTTTGCTCGTCGTGCAAAGACCGTAAAAAGAGCGGTCTGCCTCGACCCAAGACGTTTCAAAGCGTGTACAGCCAAGGAGGCTGCGGAAGCTGTAAGGTCGATCTCGAAGAGGGGAAACGTGTGACCTTCGAGACCTGTGCAGAAGCAATTGCGGATGCGTAGAAAGAGTGACGTTGCGTTTCGCGAAAACACCAGCCTCACGAAAGGAGGGTTCTATGTCACGCGCTGATTTTTGGCGTCCATCTATTCGCTTGGCCACAGCCGTTGTGTTTAGTGTGTCAGCTCTGTTTGTTCCAGCTTCAAAGGCCGATCCTATTAACACGTGCACTCAGGCCTTGGACGATTGTGGCGACGGTGAGGGCCAAATGGAGCAGTGGAACTGCTCGCCGTGGCCGGGGAACGAAAATTGTTCGACGTGTGTGTATCATTGCACCTACGGTCCTATTTACAGTGCGTGCGATTGGTGCGCCTCATGAAGATCGTTCGTTTCTTGAGTTTGGTGAGTCTCCCGTACGCGCCACGCACGCGACCATCTGACCGAGGTGACGGATGCGCACGGGGTTTGTTGCGTCCATAGGCGTCATCGTGAGTGTCGCTGGCTTGGCCGAGGTGTTCGGCCAAGCGTTAGGTCCGGCACCTGCTTTTGAAGTCGTCTCCATTCGGCGAAACCGACCTGCGGCTCCCGGCGGACCTCCCTCCCCAGGCTATCGCGTTCAACAACGCCCTGATGGCGGAGTCACCATGACAAATGCTCTGGTGGCAAACCTCATCGCCCGCGCGTACCCGCCGACGCTTCCCAAAGAAATCGTCGGCCTTCCCAAGTGGGCGCGGAGCGGCCGTTACAACGTGAGCGCCACGTCTTCGTTGTCGTCGGCAACACGCGACGATCACCTGGCGATGATGCGCTCGATGCTCGCCGATCGCTTCAAGCTGACCGTGCATTTCGAGAAGCGCGAGCAGCCGGCATTCGATCTCGTCTTGGCGCGACCCGACGGGAAGTTGGGTTCCGGTCTCACGCCGATGAGCGTGGCTTGCCCGGTGAAAGCTGCCGTGCCCGAGGCGTCGACAGAGCCGCCGGCTTCGTTACCGCAAATGGCTGTCGACTTGAAGCAGCCGCCGTTACCGTGCACGTTCCGGACCGTTGGCGCCGTGGTGCGCGACCGGTTCGGCGACGGTCGAGGCAAGTTGGGTGATTTGCTGGAGGGTGAGGGAACGATGGCTGCTCTTGCGGAGCAACTCCGTGGCTGGGCAGACCGTCCGGTCATGGATAAAACCGGCCTCACAGGAACGTACCGTGTCGCCATGAACTTCGACATGCTGCGGCAACTCAGGGGGCCGAGCCTCACGCCATCGCAGGATGTCGCGTCATCCGTCTTCGCCGCCGTCGAACAGCAACTCGGCTTGAAACTCAAGCCGTCGCGCGTGTTGCGCGACACATTGATAGTCGATCGACTTGAACGGCCAGGTGAGAACTGACACGCGCCCTGAGATCGAAATGACCCGAGTCTCGACCAGGATTCTCGCGCCGATGATCGTCCTGTCTCTGCTGTCCGGGCAGGTCGTGGTCACGACTCAGATCGACCATGCGCGCCCTGCGTTCGAAGAGGCAACGGTGGCGGGCATCGATCCGTCGATTCGTCATCATGACAGGCGGCAACTCACCACGACGACCTTGCGCGACCAGAGCGATCTCCTCCAGCTCATCGTCAGCGCCTATGTCGATGCCGACGGCGCGGGTGCGTGTGCAATGAAGATCGCGTTCGGGTACGAATGTTCGCCGATTGTTGGCCCGGTGCCTGAGTGGATGAGGGCCTACAAGTTCGAGGTCGCAGCCAGATTCTCGTCTGCGGCAGTCACGGCCGAAGACATCGTTCGCCTGCGGGATTTCCGGTTCACAAGCTCTGCTCGAAAGGACGTCTATCCGTTGCCGGTCCGCTTGATGCTCCAGCGACTATTGGAGGAGACGTTCGATCTCAAGGTGCGCCGCGAACGCAAAGAGATACCCGTGTGGGCGATCACGGCTGGGGCCAACGAACCGGCGCTGATCCGTTCGTCCGCCGCAGCGACTACTGGCATGGGCATGAACGGACTCGTGTTCGCGAAGCTCCTGCCTGGTCCCCCGCTTTTCGCTCCCGACGGCTCTGTCCAGTTGGTGTTCGAGGGGAGCAGCGTCAAGGATGCTGCCGACTTCTTCTCGTTCTACCTGGACCGCCCCGTGATCGACCGGACCGGTCTCGACGGCGAATACAACTTCACCCTCGAGTTCAAAGGAAATCGTCGTGCCCCGGGGCTACGAGGAGGCCTGCCACTGCTGATGGCGGGATTCGATGCCGCTCGATTGACGATGGCATTCGAGGGCGTCGGTTTGAAGGTCGAATCGACGACCGCTCCGTTCGAGATTCTCTCAATAGATCATGTGCAGACGCCGCCGGCCAATTAACCCAACGCGAGTTTCAGAAATCCGTCACTGAGACATCGTTCGCCTGCGTCGCCTCTTCGAATGCAGGGCGCGCGTTCTCCACCTCAGTCGTGACCACCCTTGCCTAACGTCTTGCCGATCAGCCGCCGGTGTGCGGCTGGATGACGAACGGCATGATCAGCGCCCTGGGGCCACTTCGTCGAGCAGCACTCCTCCGCCGAAGCTCATGTGCTCCGGCACCACGCCGCCCTTCGTCACCTTCACCGCGCAGTACTTGAACTCCGGAATCTTCCCGAACGGATCGAGCACCGGATTGGTCAGCATGTTCGCCGCCGCCTCGTAGAAGCAGAACGGCACGAATACGGTCCCGCGCGGCGTCCCATCGTCCGCACGCGCGTAGAGGGAGATCGTTCCGCGGCGCGACGCGATCGTGACGACGTCGCCCGGGGCGGCACCCATGTCTTCGAGGTCGAGCGGGTGCACCGACGCGACCGGTTCCGGCTCGAGCGCGTCGAGGTTGCTGGCGCGGCGTGTCATCGAGCCGGTATGCCAGTGCTCGAGCTGCCGGCCGGTGATGAGCACCATCGGGTATTCGGCGTTCGGCTGCTCGGCCGCGGAGATGAGGTCCGCCGGGACGAACTTGCCACGGCCCGACGGCGTGGGAAAGTTTTCGATGAAGACCACCGGATCGCCGGGATCGCCCTCCTCGACGCACGGATACGTGACGGACGATTCGCGTTCGAGCCGGTCCCAGGTAATGCCGGCGATCGAATCCATGCACGTCCGCATCTCGTTGAACGCATCGCGCGGATGCGCATAGTTCCAGTCGAGACCGATGCGCCGGCCAAGCTCGTTGATGATCCAGAAGTCCTCGCGTGCGTCGCCCGGAGGTTCGATCGCTTTGCGTCCGAGCTGGACCATGCGGTCGGTATTCGTGACGGTGCCGACCTTCTCCGGCCACGCGGTGGCGGGCAGAATGACGTCCGCCAGATACGCCGTCTCCGTCAGGAAGATGTCCTGCACCACCAGGTGGTCGAGCGCGGCCATCGCCTCGCGCGCGTGATCGACGTCCGGATCCGACATCGCGGGGTTCTCGCCCATGATGTACATGCCGCGAATCTCGCGCTTCTTGGCGGCGTTCATGATCTCGACGACGGTCAGGCCCGGATCGGGGTCGAGTGGGGTCTTCCACAATATTTCAAACCGCTGACGCGCTTCGGGTGTATTCACGCGCTGATAGTCCGGGTAGAACATCGGAATCAGTCCCGAGTCCGACGCGCCCTGGACGTTGTTCTGTCCGCGCAGCGGATGCAGGCCGGAACCCGGCTTGCCGATCTGCCCGGTCGAGAGCGCCAATGCGATCAGGCAGCGCGCGTTGTCGGTGCCGTGCACATGCTGCGAGATGCCCATGCCCCACAGGATGATCGAGGCGGCGGACGTCGCGTACGCCCGCGCGACGTCGCGAATCGTCTCCGCGGGAATACCGCAGATCGGCGCCATCTTCTCGGGCGAGAACTTCTTGACGTTCTCGGCCAGGGCGTCGTAACCGGACGTACGGCTCGCCACGAAGGCCTTGTCGACGAGGCCTTCCTCGACGATCACGTGCAGCATCGCGTTGAGCAGCGCCACATCGGTGTCCGGATTGAACTGCAGGTAGTACTTCGCGTGGCGAGCGAGATCGCTCCTGCGGGGATCCGCGACGATGAGTGTCTTCCCGGCTTTGGCGGCGTTCTTGATGAACGTTGCCGCGACGGGATGGTTCACCGTCGGATTGGCGCCGATGACGAAGATGACCTCGGAATTGGCGACGTCGCGCACCTGATTGGACACCGCGCCCGAGTTGATGCCTTCCATCAGCGCGGCGACGCTCGACGCATGGCACAAGCGCGTGCAATGGTCCACGTTGTTCGAGCCGAACCCGGTGCGCACGAGTTTCTGGAATAAATAGGCCTCTTCGTTGGTCCCTTTCGCGGAGCCGAAGCCGGCCAGGGCGCGCTTCCCGTAGGTGTCGCGGATTGTCCGCAGGCCGCCGGCGGCGCGGTCCAGCGCCTCGTCCCAGGTCGCTTCGCGGAACACGTCGCGCCAGTTGTCGGGATCGACGACGAAGTCCTTGTGCTTGGGTACGCCCTCTTTCCGGATCAGAGGAGTGGTGAGCCGCTGCTTGTGATGGACGTAGTCGAAGCCGTAGCGGCCCTTCACGCACAGGCGGCTCGAGTTGGCCGGACCGTCCTTGCCCTGCACGTAGATGATCTGGTTGTCCTTGACGTTGTAGGTCAACTGGCAGCCGACGCCGCAGTACGGGCAGACGGACTCGACCTGCGTATCCGGAACGACCTTGCCGACGTCGCGCGCCGGCATCAGCGCGCCGGTCGGGCACGCCTGGACGCACTCGCCGCACGCCACGCACGTGGAATCGCCCATCGGGTCGTCGAGGTCGAACACGATCTTCGAGGCGCCGGCGCGGAAGGCGTAGCCGATGACGTCGTTGACCTGTTCCTCACGGCAGGCGCGCACGCACCGCTTGCACTGAATGCAGGCATCGAGGTGCACCGCCATGGCCGGGTGTGAGAGGTCTTCCACGGGCTGCTGCCGCGACTTGAACCGCGGCTTGCCGATGTCCAGCTTCTTCGCCCAGAAATCGAGCTCGGAATTGCGTGTGTACTCCGTCTCGGGCATGTCGGCGAGCAGCAGCTCGATCGACATCTTCTGACTGATCAGCGCGCGCTGGTTGTTGGTGGTGACCTCCATCCCCTCTTTCGGATAGCGGCAGCACGACGGCGCGAGCACGCGCTCGCCCTTGATCTCCACCATGCACGTCCGGCAGTTGCCGTCCGCGCGCATGCCCTCCATGTAGCAGAGGCGGGGAATCTCGACACCGAGCCGATCAGCTGTCTGCAGAATCGTCTCGTCCGAGCTGCCGACGACGGCCTGTCCGTTCAGCCTGAAGGAAACCGGCGTCACGACCGGCACCGCAGTGTTCTTTTGCAGCATGGTGACTATGTGGCACCCATAAATGGGCGCCCTACTGTTTAGTCCCCCTGAAAGGATCGCCCACTTCCTGGGGAAAGTATTTCAACACGCTTAACGCCGGATTCGGGGCCGCCTGGCCGAGGCCGCAAATCGATGCGTCCATCATCGCCTGCGACAGCTCCTGAATGAGTGGCTGATCCCAGCGTTTCTCGCCCATGAGCTGCAACGCCTTTGCCGTGCCGACACGGCACGGCGTGCACTGACCGCACGACTCGTCGGCGAAGAACTTCATCACGTTGCGGGCCGCCGCCGCGGCCGTATCGTGATTCGATAACACGACGATGGCGGCCGAACCGATGAAGCAGCCGTACTGATTCAGCGTATCGAAGTCGAGCGGAATGTCGGCCATCGACGCGGGGAGAATTCCGCCCGATGCGCCGCCCGGCAGATAGCCGTAGAGCTCGTGGCCGGGCAGCATGCCGCCGCAGTATTCGTCCACCAGCTCGCGCAGCGTGATGCCGGCGGGCGCGAGGTGCACCCCGGGTTTGACGACCCGGCCGCTGACGGAAAACGAGCGCAGTCCCGTGCGCCCGTGGCGGCCGTGGCCGGAAAACCAGCCGGGGCCCTTCTCGATGATCTCGCGCACCCAGTGGAGCGTTTCCATGTTGTGCTCGAGCGTGGGACGTCCGAACAGACCGACTTGCGCCACGTAGGGCGGCCGCAGCCGCGGCTCGCCGCGTTTGCCTTCGATCGACTCGATCATCGACGACTCTTCGCCGCAGATGTACGCGCCGGCGCCGCGGCGAAGATGAATCTCGGGCAGCGTGCATGGCGGATCCGCCTGCAGGGCCGCAACCTCGCGTTCGAGGATGGCGCGGCAGCCGTGATACTCGTCGCGCAGATAGATGTAGATCGCGTCGATGCCGACGGCCCATGCCGCGATGAGCGCGCCTTCGATGAATCGATGCGGATCGCGCTCGAGGTAGTAGCGATCCTTGAACGTGCCCGGCTCCCCTTCGTCGATGTTGATCGCCATCAGCCGCGGCGCCGGCTCCGCGGAGACCAGCTTCCACTTGCGGCCCGCCGGGAATCCCGCGCCGCCGAGCCCGCGGAGCCCCGAATCTTCCATCAAGGCGATGACATCCGCCGGCGTGCGCGTGCCTGCGCTGCACGCGGCAGCCAGCGCATAACCACCCGCCGCGCGGTATGCCTTGTAGTCGATATGCCCCGGTGTGACGACGCTGAAATGCGGGTGCATCGCCGCTTCGTCGTCTCGCGGGTGCGTCACGTGACCCTGCCGCACCACGGACACCACCTGTTCGGTGGTGGCGTTGGGAATCGGGTTCTGCCCGACAACCGCCACGGGAGCGGTCTCGCAGCGTCCAACACACGGAGCGTGAAGCACCCTGATGCCAGCGCCGAGGAGCGACGGCAGCTTCTCCAGCAGCTGGTGCGAGCCCGCAAGCTCACAGGCGATCGAATCGCACACCCGCACGGTGATCGACGGCGGCGCCGCGTCGCCCTCCTTGACCACGTCGAAGTGGTGATAGAAGGTCGCCACCTCGTACACCTCGGTCATCGCCAGCTTCATCTCGGCGGCGAGCGCGACGAGATGCGGGGCCGACAGACAGTGGTACCGGTCCTGGATCTTGTGCAGGTGCTCGATCAGCAGGTCGCGGCGGCGGGGGGCGTCGCCAAGCAGCGCACGCACTTCCTCGCGGGCTTTCGGATCGACGACCCGCCCCTTGGGCGTCGCGCGAACCTTCCCCCGCTTGCCACCTCTGCCACTTTTAGCGGTCGGCTTGATCGGCGGCTGGGATGTCGGACTGCTCATAACTCTCAATATTCATTGGGTTTTTTGCAATGCTATCACGTGGCTTCCGGCCGACGCCGGAAGCTAGGACAATAGACCAAGCGATGTACGTCGAGTTCCTGGGAGTCCCACGCCAGCGCGCTGGCGTGGCCGAGATGGTTGTCGAAGCCCGGACGCTGGGCCAGCTGCTGGAAACGCTCTCCAGCCGGCTGCCTGCCCTCGCCGAGGTTATCGCCGGCGACCGCCTGCATCCCTCGTTCGCGGCCAATCTCAACGGCGACGAATTCATCAGCGACCCCGGGACGCCGCTCGGCGCCGATGACTGCGTGCTTATCCTGTCCGCCGACGCCGGAGGCTGAGATGCCTCATGGCTACCACGGCTCCTACCTCCGCATAGACGTCACGGCCGGTTCGGCCACGCGCGTACCTCTCGACGACGCGACGCTCCGTCAGTTTCTCGGCGGCAGCGGTCTTGGCGTCCGGCTGCTGCTCGACGAAGGTGCGGCGAACGTCGATCCACTGGCGCCTGAGGCCCCGCTCGTGTTCGCGTTCAGCCCGCTTGTGGGCAGCCCCTTGACGACCTCCGCCAAGTTCGCCGTCGTCAGCAAGAGCCCGCTCACCGAGCGAATCAACGACTCGCTGGCCAGCAGCGGCTTTGCGGTGGCCGGAAAGCGCTGCGGCTGCGATGCGTTGATGATCGTCGGCCGCGCCGCAGAGCTCTCGGTGCTCGTCGTCGAACAGGACGGACGCGAGGAACAGGCGCGGGTGCGTGTTGTACCGGCAGCCGCGTATCGCGGAGCGACGTGCCAGGACACCGAGTCTCGCCTGCGAGCCGAGCTTGGTCCGGAGTACCGCGTCGCCTCGATCGGTCCAGCCGGCGAGCAGCTCGTTCGGTACGCGACCATCTCGCACGACGGCCGGCACGCGGGACGAGGTGGAAGCGGAGCCGTGCTCGGAGCGAAGAACATCAAGGCGATTGCCGTCCGCGGCACGCTCCGCGTCGAGTGGGCCCATCCGCAGGAACTGACGGCCCTCAGTCGCGACCTCTCGAAGCGGTCGTTCGGCCCGGCGACGGCGAAGTACCGCGAGCTCGGGACGGCGACCAACCTCCTGACATTCAACCGCTTCAACGCGCTGCCGACGCGAAACTTTCAGAGCGGCACGTTCGAGGACGCCGTCAATCTCTCGCCCGAGCAGCTGACGGCGACGCGCTCGAAGACGCGCGAGAGCTGCGTGACGTGCACGATCGGCTGTGAGCATATTTATTCGTTGGGTCCGCCTAAAGGCGGACACTACGACGGCGTACGTAGTGTCCGCCTTCAGGCGGACCGGAACGACGATGGCCGTAGTGTCCGCCTTCAGGCGGACCAGAACGACGGCGTTCGCGTCGAATACGAGAGCCTGTTCGCGCTCGGTTCGCTCTGCGGCATCGGCGATCCCGACGTCGTCCTGCGCGCATCCCGCCGCTGCGACGAGCTCGGCCTCGACACGATCAGCGCGGGCGGAACAATCGCCTTCGCGATGGAGTGCGTCGAGCGCGGATGGCTGGACGAGCCGTGGCTGCGTTTCGGCAGCGGCGGCGCGCTGCTGCGAGCCATCGAGCTGATCGGGTCGCGCATGGGAATCGGTCGCGTGCTCGCCGAAGGCAGCCGCCGCGCCGCCCAGGCCATCGGGCACGACAGCCTCTCCATCGCCCCACAGGTCAAGGGGCTGGAGATTCCCGGGTACGAACCGCGGGCGCTGCAGACGATGGCGCTTGGATTCGCCGTCGGCCCGCGCGGCGCCGACCACAACCGCAGCGGCGCCTACGAGGTGGACTTCTCGGACAAGGTCGATCGCCGGAACGTGACGCTCGACGCGGTCCGCCACGCCATCGAGACCGAGGACAAGGCCGCGCTGATGGACTCGCTCATCGTCTGCAAGTTCCTGCGCGGCGTGTTCGAGGATTTCTACGCGGAAGCCGCCGTGATGCTCCGTGCCGTCACTGGATGGGATGCCACGGCCGGCGAACTCCGCGAGACGGCCAAACGCATCGTCGCAGCCAAGCGCCGGTTCAATCTTCTCGCCGGGTGGACGCCTGCGGAGGACACGCTGCCGGAGCGCTTCCTGACTACGCCGCTGCCGGACGACCCGGCGGCTTCACTGAGCCGCAACCGCCTCAACGAGCTTGTTGCGGAATATCACCGTCAGCGCGGAGTCTGACCGCACCAACCGGCACCGGCGGCGCTCGTCTAAGGCATCACGGAGACTCTATGCGTCGAATCGCCGCATTGACAGTCCTGCTGGCCAGCGGGCGTCTCGTGACAATCGCTGGACAGGCGCAGTCTCCGGCCCCCGCGTTCGAGGTCGCGTCGGTGAGGCCGAACACGGGCGCTGGCAGCCAGTCGGCCCGGTTCGGCAATGGGTCGATGACGTTCACGAACTATCCGCTACGGATGCTGATCTCGAGTGCGTACGGGCTGCGCCTCGAGCGCGTCGTTGGCGGACCCTCGTGGATGGACTCCGAGCGGTTCGACGTCATCGCGCGCGCGCCGGCCGGCGCCCCGGACAATCAGCTTTCACTTATGCTGCGCGCGCTGCTTGCGGATCGGTTCAGGCTCGTGGCGCGTATGGAAATGCGCGATCAGCCCATCTACGCCCTGGTCGTGGCCCGGTCGGACCGGCGTCTCGGCCCAAATCTGAAGCTGTCCAGCGAGTGCCGGGAGGGGGGCGTCTCCGGTGGGCCCGGGGTTACGATTCCGCCGCCGCAGGCCGGCGAGCTCATGGTGTGCGGCATGCGCTCCATGTTCACAGACGCGACCGGTTCGATCATCCAGGGCGGCGCCGTAAGTCTGGCGAACCTGGCAGGATCGCTCGGCGGCAGCGCCGGACGAATGGTCGTGGATCGCACTGGGCTGACCGGGACTTACGACCTCGACCTCCGGTTCGCCCGCATGGGTCTGCAGGCGGCGGCGGGACCAGACAACAATCTGCCGACGCTGTTCGCCGCACTCCACGAGCAGCTCGGACTGAAGCTGGAGTCAACGACAGGGCCGGTGGAGTTTCTGGTCGTGGAGGGCGTCGAACGCCCAACGCCAGACTGAGACCCCGTCGTCCGCCTGAAGGCGGACACTACGTACCAAGGACGGTCAGCGGGGAGCCTGAGCCGCGGCGGCTCGCTTCTTCGCCAGCGACGCGCGATTCTCCACCGCGAAATACATCACCCGCTCTTCCTTCGTCCGATTGTCGAGAAGGGTCATCGTATCGACGATCGGTTCTCCGTCCTTCGGTGCAGAGGCTCCTTGTGACCGCAGGGTCAGACCCATCATCCGGAAGACCGCATACTCCTCGCTGATGTCGATCACCTGGTATGCGGTCTCCTGCGTCTTGCCGTCACCCTGCGACATGATCGACCGCACCAGGCCCTCGGCAACGAAACGGTGAAACTGCGACTCCTCCTGGCGTCCAAGCTGGGAATGGGCAATCGCAGCCACCATGTGAGCGTTCGGCTCCGCGTAATTCCTTCGGAGCACGACGTCGACCACCTTCAGTGCGCCTTCGAAGTCCTTTGTGTTGAGCGGGTTCCAGAGCTGCCGGTAGACGCCCATCATCATCCCGTTGTAGTTGGCCGTCTCGGTAAAAGCCATCCGCAACTCGGTAAAATCCACCGTGCGATCGCCGGATTTCAGCCGTTCCACGAGCTGACTGTATGCGTCTGGCTCCTGAGCCTGTAACGGAGAAGCACTCAGGGTCACCGTCAGCAGAATGAGAACGGAACGGCTCACGAGCATGGCGCGCACCTTATAGCACGGGACCCCGGACAAATAGACGCCGACGGCGTCTAAACGGCTGGAGGCAGCATGGCAAGGATTCCCAGCTCGGAGATCACCGCACGCCGGGTGTATCTGAACCGCCGGTCGTTCATGCAAAGCATGATGGTTGCGGGGGGCGCAACCGTGCTCGCCGATTCCGTGTCCGCCCAGCAGCCGGCGGCGCACGGGCGCAAGCTCACCACCATCCGCAGCGCGCTGAGCACGACCGAAAAGCCCAACACCTGGGAGCAGGTCACCACCTACAACAACTTCTATGAGTTCGGCACGGATAAGAGCGACCCGGCCGTCTACGCGCCACGGTACCGTCCGCCGCAGCCCTGGACCGTGGCCATCGACGGCGAGTGCGCGAAACGGGGCCGCCTGAACCTCGAGGACATCCTCAAAGGCGAAACGCTCGAGGACCGGATCTATCGCATGCGCTGCGTCGAAGGCTGGTCGATGGTGATTCCCTGGGTCGGCTTCCCGCTCGCCAATCTGATCAAGCGAGTGGAGCCGACGTCGAAGGCTCGATTCGTCGAGTTCACCACTGCCCACGATACGGGGCAGATGCGCGGTCAGCGCAGCGACGTGCTCGAGTGGCCATACGTCGAGGGCCTGCGGCTGGATGAAGCGCTCCATCCGCTGACCATTCTTGCCGTCGGTATCTACGGGGAGGTGCTGCCGAACCAGAACGGTGCGCCGCTGCGTCTGGTGGTGCCCTGGAAGTACGGGTTCAAGGGCATCAAGTCCATCGTCCGGATCCGTTTCGTCGAGAAGCAGCCGCAGACGTCATGGATGATCAACTGGCCGGAAGCCTACGGCTTCTACTCCAACGTGAACCCGACTGTCGCTCATCCGCGGCACAGCCAGGCAACCGAGGCGCGTCTGCCGTCGCTCTTCCGGTCGACGCGGACGCAGATGTTCAACGGATACGGCGACGAGGTCGCCAGCCTGTATAAGGGGATGGATCTGCGCAAGAATTACTGATGCGCAGAATACTTCCGGGCATCGTCCTCGCCAGTGCCATTGCGGCGGGTCTGCCTGAGCGCGCGCACACGGTCAGGCTGAGTGCGCAGGCGCCGCCAGATCGCGTCGTCTACATCCACGCCGGAGCGCTGCTCGATCGTCCCGCCCAGGCGCCGCGCGGCCCGTCTACCGTCGTCGTCAGGAACAATCGGATCGACTCCATTCGCGACGGGTTCGTCGCGCCCGCGCCGGGTGCACGGCTGATTGACCTGAAGAAGGACTTCGTGCTGCCGGGAATGATCGACGCGCACGTGCACATCTTCAGCGACGACGACAAGATGCGCGCGAGGCTGGAACTGCTTAACCGAGACGTGGAAGACGAGCTGCTGATTGGCGTGGACAACGCCCGGCGCACCCTCGAGGCCGGGTTCACGACCGTCCGCGACCTCGGGTCGGACGTCCACAGCGTCACCGCCCTGCGCGACGCAATCCTCGCCGGGCTCGTCTCGGGGCCGACCATCGTCGCCGCCGGCCGCGGCATCTCCGGGCCGGGAGGGCACGGCGATTCGTCCAACAACACGAACCGTGACATTGCGGAGGTGCGGCGCGCCCGCTCGACCCACTTGTGCAGCGGCGCGGACGACTGCCGCCGCGCCGTCCGCGATCAGATCTCGCAGGGTGCCGACGTCATCAAGTTCACCGCCACCGGCGGCGTGAACAGCAACATCGCCGGCGGGCTGGGTCAGCAGCTGTTCGACGACGAGATGAAGGCCATTGTCGACACGGCCCATCTGTTTGGACGAAAGGTCGCCGCGCACGCGCATGGTGAAGACGGCATCGCCGCCGCGCTGAAGGCCGGCGTGGATTCAATCGAGCACGGCACGTTCACCAGTCCGGCGACGAACGCGCAGTTCAAACAGACCGGGGCGTGGCTCGTGCCGACGATGGTCGCGCCTCATGCCGCGCTCGCGCAGGCGCGCGCCGGCGCACGCAGCGCGCTCACCCTGGCCAAGGCTGAGGAAGCCGTCGTCGCGCACGGCGAGAATATCGCCAGGGCGATTCGCGACGGCGTCAAGATCGCGCTCGGCACCGACTCCGGCGTATCGGATCACGGGAAGAACGCAAAGGAGTTTGCTCTTCTCGTCAAGGCGGGGATGAGGCCGGCGGCCGCGATCCGCGCGGCAACAATCGACGCGGCGACGCTCCTCGACCGCGCGAGCCGCATCGGATCGCTGGAGCCCGGGAAGGATGCGGACATCATCGCCGTGAGCGGCAGCCCGCTCGACGACGTGACCGTGCTCGAGCGGATGCGGTTCGTGATGCGGCAGGGCGTCGTGCTCGTGGTCGACGGCGCACGGCAGGCGTTTCCGCCGCAATGAGCGCTAAACGGACACCGAATAACGATCGTGGGGCGGACGTTGTCACGTCCGCCTGGCGCGCCTGACAAGGCGCGCCCCACGGCGGACACTACGACAGGCCAGCCTCCGCGAGCGCCGTCAGATAATCCTCGCGCGTGTTGAGGTTCCGCAGCGTGCGGAGCTCGGGATCCACATCCCGCATCTCGTCAGGCGTAACGCGCCGCGTACGGACAGCCTCGAACAGATACGCGGGCCGCAGCCGATCCTGCGCGAGCAGCGCGTCGATGTGCGGCAGCGTCGCCCTCCGATAGACGGCCGACAGCGGATGCGTGAAGCCGTCGATCGCGATGACGGCGATGTCGTGGTCCCCGAGCAACTCGATCATGCGCCGCACGAACGCGGGCACCAGCAACGGAACGTCGCAGCTCGTGGCGTACGCGGCATCCGCGTCGGCGGGTAACGCCTGCAGGCCCGCGCGCAGTCCTTCCAGCGGGCCGCGCGCGTCCCGTTCGTCGCGCGTGATCAGCACCGCGGGAGGCAGCGCCGGCAGTTCCTGGTCCCTGGCGCCGACCACCACGATCGGATCGACCACCGTTCCCAGAAGCCTGACGACCCGCTGCAGCATCGTCTCGGGACCGAAGGGCAGCGTGGCCTTGGGAACGCCCATGCGGGTGGACCTCCCGCCGCACAGGACGATTCCTGCGGGCCTGCCCTGAGCGAGCCCCGAGGGGGCGAGTCGAAGGGTCACAGGTTCATCCCGAGCCGCTGCAGCGCCAGACGAACGTCGGGCTCTTCCAGCAGCCGCTTGAACGCAACGACCGCTTCGCGTTGGACGCGAGCGCGAGGCACGATGAAATCAAATTGCTCGGGCTGAACCGGAATGAAGCCGAGGCCGGCTCCGTGCGCAACGGTGTCGAGCGTCACACCCCAATCGGCACGCCCCTGCCGTACGGCCGCGGCAACGGCGTTGTGGTTGCGCGGCTGAACGGCGTAGCCCGGCGGCCGCGCGCCGCCAAGCAGGCGATCGATCAGCGCCCGCGTGCCACTCCCCTGATTCCTGTTCACCATCACGCAATCGGGCTCGCTGGTCGCGCCGGCAATCGCGTCTGCGGCCGAGCGGCCCTCGAAACGCCCGTCACCGCGGCGGAACACGATCCCCTGCAGCCGGCCGTAGCCAGGTATCAGTTCGAGCCAGCCGCTCAGAAACGGACGGTTGTACGTGCCGCTCGCCGGATCGAGGAGATGGACGCCGGCGATGTCGCACTCGCCGCGGCGGGCGGCGTCGAGGCCTGCCGTGCTGCCAACCGCCAGGAACTTCGAACGCACCCCGCGGCGCTGCAGCTCGCCGAGCAGGTAGTCCAGACCGATGCAATGGCTGCCGATGCACACCAGGTCCGCCAGCCGAAGGTCGCGGCCCAGCAGCTGAACGTCGACGACAGTGCCAGCCTCGACGATCTCCTGATGCCGATCGATTGTGGCGAACCCGTCTGCCCTGCTGAACGTCGTCACGCTGCCGGAGCCCTGGCCCATCGGATAGGCGATCAACGATGTTCGGTTATCCGGCTGAAGCCGGACGCCACGGGTGTCGCCGGCAGCAACATCATCGTCCGGCGCCTGCACCAGGCCGACGAGCAGGTATTCCGTGCGACCGATCTCGCTGTTCACCTTCACGGCCAGCCGCGCCGGCACCACCGTGCGCTCTTCGGCATCGCGGCCCGCCAGCATGCGAATCACCGGCGCCACGAACTCGTGGAACGTGAAGATGGCCGACGTGGGAAAACCGGGAAGCACGACGACGGCGCGCCCACCGGTTGCGGCCAGACAGATCGGCTTCCCCGGCTTGAGTGCGACGCCGTGCGCGACCACTCCCGGATCGCCAAGCTCGGAGACGACGCGGTAGGACACGTCGCCGGCGCCCTTGCTGGTGCCGCCGGAGAGCAGAACGATGTCGGCGAACTCGAGCGCCTGGCGCAGATGCCCACGCAGCGCGCTCTCCTCGTCGCGAACGATCCCCAGCCGCGCCGGCTCGCCGCCGGCTTCGCGAATGGCGTCGGCGAGCACCTGTGCGTTCGAGTCGTAGACGCGCGCCGGCTCCATCGGCTGCCCGGGCGGGATGATCTCGTCGCCGGTCGAGAGAACCGCCACGACGGGCTTGCGCCACACGTCCACCTCGAACACACCAATCGCCGCCAGCACGCCGGTGTCGCGGCTGGTGAGGAGCTGACCCTGGCGCAGCACCGTCTCGCCCGCCGTGATGTCGGTTCCGGCGAACGACACGCCGCTGCCGGCCGTGACGGCGCGGGCAATCCGCAACGTGCCCGATCGCGCCTCCGCGTACTCGACCATCACGACGGCGTCGGCGCCGCGCGGCATCATCCCACCGGTGGCGATCGCCGCCGCGTCGCCGCCGTGGATCGCCGCCGCCGGTACGATCCCGGTGTGAATATGTTCGTCCACGAGCCGCACGGAACGCGGCATCTCCTCGGACGCGCCGAACGTATCTTCGGCAACAACGGCGAAGCCGTCGACGTTGGAGCGATCGAAGGAGGGAACGTCGACCGGCGCCAGGACGTCGGCGGCGAGCACACGGCCCAGCGCCGCATCCAGCGGAATCCGCTCGACGCCACGCGGCGTCAGATCCAGCGCCGCCCGGAACCGCTGCTCCGCCTCGTCGCGGTCGAGGACCTGAAGAAACTGTTCCTGCTCAGGCATACAGCCAGACGTCGACCTCGGTCCCTTCGGCGAAGCCCTCGCTGTCGTCGCCGACGATCACGAAGCCATCCGCGCGAGTCGTCGACGAGAGCACCGACGCGCCGCCGACGGCGATCGGATCGACGCGGCCCTCGACAAGCCTGACGCGCGCATAATCGAGCCGCCCAATCGGCGAGCTGATCTTGCGGCTCAGCGCCGCTCGCACGGCACGGTAGGGCCAGGCTTTCTCGCGTCCGCCCACGACGCGAACGGCGCGACCGGCAAAAAAGTCGTACGCACAGAGGCTGGAGACGGGGTTGCCGGGAAGGAGGAACACCAGCCGGCGGCCGACCGTCCCAAGACCGGTCGGACTGCTTGGCCGCATCGCGATGCCGTGCACGGCCAGGTCGCCGTGCTCCGCGACCAACGTCGGCGCGAGGTCCTCGACGCCGACGCTCGATCCGCCGGAGACGATCACGATGTCGGCGTCGGCCGTGAGGCCGTCCAGGATGGCTTGCCGATCGTCGCGGACGAGGCCCGGAAAATCGACCACGCCGCCGTCGCGTTCGACCAGCGCGGCCAGCATCGGCCCGTTCGCATCGGCGATATGAACGCCGTGCGGACGGGATCCGGCGGGCAGCAGTTCGTTGCCGGTGACGACAAGCCGCACGCGCGGCCGCCGCAGCACGCTGACCTGAGCGTGGCCAACGGAGCTGAGGACGCCGATGTCCTGCGGCCGCAGCACACGGCAAACCTCGAGAATGGTTGTGCCACGCGGGATGTCTTCCCCGGTTCGGCCGATGTTCTTCCCTGGCGAAACGGCCGCCAGCGCGTGCACGCGCGCTGGACTTTCGATTTCGACGAATTCTGCCGGCACCACGGCGTCGGCCCCGCGTGGAATCGGCGCGCCGGTCATCACCCGCACCGCCTCGCCGGGCCGAAGCAATCCGCCGAACGGGCGTCCCGGCATCGAGTCGCCGATGACTGTCAGCGGCAGGCGATTGTATGAGCCTGCACCGTCCGTGCTCGCCGCGTCCACCGCATAGCCGTCCATCGTCGCGCGGTCGAATCCCGGGACGTCGACATCGCTGACGACCGAACTGGCGAGCACACGGCCTGCCGCAAGACCCAGCGGGATGGTTTCGGCGTCGAGAGGCCTGCCCTGAGCAACGTCGAAGGGCTGCAGCTGCGCGTCGAGCCACTCGAGCGCTGCCGCAACCGTGTGGCGCCGCGCGAACCCCCGCATGCGGACGTCATTCGAGGTTTCACTGGTGGGGCGGTTCATCGGAGACGTATCCCCGATATGTTATCCGCCGGCGGTATACCCCTGGCGCGCGGTAATCACCGCCCGGCGTCCCTTGACGCGGACCTGCAGCCGGTGCCAGCCGGTGCCGGAAACGCCGCGCGGCGTGAAGCTCAGGACGTAGCGGCGCCGGAACTCGTCGAGGATTCCGACGAACGTCTTCTGCAGATCCATCGTCGAGGAGACCTCCATCGACTGTCCGCCGGTCTGCTGGCTGAGGCTGCTGACGAACCCGACCTTTCCCGAGTTTCCCGCGGTGACGCCGTAGACGACCGCGTCGCTGCGCCGTGCCGACTCCAGCACCCGCTCCCGCGGCAGGATGCTGCTCGTGTCCAGACCATCGCTGAAGACAACGACCAGGTCGCGGCCGGCGTCGCGCCCGGCGAGCATGAGTGCGGAGTACGCACCATCCACGAGCGCCGTTCCGCCGGACGGCCACACCCGGTCCAGCGCGGCGCGGACCGCCGCGACATCCGCCGACAGCGCGTGCGCCAGCTGGATGCCATCGCTGAATGTGAGGAGCGCGCCGCGATCGGTTGCAGCAAGTCCCCCGAGCACGGCGCGAGCGGCCAGCCGCAGGTGCAGAAGCCGTTCGCCCGCCGTGCTGGCGCTCATGTCGAGCGCCAGGATGACGTTCAACGGCAGCTTGTCGAATTCGATCAGCTCGATCTGCTGGACGACGCCGTTGTCGGTCACCTCGAAGTCAGCCGCCGTCAGACCGGTCAGGGCAACGCCGTTGTCGGTCACGAGCACGTCAACCCGCACGGGGGCAGCCTTCGAGGCAAACGTCGAGTCCTGACCGCGTACTCCCGTCGGGGAAGCGGCGACAACGATGGCAAACGTTGCGGCGAGACGGATCGCGCGAACTTCGATTCCGTGGCGCGAACCCTTCGGGTTCGCGAGGCGAGCCTGCAAGGCTCGCCCCACGAGGCACCAAATAGCGATCATCGTTGTACTCCGGCAGGCTGAAATGCCCGGCCGACCGACACGAGGAGGGCGGCTGCCGAGCGGCCGGCGGACTGCGCATAAAACGTCCAGGGGTCAGCAGACGGCGCCGACCCCGACGCACCCAGCGCCTCGTCCATCCATCGCCGGGCCGCCGTTCGATTCCCGGAACGCATCTCGATTTCACTGAGGGCCAGGCGCGGTGCCTGCGCTCGCGCCACCAGCGCCGCCGCACGCTCGTACGCCGACCGTGCGTTCGGGACGTTGCCCCGCGCGTCCTCTTCGCGCCCGATCAGCAGGTGCGCGTAGTAGGTAATAACCGGATCGCTTGCCTGCGCCGCCATTCGCAGCTCCGTCAGAGCCTCGTCGTGGCGGCCGAGACGGCCGAGCACCTGGCCCAATCGCAGGTGCGCTTCCACGTATTCCGGATCCGCGTTCACCGCGCGCCGGAACAGCCCCTCGGCGCGCCGCAGCTCCTCCTGTTCGGACGCGATCACTGAGACGTTGCCGAGCGTTCGCGTCGCGATCGCGCTCTGGTAGCGCGGCGCGGCAAGCGTTTCGTGATGGGCGCCGGCCAGAAAGAGCACGGTGGTTTCACCCGGCAGGAGCTGAAGGGCGGTATCAGTGTGTGTCACGTCCAGCTGGCTCAAGTCGAGCAGCGCCGACATGGTGGCGCGATACCACACGCGGACCATCTGATCCCGTTCTGGTGTTTCGCGCACATCGGCGCGCGGATCGGGCGTCACCAGGTCGAGGAGACGCCGCGCCATGTCGAGGTGATCGACGGTCGCCTCCAAACCGGCCTGCTGGCCATCGGCAAGCTGCACGATCGTCCGCTGCAGCGGCAGGTAATCGGCGTTCGCCGCGAAGGTCAGGACCGGAGGCGCACGCAGCGCGACGTCGGTGTGGAGAAGAGCGCCACGCTTGAGGAGATCGTTGACGTCGAACCTCGTGCCGATCCGTTTGACGAACTCCGTCAGTTCCATGACGTGGCTCGAGGCGTACACCGTCCGCCACGCGTGCCGGCTGCCGATCTTCACCGGCTCGGTTCGAAATCTGTCCGCCTGCTGGGGCTTGGAACAGCGCTCGCACATCAGCAGCCTGAGCGCGGCTAAATCGTCGCGGACGTTCTGCAGCGACTCGCGCCCCCATGACCGCGCGTTCGAGACAGCCTCATCAACGCGGCCCGGCGTGTGCTGCGAGACAAGCGCCATCCACTCCTGCAATTCGGCGATCCGATTGCTGGAATTCGGGCGGGTCTGTCCGTCCGGCAGCACCGAGCCGAACGTCACCGCAATCAGCGCGACGCAGAAGCCGGTACGCATGGTGGCAGCCTTCAGTCTTCAGCCCTCAGTCTTCAGTCTTCAGGTTCGACGACGGCGACGGAGCCCGAGCGGCTTTTCGGACCGGTTCGCACGCGCACGGGCTGGGGTTCATACTGCTGCCGCGCGAGCGGCCGCACCAGCAACGTGATCACAAACCCGACCGCAAGCAACGCCGCCAGCACCTGCAGCGGCGTGTCGTAGATGTTCACGCGGTTCGCTCCGGGAGGCAGCGCCGCCTTCGCGCGGTTCGAGAGCTCCGTGATGATGACCGGACCGGCGATCGCCGCGGCACTCCACGCCGTGAGCAGCGCGCCATGGATCGCCCCGACGTTCTGCGGACCGAAGATATCGGCCAGAAACGCGGGGATCGTGGCGAATCCGCCGCCGTACATGGTGAAGATGACGAAGAGGCTGGTCTGAAAAGGCAGCCACTGCCCGCGCGCGGCAAAGCCAGGTATCAGCAGGAACAGGATCAGCTGCACCGCGAAGAAGATGACGTAGGTGTTTCGCCGCCCGATGTAATCGGAGCCGGAGGCCCACATGAACCGCCCGCCGGCGTTGAAGAGACTGATGAGCGAGACGACGGCGGCAGCCTGGATCGGCGTCCGGCCAAACATGTCCTGCATCATCGGCGACGCCTGCGCGAGGATTCCGATTCCGGCCGTGACGTTGATGAAGAGGATTCCCCACAACAGATAGAACTGCACGGTGCCGATGGCTTCGTTGCGTGTGACGCTGCGATCCGCGATCATCGCGTTCGCCTTCACCGGCGGGCTCCAGCCGGCAGGCGTCCATCCCGGCGGCGGCAGCTCCATCAGCCGCGAGCCGATGACCATGACCACGAAGTAGATCGCGCCGAGCATCATGACGGTGCGCGCGACGCCAAACACGTCCATCAAATAGACGTTGAGGTAGCCGGCAACGAACGCACCGCCGCCGAACCCCATGATGGCCATGCCAGTCGCCATCCCGCGGCGATCGGGAAACCATTTCACCAGCGTGCTTACCGGAGAGATGTATCCGAGCCCGCAGCCGACGCCGCCGGTCAGACCCATGCCCAAAAACACCAGGAAGGGCTTGCCAAGCGCGAGGCCCACCCCGCCGACCTGTAGACCCACGCCGAAGAAAATCGCCGCCCAGGTTGCGGCAACGCGCGGACCACGGCGCTCCACCCAGGGTCCGCCGAAGGCGGCGCTCAGCCCGAGCAGCGCGAGTGCGGTCGTAAACGTCGTGTAGGGCGGGCTGAACCACCACGGGCTGTCGGGAAAGAGCGCCTGAATGGGCCGGTTGAACGTACTCCACGCGTAAACGGAGCCGATGCAGATGTGCACCAGCACCGCGCCAATCGGAATGCGCCAGCGGTTGGGGACCATGCGCCGCGGATGCTAACAGACTGTGCGAGTTGTTTGCAGCATCCGACATGCATCTTGATTCGGGTGGTCGACGATGGCATCGTCGTCGTCATGTCGGACATCCAGCCAAAGGCCATTACGGATTCCGAGTTCAATAGAGAACTGGTGCGCGCTCTCGATGACCTGAAAGAGGCGGCAAGACAACATGGAGAGGAAATCCAGGCGTCGATCGCGCGGTCCGACGCGATCCGTGGCTGCCGTCGCGGCGGAGATGAGGAGCGGGGGCGGGAGACGACGGACTCCATCGTCCGGGAAACAACGGACCGCTATGGAGATTCCGGGGAAGAACAACGGCTCGACCGTGTGGAGCAACGACTCGATCGCGTGGAGCAACGGCTGGATCGCGTGGACCAACGGCTCGATCGCATCGAGCAACGGTTCGAGCGCGTCGAACGCACGTTGACGGACATCAGCGAACGCATGGCAACCAAAGTCGAACTCGAAGCCACGCAAGAGAACGTCAACAAGATGGCTGACGGCTATATGGCAATCGGGCGGCGCCTGGACGTCGTCGCCGATCTGTTACAGCCGCGATTCTCCTGAAAGGCCCGCGATCATATCGTCTGGTTGGGCGTTGGCAGCTGGGCGGTCGTGGTCCACACGCGAGCGCCTTCGCTGCGGAACGGACCTGCGTAGACGACGCCCTCGGACCCGATAAAGTCCCGTGCCCGGTCCGCCAGCCTCTTTGCATCGTCATCGCGGCCGACGATGCCGTAGACAGCGGGACCCCAGGAGCTCTGGCCGACGCCCAGGGCGCGCCATTCGCGCATCCGGTGCACCAGCTCCTCGCTGACGCCCTTGGCGAACGTGCTGCCCTGGACGGCCGCGAACCAGCGGCCGGTAATCTCCTGGATCTGCGAGAGGGCCCGGCCGAAGTTCGAGAGGTCGCCTTCGACGACCGACGGCAACAGCAGCAGCAGGACGAGATGCGCCACGCGCTCCACCTCTTCCTGCCGTGGCATCGGCAGCCGGTAGAAGGCCTCTTCTTCGCGAACACCGCTGAGTCCCTTGCCGCCCGGAACCGCGACGACACATCGCCATTCGGACGGGAACGGAACACGGGCAATCAACGGCCCGCAATTGTCGAATCCCGTGTGCCGGCCGCCTTCGACCACCAGACCGCCGCCGGAAAAGATCCACGTGCCGATTGCGGACCGGCGCGCGCGGCCGACAGCCTGCGCCAGCGTCGGCGGATCGGTATCGAGTCCGTACAGCTCGGCCAGCGCCCGCGCGACGGAAAGCGCCAGCTGCGTTCCGGAGCCGAGACCGGCGTGCCGCGGCAGCGAACGGTGTACGCACACGCGAGCGCCTTCGCGAATGTGATGGTGATCGAGAAACCGCTTCGCGAACGCCGAGGCCCGCTGCGCGTCCTGCCCATGCGCGGTCACGGTCAGGGCCCTGGACGCAGACACGAGCAGCGTCGCCTCCGGAGCGGCCGCGCCGATGCCGCCGAACCACCGCCCCAGTTCGCCGCGGAGATCGAGCACGCCGAAGTGCAGCCGGGCGGGCGCCTCAACGAAGACTTCGAGTCCGGTGGTGGTCACGATTTCACCACCGCGGGGGTCCGCCTGAAGGCGGACACTACGTGGGTAATGAGAGGGGTCACGATTTCACCACCGCGGGTGCGCTGCGAATGTACTCAACCAGCAGCGCCATCGCCTCGAATTCACGCGGACCGGCCGTCTTGTCGACGATGACCTGCAGCCGCTCGACCTCGCTGAGAAGATACTCGCGCCCCAGGAGGTGGACACGCGTCGCGTAGATTGCCGTCTCGAGCACGGCGTGGCGGGCGCGATTGAAGCCGATGAACTCCCGCCTGACCTGGCGATGCACGGTCCGGGTGTCGATTCGCGATCGCGGAGGGGTGCTGTCGATTCCGGTTACCTCGAGCTCGCGCCACGAACAGGCGTCGGCCAGCGCGACGCCGCGAACGACCTGCGCGGGCACCGTCTCGTAGGCCGGATTGCTGATCGCCGCCTTTGCAAACACCCGCACATCATCGATGAGATTGACGACGGCGGTACGGGTGGCGAGGACATTTCGATACGTGGCCGTCTCCAGGAACGGCTTCAGAACAATCGTCTCCGGTTCAACGTCAGGATTCCATTCGACGCCCATCGGGGCGCAGTTCACCTCGCCATCCGCCGAAATGGTGGTGACGATCGTTTCGATGATCACTCGCCGCACTCCGCTGTGACGAGCGCGGCATATGCCGCCATCACCGTTCGAGTGACCGCGCCTGGCGTTCCTGTTCCAATCGGGTGACCGCCGACCCGCACGAGTGGCGCAATGCCGCGCAGCGAACTGGTCAGGAATGCCTCGTTCGCGGCGTTCAACTCGTCGAGGCCGAACGGCCGTTCGTCCACGGACAGCCCATGTTCCGCCGCCAGTTCGATCACCGCGCGGCGCGTGATGCCGGGAAGCGCCGCGCACGACGTGGGCGGCGTTGCCAGCCTGCCGCCAATCACCGCGAAGAGGTTGCTGGCCGACGCTTCCGAGCAATGCCCGGCGGTGTCGAGAAACAGCACCTCGTCGGCGCCGGCCCGGCGGGCCTCAATCAGCGCCAGGATCGCATCGGTGTAGGCCAGCGTCTTCAGTCCAGCCGTGATCGCATGCTCGTTCCGCCGGCCCGACGCCACGTGAGCCGTCAGCCCGGTCTCGTAGACTGCCGCGCCGAACACCGGAGGAGGCGCGACCGTCACGACGACCGTCGGTACGGGGTCAGGCGGCGCGCCGACGCCTCCGGGGGCGACTCCCCGGCTCACCGTGAGGCGAATGCTGGCTTCGGGGAGGTGCGCCGCGTGAATCGCCGCGTCCACCCACTCCCGCAGTTCGGCCGGCGGGGGGATGTCCAAGGTCCGGAGCGCGCTATCGATGCGCGTCAGATGACGGTCGAGATGAAAGACCTTCCCGTTCCGCGCCTTCATCGTCTCGAAGACACCGTCGGCGAGCGTAAACCCGCGATCGCGCGCCGAGATATGCGCGCCGTCCGACGGAAACCGCTTTCCATCGACCCACACGATGGTGTGCGTGTCGGTCACCGCACATGCTCCACCGGAGGAGGGACGAACGTCCGCGGTTCGTCCTCGACGGGAGGCGGCGTGCCCGGCGCCCCGTCGGCCCGTGCGGCGACATCCGCAAGCCGCGCCCGATCGCCGCGGAGAAACCGATCGAGCATCGCATAGCCGTATTCGGTCGCCGCGGATTCCGGATGGAACTGGACGCCGATCACCGGATGCTCGCGATGCTCCACCGCCATCACTTCCTGATCGTCGCGGGCCGTCGCCAGCACGCGCAGTTCCGGCGGCACGTCGGGTCTGGCGATGACCAGCGAGTGATACCGGGCAACGCGAATCGGCGACGGCAGGCCGGTGAAGAGGCTCGTCCCATCGTGCACCAGGGCCGAGGTCTTGCCGTGGACCGGACGGCCGGCCCTGACGATCGGGCCGCCGTACGCGGCGCCGATGCACTGATGGCCCAGGCAGACGCCAAGAATGGGAGTGGTCGGGCCGAGACGGCGGACAACGTCGGTCGAAATCCCGGCCTCGGTCGGCGTGCACGGCCCCGGCGAGATGATGATGTGCGACGGCGCGAGCCGCTCCACGTCTTCGACGGTCATCTCGTCGTTACGATGAACCACGGCTTCCCAACCCAGCTCGCGCACGTAGCGGGCGAGGTTGTGCACGAACGAGTCGTAGTTATCGATGAGCAGAACCATTTGTAAGTACAAAAGTTGAAAAATGGAAAGGTGGAAAAGTGGCGACTTTCCTACTTTTCGACCTTTTCTACTTTTCCAGTTTTCCAGTTTTCCACTTCACGGGTGCCTCAAAACGTCGATCATGCCACGGGCCTTGTGGAGCGTCTCGCGGTACTCCTGCTCGGGGTCCGAATCGGCCACGATGCCGCCGCCGGCGCTGAAATACACGCGACCGCGCCCTGCCGGTGCGATCACCGTCCGGATGGCGATGCTGGTATCGAGCGCGCCAGTCACGCTGCAGTACCCAAGGGACCCGCAGTAGACGCTGCGCTGCGACGGCTCGAGCTCGGCGATGATTTCCATGGCCCGGACCTTCGGCGCGCCGGTAATCGATCCGCCGGGAAAGGCGGCGCGGAGCAGGTCGAGCGCATCGCGCCCGGGCGCCAGCTCGCCGACCACCGTCGAGACGAGGTGGTGCACCGTCGCGTAGTGTTCGAGGGTAAACAGCTCCGGCACGCGCACGGTGCCCGCGCTGCACACGCGCGACAGATCGTTGCGCATCAGGTCGACGATCATCAGGTTCTCGGCGCGGTCCTTGGCGCTTTCCGACAGAGCCTGACCGAGTAAGCCGTCGTGCTCGGGGCCGAAGCCGCGCGGCATCGTGCCCTTGATCGGCCGCGTCTCGACATGGCCGCCCTCGTCCACGCGCAGGAAACGCTCGGGCGACGCGCTGACCACGGACACGTCCGGCGTGTCGAAGAACGCGGCGAACGGCGCGGCGTTGCGAATCCGCATCCGGCGGTACAGCTGCCACGGCGACTCGGTCAGCGGCGCCTCGAACCGCTGCGACAGGTTGGTCTGGAAGATGTCCCCGGCGAGGATGTACTCGCGGACGCGAGCGACCGCGTCGAGATACCCCTCATGCGTGAAGGAGGATCGGACGTCGAGGCGTCGATCCCACCAGCCGCCTTCGACAGGATGCGAGGGAGCATCCGCGATCGTGGGGCGAGCCTTGTCAGGCTCGCCAGACGCGGACGTACCAACGTCCGCGCCACGATCCCCATTTAGTCTCGCCACAATCGTCTTCGCGCGCTCGTCTGCCCTCCGCGCTTGCGCCGCGTCCCCCGTTTCAGGAATCCCAGTCGAAATCAGCCACGCGCGCGATGCGCGGTGATCCCACCCAATCACCCAGTCATAAATTCCGAAGACCGCGTCCGGCAGTCCGAGATCATCGTGGCGATTCTCCGGAATGCGCTCGACCACCCGTCCCCAGTCATAGGCGAGATAGCCGGCGGCGCCGCCCTGAAAAGGCGGCAGCCCTTCGAGCGCGGTTCGCCGGTATGGACCGAGCAGCGCGCCGACATGCAGGAGCGCGTCGCCAGCAACGACACGCACGCCGTTTCGCCCATCGTGTACCTCGGTCCGCGCGCCCTTGCTCTGTACGATCGCAACAGGATCCGCGGTCAGGAAGGAGAAGCGGCCGAGGCGTGTCGCCGGCGTCGCGCTGTCGAGGAAGAGCCGGTACGGCAGCCCGGCGAACAGCTCGCAGCAGCGTGCAGGATCTGGAGCTTCGGTGAGCTCGATCACCGTGGACATGAGCTAATCGGCTATCCGGCTAAAGCCGGACTCCACCGTCCGGGCGAAACGGTCCCGCGAACACGAGTTCGGCGACCGGCCGGCGCTGACCGGGGAATTCCCGCGAGAGATGCTGCGGCGGCAGATCCTCCTTCGGCCCGAGCCGGCCGATGGCAGCCATTGCCTCGACCGTGAAGTCATCCGGCACGTGCAGCGCGTCTTTCGCGCGGGCGTAATCGAACCCGGCCATCCCGTGCACGACCAGCCCCTTGATCCACCCCTGCAGGGCAAGGCTCATCCAGGCGGCGCCGGTGTCATACGAATGGGTGACGAGCGCGCGGCCCGACTTCTCGTTCGTCGTGCGCGAGATGAACACGAGCAGCGCGGCGGCGCGATGGCACCAGGTCTTGTTGCCTTCGTTCAGCAAATCGAAGAACAGCGGCCAGTGCTCCGTGTCGCGGCGGGCATAGAGGAACCGCCACGGCTGCGAATTACCGGATGAGGGAGCCCAATGCGCCGCCTCGAACAACGTCAGCAGCTCGGCGTCGCTGAGCGCTTCGCCGGACATCGCGCGCGGCGACCATCGATCCAGGAACAGCGTGTCGATCGGGTATTCGGACGTGCGGACGTCGCTGCCTCGTTGCATCTCACTCATGACGGGTTCGCGTTCGTAGGGCGCCCCTTCAGGCGTGCCGGTTTCTGCGTCAGCGTCACGTGCTCGGACTTCGCATCGTCGGGCGGCGTCAGATAGCCCCACGACAGCGATCCTTCCTGACGGTACGTCTTTCCGAGCGTGACCGCCAGACTCGCCCGCGCCAGTTCCTTGCCCAGATAGAAGGCGTGCGACGGCTCGTCCACGCCAAGTTGATTGAAGATTTCCTGGATGTTCGTGCCGCGCACGAACCGCTCGTTGTTGAACACCGTAATCGCGTCCGCGTCGGCAAAGATGCGAAAGTTCGGGTCGGTGATGCGCGCCTGCAGGGCACGCAGCTCGCCCTCGCTGTAGCTGAGGACCGACGGGTCCTTGATCGTCACCAGCCGATCGTCCACGCCCTTCGGGATCGTCCTGCGTGTGACGGCGTAGTGCATCAGCTGACGCGCGATCCCTATTTCGCGCACGGCTCCTCTGGCCCACGGAATGACCTCCGTCGTCAGGACGGACCGAATGCCGAGCTCCTGACAGACGGCGATGAGCATCGCGTTCACGCCGGTCGAATCCGCCGCCGTCAGTTCCGTGAGGTTCCCAATCCCCATCAACATGTCGGCATCCGGGTAGCGGCGGCGGGTCCCGGCGTAGCGCTCGATCGATGCCGTGAAGCCGAACCCGATCGGCTCGAGGATCGGATCGAGCAGATACGGCACGCCCCACGCCTCCAGCTTGTCGACGCTGCGATCCATCGTGTCGAGCGACGCGCCGAGATCAGGAACGACAACGACACGCGCCGGCGACCCGGCCAGATCGCGGGCGACATCGATATTGGTGCCGTTGACGCTGAGGACGAGCTCGGCGCCGGCCTCGACCGCGGTGCGGATTTCGTGCGGGTCGAACGTGTCGATGCTCACACGCATCCCGGCTGACGCGAGGTCGCGAACGATGGCGCCGAGGTTTGGGAATTGCAGCCCGGGCGTGCAGCCGATGTCGATCACGTCGGCGCCCGACGTACGGAAGTACTCCGCTGCCGCGCGGATGGCCGCCGGTGTCAGCCGCGGGGCGTTGTTGATTTCCGCGAGGATCTCGATGTCCCACGCGCCGTAGTCGCGCGCCGCTTCGGCGCGGCCGAAATACTGCGGGATCTCGCGCAGGTCTTTGGGCCCCTTCTCGACGCGCACGCCCGTGCTGGCAGCGACGGCCGCGGCGTCGCCTTCGCACAGGCCGGGAATCATGACCAGGTCGGTGCCGGACGGAACCTCCAGAAAGCGGGCGATCCACTCCGTCGTCATCAGCGCGGCAACGGTAATGCGCATCACCGCCACATCCACGCTGAACGGCAGGTCCGCCTCCGAGAGCACACGCCGCAGTGCCGGCTCTGCCAGCTTGCCGGTGACGAACAGTACGCGTGTGACCCCGTTGGCTGTCACGATCGCTGAGGGTCGATCAACGCGGATCGCCGCTCCGCACGAACTTGTTCGGCGTCCCCTCGAGCGAGCCGCCGGACGGACGCCAGAGGACGACATCCTCGATCTTGCGCGCCAGCTCGAAGTCCTTGTCGGTGATGCCGCCGGCGCTGTGCGTCGACAGCTTCACCGTCAGCCGTCCCCAGGTCACGGACAGATCCGGATGGTGGTACGCCGCTTCGGAGAGATAGCCGATGGCGTTCACCAGCATCAGCGTCGTCGGCCAGCCGTCTGTCTTGTAGACGCGCCGGATCCACCCGTCTTCCAAATACCAGCCGGGGAGATCTTTCAGCCGGTCCGCAATCTCAGTGTCGTTATACGTGCGTTCTTTTGTTGGCATATCGAAAACTCCCAACGCGCCCAACGATGCCCCACATCACTACATCACCACTCCCCCACCGACGTTGATCGTCTCGCCTGTGAGAAACGACGCCGCCGCCGATGCGAGAAACACCACTGCGCCGGCGACATCGGCCGGCTTGCCCCACCGCTTCAACGGCGTGGACTCGGCAACGGCGCGGTACACGCCGCGATCGACGCCCGAGCCGAACGCCGTTTCGATCCAGCCCGGCGCCACGATATTCACGCGCACGCGCGGCGCGACGCTGCGTGCCAGCGACTTGCTGAACGACGTGATGGCGCCCTTGGCCGCGGAATAGAGCTGCGGGTTCGACCCTTCCATCCCGGTGGCGACGTGATCCCAGCTGAGATTGATGATGACCCCGCCATCGGATTGCGCCGCCATGAGTTCCGCTGCTTTCCACGACGCGATCATCGTGCCTCGCAGATCGACGCGCAGCAGCAGATCGAGCTTGTCGAGGCGCGACAGGGCGTCGCCGCCGCTGGTCACGATATCCGCGCCGGCGTTGTTCACCCAGGCGTCGATGCGGCCAAACGTCCCGCTGACCTCGTCCGCCAACGCGTGAATCGACTGGGCGTCCGCGAGATCCATGCGGGTGACGACAGCACGCCGGCCGATCGCCTCGACGTCCGCCGCGGTCTGGCGTACGCCCGCTTCGTTCGATCGGTACGTGAGGGCGACGTCGGCGCCAGCGCGGGCGGCGGCGAGTGCGATGCCGCGGCCGATGCCGCTCGAGGCTCCCGTGATGACCATCGTTTGCCCGGCCAGCGGCGCCGAATCCACCATGGAAGGCGATCATAGTAGGCTTCCCACCTCATGCGGTTGCTGGTGAGCGTGCGAAACGCCTCCGAGGCTGCAGCGGCGCTGGCCGGCGGCGCGGACATCGTCGACGCGAAGGAGCCGTCGAACGGCCCGCTCGGTCCGGTTTCTCCCGCCGCCCTCGCATCAATCGCGTCGGCGGTCGCCGGCGGGGCCCCGGTGAGCGCGGCGCTCGGCGAAGCCGGTCGCGACGACATCGTCCGCGGCGCGCACGCCGCGACGCGGGTACATGCGGCGTTCGTCAAGGTCGGGTTCGCGGGGATGCGAGGACGGCTCGATGCCGCGGCCGACGTGCTGACGTCAGAAGCGGTCAACAGCATCGCCGCGGATCTGGTACTGGTTGCGTACGCAGACTTCGAGAAAGTCGCGGCGCCGACACCTGATGAAGTGATTGCACTTGCGGATCGCAGCCGCGCTGCCGGCGTACTGCTCGACACCTGCGACAAATGCGGCCCCGGCCTCACCACGCTCATGACATCCGTCTCGCTCCGGTCGTTCGTCGCGCGGGCCAGGGGATCGGGACGAATCGTTGCGGTGGCGGGCAGCCTGACGATCGACGATCTGGAACGCGTTCACGACGCCGGCGCCGATATCGCCGGCGTTCGCGGCGCCGCCTGCGACAACGGCCGGAACGGCGTCGTCAGCGAGAGTCGAGTGCGTGCGCTCGGTCGTGCCCTGCGGCGCGGCTGAGCAGACCGATCGCCTCATCGGCGTCCAGACAGTCGCAGACGCACCCGGCCGGCTGTGTCTTCTGGAAGTGCGCGTCGACGAGGTCCGGACCCCGCGCGCCGGGCGGTTTGATCAACAGCAGGCGCGCGGCGCCAAGTTCGCCGGCCACCCAGGCTGCGATGCTGTCGCTCGTCACGTCCCAGCTGTGTGGAAGCGGGTCAGCGGCCTTGAGCCATGCCGATGGAGCCAGCACCGGAATCTGCGTTCTGCGATGCGCGTCCGCGATCTGTTCGCGTCCGGCAACCACGGTTCCGGAATCGATTCGCGCCGCCAGCAGGTGCGCGTACTGATCCATTCCGAGGATCGCCATCCAGTGTGCTTCCTCGTCACCGAGCGCCAGACGTCGATCGACACGGCGCACCGCGTCCGCGAACGGTCCGCCGCCAGGGACGACCACGACTCGCAGCGTCCGGCCGACATCGGCGATGGCCGCAACGACGCGATCGAGATGGTCGATGTGTTCGAGCAGACCGCCACCGACTTTGATCACAAACGCGGATCGTGGCGCGGACCCTGTCGGGTCCGGGTAGGCAAGCCTGACACGGTTTGCCCCACGATCTTCTATCGGACTATTCGCTCTTATCTGACTGTCCGCGCACAACAGCGCCACCGCTGCTGCCGGCGCATAGCGTGCCGCATCCTCGCCGATGTCGTCCGCGAGCGACACGACGTCCAGCGACGCAGAACGAGCGGCCGCACTCGCAATAAAGTGACCGAGACCGGTGACGACCGCTGTACGAAGAGACGGATGACGTGAACGCACGCGCCGGATTGCCGCCGCGATGGCCGCCACCTGTTGTGCGGCAATCGCATGTGCAATGTGCGTGCGCGCAGAGTCGCCAACCAGCTCGCGATCGCCGCAGATCACGCGCGCGATCCGCTCTCCGGCGAATTCGCGCGTCGCAGGGCGACCGTCCGGCGTCGGAACCGTGTAGTCCTCCGCCGCCAGCCGGCCCAGCCACACGTGCACGTCGCCAATCAGCGCGAATCCTTCAGCGGACACGCCGAAGGTCTCGCCACGATCGCTCACCTCGTGCACGATCGCCTCAACCGGCGTGCGCAGCGCGCCGGAATATACCAGCTCGCCGGACGCCAGACGCTCCGGATCTGTCTTCCCCTCGGCGACCACATCCCCATTCACGATCGGGATGATGTCCGTCGTGGTCGTCCCGACATCCACGAGCATCGCGTCGCGGTACCGGGACGCAACCATGCGTGCCGTGGCCGCCCAGTTCGCCGCGGCGACCGCCAACGGCTCGACACGAGCGGTGTCAATCGTCAGAAAGCGGCCGTCCGTTGTGAACACCCGCGTCGTCGCGTCGGGAAAAGCGGCGGACACGGCGTCGAGCACGAAATGCACCCCTTCACGCTTGGTCCGAAACATCTGCGAGAGCTCGGCGGTCATCGTCACCGCGCACGTGAATACGGTCATCCGGCTGAAGCCGGACTCGACGATGGATCCTGCGCCAACCTGTGCGGCCAGATCGCGCAGTACGCGGACGAGCGCATCTGGCTCCCGCTGCAGTTCGAAGGGGCGCGAGCGGACGGTCAGCGCGCCGGTGTCGCCAAGGCATGCCACCTTCGTGTTCACGCCGCCAATGTCCCAGCCGAGAATCACAGTAGGAGAATATCTCCGGTGCGAATCATCGGCGTCATCGATCTCAAGGACGGCCTGGCCGTACACGCGCGTCGCGGACAGCGCGAGACCTATGCGCCCGTTCGCGAGGCCGGCGGCGCCGCCATCGACGGCGACGCGGTGAAGCTGGCGCGTGTGTATCTGGAGACGTTCGAGATTCACGACGTCTACATTGCCGACCTCAACGCGATCGCAGCAGGCCGGCCCCAGCACGACGTCATTCGCGCGGTGAGCAGCCTCGGCATGCGGGTCTACGTTGACGGCGGCGTCACCACGCCCGAGGACGCGCGGCAATTGATTCGGACAGGGGCACGCGCCGTCGTGATCGGCCTCGAGACGCTGCCCTCGTTCGACGCGCTGGCGGACATCACGCTCGGCACTCCGGGGCCGACAGTATTCAGTCTCGATCTTCGCGGCGGCGTGCCGATGGGCAAGGCCGCAGGCACGACGCTGCCCGAGGAGGTGGCGCGGCGGGCATTTATTTCCGGGGCGTTCGAAATGATCGTTCTTGACGTTGCGCGCGTCGGCAGCGGATCCGGACCCGATCTGGCGATGATGCGTCGAATCCGGGCGGCCGTGCGCATGCCGAGACTGATCGCCGCCGGCGGCATCCGGCATCTCGACGACGTGCGGGACCTGGCGGCGATCGGGTGCGACGGCGCGCTCGTCGCGACGGCGCTGCACGACGGGCGGCTGACACCCGCCGATGTTGCGGCCGCCGGGAGGCTGGAACGTGGGAGATAGGAGGTAGGAGGAAGGTCCTCCTATCTCCTATCTCCGTCTCTTGTCTCCTGTCCTATCTCCTCCCGATACACCGCCGTCTGCCCGAAATTCTCCTCGACCTCCATCTCGATTGCGGTCAGCGGTTTCGACGCTGCGGCGCCGATTGCGTCCTTGAGGCGTGCGGTCAGCAGCTTCGCCAGCATCTCGACAGTGGTATTCGGAATCGGCAGCAGGGCGCAATCGCGCCGTGGGAACGTGTAGCGCGGCTTGCCGTCCACGCTGACACGGACGATCTCGCCCTCCTCCTCGACCTTGATGCGATCGCTGTCGAGCGGCAGCAGCACCAGATGGTCGATCTCGTCGCAGAGCCGTTTCATGATCCCCTTCAGCTCGACGAAATCGAACACGAACCACGCCTCTTCGTTAAGCGCGCCCTCGATCGTGACCCGCACGCGGTAGTTATGACCGTGCAAGCCTTCGCAGCGATGCCCCGCGAAGGTGATGAAATGGGCCGACGAGAAGACGAGATAGTCCTTGGTGACCGAAACGCGGTAATCGCCCCGCGGCGTCATGATGCCTCCGAACCTTGCTCGTACGGTGCCGCAGCACGCGCGCTGTCGATCGGCCCGATGGTCCAGCCACCGACGATGAGCGCGGCAAAAATTGCCGCGGCCGTCAGGTCAGCTGCGGTTCCAGGATTCGCCAGGTTGCGCGGATCGCGCAGCGAGGCATCCATTGCCGCGATGCGCAGCCGGCCCTCGTCGGAGCGGACTCCGCCGGCCGCCAGCGCATCGGCCGCAAGCTGCGACACGCGGCGGGCAAGCGTGTCGCCGCCCCGGCGCGCGACGTGCGTGTCCGGCGTACCCGCCAGAAGGGTCAGGTACGAATCGACAATCGCGTCGCTCATCGCCAACCCGTCCGCACGGGCCTGCAGCAGCGCAGGCACACCTCGTTCAAACGTTGTCTGGTACGACGACGCGTATTCACGCGCGATGCCGTCGCGGTCGGCGGCCAGCCGCATCGCCTCGAGCAGCGTGACCGTCGGCTCGGCCGTCACGTCCTGTTCCTCGGCGGTGCCGAGTCCACCCGGATTGGCGAGACGGATCGCGCGGTATGCATTCCTCGCATCGTCGATCGTCGTGTCCGCGAGCACTCCCGCCACTGCCGTGCGCAGATTGCGCAGCCGGCGGTCGCGCTCCGGCGGCGGCGGCGAATCGAGCAGCAGGATGGCGGCTCGCGCCAACGGCGCCAGCAGCAGGACAATGCCAAGGTTGGTGTTGGCGCGAGTCCGGGACGCCGTTGCCTCCACCGCCCGCAGGATGGTTTCACCGAGCGGCCGCCGGCCGGCGCCTTCGAGCGGCCGCGCAATCGCCTCGGCGCTGAGGAGAAAATCCTCGTAGCGCATGTCTGCGAACGGCCGGCCGGGCGACACGTTTCCCGGCTTCGGCGCAGTGACCTCGAGCACGCACGCGAGATGCGCACGGCCGGCAATGATCCACGATGCGTGTGCGACGCCGATGTGGTGCTGCGGCTCGCCCGCCACGGCCGTCACGCGTTCACCTGTTCGCGGAACCGGCGGATGCCGGCGGCGCGCGTTTCCACATGCTCCACGATCGCCGCGGCAACATCCACACCGGTCGCGGCCTGAAGTCCCTGCCAGCCGGGAATCCCGTTGACTTCCAGCACGAAGATCTCGCCGCTCGGCGAGAGCAACAGGTCCACGCCGGCGTAGTCGGCGCCGACTGCCGCTGTCGCCATGAGCGCGTGCTCCTGCCAGGCCGGCGGCGGATCGATCGCACGCGCCGAGCCGCCGCGCGCGACGTTCGTGCGCCAGTCGCCGGCCGGAGCGGTCCGTTCGATCGCACCCACTACACGCCCGCCGACGACGAAGAGACGGACGTCGCGGCCGTCATGGTCGATGGCGCGCTGCACATAAAACACCGATCGCATCTGCTCGAGCGGACGGACCACGCGCCATGCCAGTTCGACATCGGCGACGCGGACCAGCCCATGGCCCATCGAACCGAAGATCGGCTTGATGATCACCTCGCTGCCGCCGTCGAGCATGCGCCGGATGGCCGCCATGGCGTCATCCGCCCGCTCGCAGACCACCGTTTCGGGCACCGGCAGGCTCGCCTGCTGCAGGAGCGCCGTCGTGTAGAACTTGTCCACCGAACGCTCGATCGCCCGCGCGGAGTTCACGACGGGAATGCCCTGGTCCTCGATCCAGTGCAGCGCGTCCACACGGTAGATGATCTGCTCGAGCGAGCCGTTCGGGATGATGCGGGGGAGTACGGCGTCAAACGCGAGAACGTTCGAATCGTTCGAATCGTGCGCGTTCGAACGGCCGAACGTCATCGAACGACTCGAACGATCCGAACGACTCGAACGTTCCCCGAATTCCGCCACCAGCGATTCGTAGGGAGCAATGCGTGGTTGATGCCCGCGCGCGGTGAGGGCGCGGCACAACTCGTCGGTGTGCCATCCGCTCCGCGCGCTCAGGATCAGGACGCGCATCAGTTGCCGTAGAGCGACGCGCCGAGCACGTCGGGATTGAGGCGGCCGGCATGAAACGTCCGGCCTGTGATCGCGCTCGTAAGCCAGACTTCGGCCGGGCTGAACAACATCGGATCGATCTTATAAAAGTCGTTGTCGTAGCGTTTGAAGATCTGGTGGAACGGCGTGCCGTAGTCCTTCGACGCGGACGACGGCAGGCGCTCGGCCAGATCCGCCAGCGTCTCGTCTGGCGCGCGGACGATGTAGCGCGCGCGGCCTCCATACAGAATGCAGTCGTTGGTGCGGCCGATCGCGCGCAGGTCGTTCTTCGCGACTGGCGGGACGGGGGCAGTGCCGGTCGCGCTCAGCACGCGGGTCACGTCGAACTTCAGCGCGTCCATCTTGTGGAGCCCGGTTTCGATGATCCGCGCCGCAATCTGCACGCCCCCGGCGAGGCTTGCGGTCGGAGCCACCACGAACGTGATTTCCGCCGGCGTCAGGCCGCTCTTTTCCGCAACCCACGCTGCCACCTCGTTGCCCGGAAGCGTGCGCCCCTCGAGCACCAGCACGCCGCGCCCCGCGTCCTCCCCATACCCGAGCTTCCCAAAGAGCTCCTTCTCCACCCGCGCCTTCGCCCGCAGCGGTCCGGAGCCCATCGCAAAGAATCCCTCCGGGTCGATGGCCCAGCCTGCGTACTGGGACGCCATGCACGCTTCGGCCGGATGATCCGTCCAGACCTGAACCCCCGGCAGCGGCTCGTCGCCGATGGTGAGCGGGATGAAGTCGATGTGACCGAACCCGCCCATGCAGATCTCAGCGAGCAGGCGGCCGGCCGCCAGTCCGCCCACGGCGTGCACACCGGCATCCAGCACACGAGCACCGCAATGCATCGTCTGCACGTCAATCCGCAGCTCGCGCGCGCGTGCCGCCGCCGCATCGACGAGCTCCCACGCGCGTTCGTTCATTCCAAGATCAATCATTCCCGTCAACTCTAGCCACGAAGGACACGTTTATTGTGATCTTTGTGTTCTGTGTGGCCAAAACTTCGTGTTCTTCCTGGCGACTCATGGTTGGGGCGTCTCACACCGACTCAAATGTAAAGAAAGGGTAAAAAAACCCCGAAAGGGCCCTCTGACATCGTTTTGTCATTGGCACGAGGGGCCGGGACACGTACGCTGCCATGAGCTATCCGTCACGGCAGGAGAGACATGGCGAGCAGGTCAACCGCGGTCAACGCGGCAGCAGTCGCCGTAGTGGTGGCGAGCGTCGCACTGGGCGCCCAGCAGGCGCCGCCAGCGGCGGCTTCGTGCACGATTAGCGGGACCATCACGGGCCTCGGCGGCCCATTGCCTGGCGTCTCGATCACCGTGCGGCGGGACGACGCCGTGCAGACGGCAGGGTCCACGGACGTCGACGGACGATTCAGACTCTCCCTTCCGGACGCGTCCTATCAACTCACCGCCGAGCTCACCGGATTCGACAGCACCCGGAAAGACGTCGTTGTCGCCAAGGAGACGTGCGCGCAAACCGTTGACTTCACGATGACGTTGACGCCGAGGACGGCGAGTGCCGCGCCGCGCAACGGACGGGGTGCCGGCGCGCCGAACGGACGCGCCGGTGGTCCCCCTGCGGCAAACGGAACCGCGGAGGCGGCCGCGCAGCGCCGCTTCGAATCACTCGAGGTCACCGAGAACGCCGCCACGCGTTCGCTCGACCCCAGCCTGTTCGAATCCGGAAACGATCCTTCGAACGTGTTGGCGGCCGGTTTCGGCACCGAAGCATTGGCCGACGCGTTCGCCGTCACCGGCGAAGCGGCACGCATCGACCGCGGCGTGCTCAACGATCGCCGTGATGCGATCAACCGCGGCGACTTCCTGCCGCCCGATTTCGATCCCCGCAACTTCCCGGGCGGCTTCGCCGGACTGGAAGGCGCCTTTCAGGGGCGCGGGGGACGCGAAGGTGGCAATCCGAACTTCCAGGGGCGCGGCGGACGCGAAGGCAATCCCAACGCCCAGGGACGAGGGGGCGGCAACAACCCGAACTTCCGCGGCGGCCAGCGGATTCAGGTGACGTCGACCTACGGCTTCAGCGGCTCCGCGCTGAACAGCGCGCCGCGGCAGCTGCGCGCGGAAGTCCAGGGCGTCGAACCGAAGAACGCGAACCACAACTACAACGTCTCGTCGCAGATTCCGATCAAGATCCCCGGCATCTACAGCAACCCGAACAACCGGACGATGGTGCAGTTCACCTTTTCAGGGAACAGGGGAACCAACCCGTTCGATCAGTACGCGACGGTGCCGACCGACGCCATGCGCGCCGGCGACTTCTCCTCGGTCAGCACGCCGCTCATCGATCCGCTGACCGGGCAGCCGTTCGCGGGCAATCAGATTCCATTGGACCGCCTCAGCCCGGAGGCGCTGGCGCTGCTGCAGTACTACCCAACGGCGACGCTGCCCGGCACGACGCGCAACTATCACCGCGCGACGACGAACTACTCCCGCCAGAACCAGCTGCAGCTGCGGTTGCAGCACAACTTCAGCGGCCAGCAGGGCGGGCGGGGCGGGAGAGGCGGTGGACCACAGGCCAACGGCGGCCGCGGCGGGCAGGGCCGCGGCGCGGCCGCGACGCGCACCAACGTCAACATGAATGTGAACTTCCAGTATCAGCAGTCGGACAACGACCAGCTGAACGTGTTCACCACGCTGGGAGGCGCCCGCGAAACGCGCAACTACAGCATCTCGCCGCAGCTCAACATCCAGCGGGGCCGCAATCAGTTCCGCCTGTCGTCCAACTACAACCACTCGTCGTCCGGCTCGATCAACCAGTTCAGCGGCGTCACGAACGTGTCCGATGCGATTGGAATCGAGGGAGTCTCGGACAGCCCATTTGCCTGGGGGCTGCCGCGACTGAGCTTTTCGAGTATTACCGGACTGAGCGACGTGAACCCGTCACGTTCGGTCGGCGATCGCGTCGGCACCAATGTGACCTGGAGCCGCCCGTTCGGCAGGCACCAGATTCAGACGGGCGGCGTGTTCAATTACGACAAGACGACGACCAACAACGAGAGCAATGCCAACGGCTCGTTCGTGTTCACCGGGATCTATACGGCCAATGGCGGCGCCCTCGGCGGATTGACCGGGTTCGACTTCGCCGATTTCCTTCTCGGGATGCCGCAGCAGGCGTCGATCGCCTACGGCCCCGGCGAGACGACGTTGACCGGACGGGACCTCGGCTTCTTCTTTCAGGATGAGTGGCGGCTCCGCGGCAACCTGACGCTCAACCTGGGCATGCGCTGGGATCTCCGATATCCCTTCGTCGAGGAGAACGGCCGGCTCGTCAACCTCGACGTCACGTCGGATTTCTCGGACGCGGCGCCGGTTCTCTCCGGCGCGGACGGCGCGTTCACCGGGTCGTTCCCGCGGGCGCTGATCGACAAGGACACCAACAACGTCTCGCCACGGTTGTCCGCCGCATGGCGAGGTCCGGCGCAGCTGCAGTTCCGCGGCAGCTGGGAGATTCAATACAACGACAGCACCTACTCGGGGATCGCGCGCCGCCTCGCGCAGCAGCCCCCGTTCGCCACGACCGGCACGAATATCGGCGGGTTGAGCCGGGCGCTGTTGCTGGAAGACGCCCTCACGGGCATCGCCATCACCGAGACCCGCAACAACTACGGCATCGACCGGGACTACGTCGTCGGCACCGTCCGGCAGGCGGTGTTCGGCGTGCAGCGCACGCTGTTCCGTACCTACCAGCTCTCGGCGCAGTATGGGCACACGATCGGCTCGAATCTCGAGATCGTGCGCGCGCCGAACCGCGACGCCGACGGGCTGCGCATCGAAGGCGTCCAGCCGTTCACCTGGACGACGTCCGAGGGCCGGTCGGTGCTCGATTCAGCCACCTTGCAGCTCCGGAAGAACGAGTCGCGCGGATTTGGCTACGACGTCCAATACACGTTCGCCAAGTCACGCGACAACTCCCCCTCCATCGGTGGTGGCGGCGGCGGAGGGGGCACCGGCAACGTCGCGCAGGACGATCGGAACATCGACGCCGAATGGGCGAGGTCCAGCTTCGAACAGCGGCATCGCGTTCAGGCGAGCGCGAACTATCGCTTCCCGTTCGGGCCGAACGAGCGGTGGCTGCGTAACGGTGGACTGTTCGGCGGGATTGCCGGCGGCTGGCGGGTGAGCGCGAACTTCACCGCTAATTCGGGCCGGCCGCAGACGGTGACGGTGAGCGGCGCGGCGCGCGATATCGCCAGCGGCATCAACGGAGCCCTTCGCGCGGATTACAACGGCGACCCGATCTCGATTGGCGACCCGTCGATCGATCAGTGGTTCAACACCGCCGCGTTTGCGGTGCCTGTTACCGGCGAGTTCGGCTCGTCACCGCGCAACATCATCATCGGCCCAGGCTCGAAGGACCTGAGCATGACCTTCAACCGGCAGGTCCAACTGGGTGCGAACCGCAGTGTGAACGTCAATATGCGGGTCAGCAACATCCTGAACCTCGCCAACTATTCCGGCGTGGACACGAACGTCAACTCGCTGACCTTCGGGCAGATTCGCAGCGTCACCGGTCAACGCCGTGCCACGCTGAACCTGCAGTTCCGGTTCTAGGGATATGTCCAACGTGCTCGAGACGCGCCATCGCCGCCGACCGTGGACCGTGATGGTGTTGATCCTCGCGCTGGCGGCCGGGACGATCAGTCCGTCCGCGCAGCAGCAGCAACAGCAGCCGCCCGACGCACCGCGGTTCGAAAGCTCCGCCGGCGTCACCATCGTGTCGGTGGACGTCGTGGTTCGCGACGCGGCGGGAAACGTGGTGCGCGGGCTGACGGCGAAGGACTTCGTCGTCTCGGAGGACGGCAAGCCGCAGACGATCTCGACCTTCTCCTTCCAGGAGATCAGCGAAGCGGCTCCGGCGGGCGCGCCCGATATTCAGCTCCTCGACGGCTTGGAGGACAAGGTGCGTGCCGAGGCCGCACGTGCCGCCAGCGCCACGTCCACCGCCGCGCCGGCGCCCGCTACTGATACGACCAGCCTGAACAACCGGCGGATGCTCACGATGGTGTTCGACGTCAGCTCGATGCAGCCCGAGGACGTGCAGCGCGCCGTGGTCGACGCCCGCGACTGGGTCGGCACCAAGATGACCGGTGCGGACCTCGTTGCCATCATCACGATTGGTTCCCGGCTCAACGTCCTGACCGACTTCACGTCGAGCAAGGAAGACGCGCTTGGCGCGCTGCAGGCGCTCGCCTACAACGAGGGCACCGAGGTCGATCCGCAGGCCGTTGCCACGGCGGCGACCGAAGCGGAAGCGGCGGCGTCGGCGGAAGCGTCGTCGGCCACGACCGAGGCGGACGCCTTCCAGGAATTCAACAACGACGTACGCCTCAGGGCGTTGAAGACCGTGTGCCAGGAGCTGACGCCGATTCAGCAGAAGAAGGCACTCCTCTACTTCAGCGCCGGCATGCGGCGAAGCGGGGACGACAACCAGATCGAGCTCCGTTCTGCGACCAGCACCTGCAACCGCGGCAACGTGTCGATCTACGCGGTCGATACGCGCGGGCTGCAGGCTGTCGCCGCCGGCGGTTCGGCGGCGAACCGCGGCAACGGAGGCGCGCTCCTGACCGGCGGCGGCATGCGAGGCTTTCAGCAGCTCAACCAGACGCAGGAGACGCTCACCACGCTGTCCGCCGACACCGGCGGGCGGAGCTTCACCGACTCGAACAACTTCGGCGACGCGTTCGCACGCGTGCAGAACGATCTGGCTGCCTACTACCTCCTCGGCTACACGAGCACCAACCCGGCGCGCGACGGGAGATTCCGGCGCATACAGGTCCGCGTCAACCGGCCGGATCTGAAGAGCCTTCGCGTCGAATCACGTCCGGGCTATTACGCCGGCCGCAGCTTCGCGAACACCAACAACCGCGACCGCGAAGCGCTGCTCGACGATCAACTCTCGGCCGCTGTGTCGTCGACTGACGTACCGCTCGTCGTCGGCACCGGGTATTTCCGCCAGCAAGGCGGGCCCGCGGAGCGGGGCAACCCACGCGGCGGCAACGACCGCTTCTATGTGCCGATCGCGCTGGCGGTCCCGGGATTTGCGGTGCCGGTGGCGGACAAGGCCACCGAGGTCCAGCTGGACGTCAAGGGCGAGGTGCGGGACGAACAGGGACGTGTCATCGGCCGTCTGCGTGAAACGATCAAAGTGCCGTCGGGCGGCGCCGAGACGCTCGCCGGGCGGCAGGTCTTCTATCAGTCCGGAGTGACGCTTCCGCCGGGCCGCTTCATCGCGAAGGTGGTCGTGCGCGAGAACACGGGCGGAAGTATCGGGTCGTTCGAGGCACCGATTTTCGTGCCGCAGATGACCGGGCCGTCGATGAAGGTCAGCTCGGTGGTGATGAGCACGCAGGTGCAGAAGGCGGCGGGCGGACGCACCGAGAATCCGCTGGTGCGCGACGGCGTGCAGCTGCTGCCGAATCTCACCCGCGCCGTCGGGCGGAACCAGAAGGTCTACTTCTACTATGAGGTCTACGACCCGGCGGTCGCCGAGCAGCGTCCCGACCTGCGGACGAGCCTCGCGTTCTACCGCGGCGGCGTGAAGGTGTTCGAGACGCCGGTGGTGGACCGCACGGCGATCGACGAGCCCAACCGCCGCGCCGTCATCTTCCAGTTCGAGGTTCCCGCGGAGCAGTTCAAGCCGGGCACCTACACGTGCCAGATCAACATCATCGACTCGATTGCGAGCACCGTCGCGTTCCCGCGGCTCACATTCGTCGTGATGGAATAACCACGATCGTCGCGTCCGCCTCGCGAACCAGCCGGTCGTAGTGTCCGCCTTTAGGCGGACCCATAACCACGATCGTGGTGTCCGCGCTGTAGGCGGACCACTCCGTAGCCAGTCGCGACAGCAGGTATCTCGCTCCGCCAGCCGCTCGGCACGCCTGCCGAGGATCGACTGGCTTGGTCGGCACGAGTGACATTTCAGAGGTCTCGTGTGGGCGTGATGCGAGCAGCTTTCCCTGCATGCGACTCGTGGCACCTGGCCCCGGCGGTCGAGTCGGCCGGCTCCGCGAGACACCTGTTGCCGCGCCTGGCTATATTTCGATAGCGATACGATTCGCTGATGACAATCGAGCTCACCGAGGAAGCAATGACAGCCCTCGCTGAGTACGCACGCGTCCGAATTGTCTTCACAGTGGTGATGGAATAACCACCGAGCGTCGCGCCTCGCGAACCAGCCGGTCGTAGTGTCCGCCTTTAGGCGGACCACCCGTAGCCAGTCGCGACAGCCGTATCTCGCTCCCGCCTCCGCGGGACACCTGCTGCCGCGCCTGGCGATGTTTCGATAGCGATACGATTCGCCGATGACAATCGAGGTCACCGAGGAAGCAAGAACTGCCCTCCCTGAGTACGCACGCGTTCCCATCGTCTTCACGGTGGATCGTGTGCTGGACGTGACGAATCGTGACGATGGTCGGTTCGTATTGTCAGAGCGCCGCCTCGAAGTGCCTTATGAAAAGGATTACGACGCACTCGCGGGCGAAGGGCCATTGCAGTGGGGTAGTCGTTTCGATCTGTCGAATTGGGCGCTCTTCACGGCACGGCTCGCGACCCGCATCGTTGGCGGGGCGGCAATCGCATTCGACACGCCGGAGCTGACGATGTTGGAGGGACGGCGCGACCTGGCAGTGCTGTGGGACATTCGTGTCTCCCCAGA